>NZ_JBFAWG010000055.1:0-48993 GCF_040680215.1 Streptomyces sp. NPDC052107
CACTGAACATCACCGCCAACGAACTCGATCCTCCGCCCACCATCCCGCTTCGGCACCAAGCACGAGGGCAGATTTGAGAGATCAGCAACGGGGTCGTTCATGCTGCAGCGGATCACGAAGGAACTGGCCGCGAGCTGATCAAGGCGGGACGTGGGGCGTCACTCGTACGGGTGCACCCGGTCCGGGCGTCCGTGGCATGCGGAGGGCTCTGTCGTTCGGCAGCGAGTGTGATGTTTGCCATGTGACGTGATGGAACAGGGGTGAGCGGGCAACATACCCCTTCACGCCCCACGCCAACCCTCTGCGGCAGGTGATTTGATGACAACGGCGACGACCCGGACGTTCCGGACGACGCCGAACGCCAGTACCGGCGACACGACCGCCAGGGATTCCCCAGCCGCCGCCATGCCCTCGCTGCCGTCCCTCACGGGACTGCGGTGGATGGCGGCACTGCTGGTGTTCGGACTCCATGTGAACAACTTCGGCTACTTCGGAGGCACCGGTGGCCGCCTCGTGTCCTGGGGATTCGGTGCCGGTGCCACCGGTGTGTCGTTCTTCTTCGTGCTGTCCGGCTTCGTCCTGACCTGGTCGGCGCGGCCTCGTGACAGAGTGCTCGCCTTCTGGCGGCGGCGCATCGCGCGCATCTATCCGGTGCACCTGGTCACTCTGGCCGTCGCCCTGGTCATGACGTACACGCTGGCGAACCAGCCGAGGCTGACGCCGAAGCAGACGCTGTCCAATCTGCTGCTGCTCCATTCCTGGTGGCATCCCTGGTGGCAGACGCTGGACCCGGTCAGCTGGTCCCTCGCGTGCGAGGCGTTCTTCTACGCCTCCTTCCCGCTGTTGTTCCTGCTGCTGCGCCGGCTCGGCGCGCGCGGTTCGACCGTGCTGGGCGGTCTGTCGGTCGCGGCGGTCATGGTGCTGGCCTGGGCGGACGCCCACCACTGGTGGAGGTACCCGCTGTACTCGTTCCCCGCGGCCCGGCTGCCGGAGTTCGTCCTCGGCGCGGTCACCGCGCGGCTGGTGCTGCTCGGCCGGTGGCGCGGGCCCGGTCTCGAGGCCTCGCTCGCCCTGGCGATCATCGGCTATTTCCTCGTCCCGCAGATCACACCCGGCTACTCCGCCACCGTGTGCACCATCGCCGGGTTCACGCTGCTCATCCCGGCCGCGGCCGTCGCGGACGTACAGGGGCTGCCCTCGCTGTGGCGGCGCCGGCGGCTGGTGCGGCTCGGCGAGCTGTCGTTCGCCTTCTACATGATCCATCTTCTGGTGCTGCGGTCCGCCACACAGTTGCTGGGGACGAAGCCGCACTTCGGTCTGCTGGCGGGGATCGCCGTGACCACGGCCGCGTTCACGGTGTCGCTGGGGCTGTCCTGGCTGCTGTACGAGGCGGTGGAGCGCCCGGCGAGACGCCTGCTGCTGCGCGGGCGCCGCCGGCCGGCCGTCCAGCAGGATGCGACCCAGGCCGGCCGCGAGGCCCCGGCCGAGGCGCGGGACTGAGCCGGTCCCTCCCCCTTTCGGAGACGCTCCAGGGCGAGCGGGCGAGAAAGTGCCCTCGGCTTCATCGAGGAAGGCCGCGTGCCGCTGCGCCGTGGGGCTCGCAAGGCCCGTCGGCCGTCCTTCGGGGGGTGGCCCTCGCCTCTCCTCCGCCGGCCGCTCGGAGGCCCGCCGGTGCCCTCGGGCCGAGCCCGGCGACCTGGTGTTCCGCCGTCGCCGTCCCTAGGTTCGGGGCATCGGGAAAGGGGGCCGGATGGACCGGGACATCCGCACGGTGGAAGACGTACTACGACTCCTGGACGGGCTGTTCGCGCCGGAGGCCGACCGCTGGACGGAGGGCGCGGCCGCATGGTGGAACGGTTTCTATACGGAACGGGACAAACCGGTGCCGTTCTTCGCCGCGAAGCCGGACGAGAACCTGGTGTCCTGCCTGGAGCGCGGTCTGATCGCGCCGGGGCGGGCCCTCGACCTGGGCTGCGGCCCCGGCCGGAACGCGTTGTACCTCGCCGCGCACGGGTTCGAGGTGGACGCCGTGGATCTCTCGCCCGCCGCGATCGCCTGGGCCGAGGAGCGCGGGCGGGAGGCGGGGGCGGGTACCGCGGGAGCCGGCGTCCGGGTGGGAGGCGTCCGGTTCCACTGCGGGGACGCCTTCACCCTGACGGCGGACAGCACGAGCGAACTGTGCGGCCCGTACGACCTGGTCTACGACTCCGGCTGCTTCCACCACCTGCCACCGCACCGCCGCGTCAGCCATCTCGCGCTGCTGGAGCGTGTGCTGGCGCCCGGCGGGCACTTCGCGCTCACCTGCTTCGCCGCGGGGCGGATGGGGTCCGAGCTCCCCGACGCGGCGTTCTACCGCGAGCCCGGCCTGCACGGCGGTCTCGCCTACACCCCCGAGTCACTGCGCCGGATCTTCTCCGATCTGGAGGAGGTCGAACTGCGCCCCATGCGGCAGGAACCGGCGGACTCCGCGCTGTTCGGGCAGGAGTTCCTCTGGACGGCCCTGTTCCGTCGTCCCGCCTGACCGGTGCAGCATCCTTCCACCCCCGGGGATGGTGCCGGCCGGCGCTCGACGAGCGGCCCGTCTCCACCGCGCCAAACGTGCGGTGGGCATACTCCCCCGGCGCGCGGGCGGCGTCACCGGTTGACGCAGGCGCTGCCGGTGGCCGGGTTCAGCAGCCTGATGAGACTGATGCTGCCGCCGCACACGTTGACCGGGATCTGGACCCGCACCTGGATGACATCGCCCGAGGAGGAGACCGGGGCTCTTGAGGCGTTGCCGGTCGTCGGGTCCGGGCCGGCGGCGAAGGCGGTCGCCGAGCCTCCCATGGCAAGGACACCTGAGATCACGGCCGTTGTGGCCAAACTGCGACGACGCATGATCTGCCTCAGCGGTTGGCGGAGAGACGCTTCCATCAGACCCGCGACCCACGCCGTCCGCCTGTTCAGGTACGCCGTTCGGGGCCGGACCGAACAGGCCGGCGCTAAGTGCCGTTCGCCGAGACCTGTTTGGGGACCGTCAGGCGGTGGACGGGAAGCGGCCCCAGACCCGGTGGGAGCCGAGCAACCGGGTGAGTTGCTGCAGGACCGTCGTGGCGCCGTCGCCGGCGATCACGCCGGGCGCGTCGGAGGGGATGCCCGCCGCCTCCAGTGCGATCTCTCCGCCCTTGGCGGCACCGATGGCCTTGCCGTGCCGGTAGGCCTCCGCCAGCGGCAGGCCCACTCGCGGGTCAGGAGTGCCGTTGCCGCCGGTGGGCAGGCCCGCCTTGGCGTCACGGGCGCCGTAGGCATCGACGCCGATGCCCGGGGCACCGGCCACGAGCAGCGCGTCGAACTCCACGGACCATGCCGTCGCATAGGTCCGCTGGACGGCCGGACCGTCCGGGCCGGAGCCGAGAGTGCCGCCCGTGGATGCGACGACGAGCGGGACCATGCCCCCGTCCAGCGCCTCCTGGCGTGCGGCCTGTACGCCGTCCAGGTCGCCTCCGGGCCGGTGATGATGCCGATGACCCGGCCGTCGGTGGGCCAGGTGTGCCCGACCTCGCTGGTCACGGGGGTGGGCCCGGCACCGGCGAAGCGGGGCGTGCGACGCGCGGTGGCCACGCCCGGACATACGGCCGACAACATGAACAAATGTGGTGAATGACGTCGACACGGCCCGCGTACCGAGGTCCCCGGGCCGGAGCGTCCGAAACCGGGAATCGCGGGGGATTTCCGGTCGGGGTGAAGTCGGGCCGTCTCCCATAGGGTTGCCGGGGTGGCAGGCCCGCCGGACGTGTCGTCCGGGCCCGGGGACCGTCGAGCAGGGCCAAGTGCCCCCTGCCGAGGGTGTCTTCGTCAGGAGGGCCGCCTTCTTGACCCGGCAGGCAGGCACCCGGCCGCCCGCACACGCCACCTTAGGCGCTGCCCCCGGCCCCCGCAGTCCGAAAGGGCCCGGTCACGGGGCACGGATGGGCAGGGCACGCCTGCGGCCGGCCGCCGGCGTGAGGCATCCGGCCCGGGGACCGCGCGCCCCGGCACACGGGGGGACCGGTCACGGTCGGGGCGTTACGCGCAAGCTTTCCAGCGACGGGTCCGCCGCGTCGGCGATGAAGAAGCCGTGTGCCACTCCGCTGCGCAGGTAGTCCAGCACCCCCTTCGTGATCACCTCGCCGGGCGCCACAACGGGCACGCCGGGCGGATAGGGACTGATCATCTCGGCGGAGATCCGGCCGACGGCCCGCTCGGCGGGCACCTGTTCGGCGGGCCCGAAGAACGCCTCGCGCGGCAGGACCGCCTGTTCCAGTTCGAGCGCGCGGGGCTCGGGCAGCCGGACGGCGGGCCGCCGTCCGATCGAACCGGCGTTGTCCACCAGCGGGCGCATGGCGTCCAGCAGGACCTTCTCGGTCTCGTCGTCGGCGTGGGTGATGGAGGCGCGTCCATGAGTGTCCTCTTCCTCGGCGGGCATGCGGAGGTGCGGCTCCGTCCGCACGGGCCGCACCGTCCGTGTTGCGCTCACAGCGCACTCGAACCCCGGGCACCTCTTCGGCCGACCGTACGGGCAGCTCATGACCTGCGCGATCATGAGCTGCCCGCCCCGGCATGGGTCACGGGAACGACGTCACCTTGGAGGGGACGGTGCTGGTTCCCGAGGTGGGTGCGCCGGTGCTGTTGACGACGTGGGCGTACTGGCCCTTGCCGCCGAGGGAGATCACCAGCAGGTCGTGCATCCTGATCCCCGAGCCGGTCGGAACCTGGAAGCCGTGGGCCTGGACGATGGACGGGTCGGCCGTGTAGTTGCAGTAGCTGCCGAGTCCCCAGGCCTCGTGGGCCGTGACGGAGTCGGCGACCTTGTAGGCCGCGTAGCCGACGATGCCGTCATGGGTGATGGCGGCGGCGTCGGGGGCGTCGTACGCCTTCTCGTTCTGGAAGAAGATCGTCCGGCCGCGTTCTCCATTCCAATAGACGTCGTACTTGTTGAAGTGTTCGACGAACAGGCCGGTGGCGAGCACGTCGTCGCCGTTGACCCGCAGGCCGAAGTCGGCGCGGTTGGTGTCCCAGCCGACGCCGCTGCCGTGGTCGGCGCGCCAGATCCAGGTGTGGTCGATGACGACGTCGTTGCTGTTCACCACGACCGAGTTGGTGGCGAGGCCGGGACCGGCGCCGCCGATGCGGATGAACACGTCCTGCATCGTGGTGGGGTCGGCCGAGTGGCCGGCGGTGGAGCCGGGCGTGCCGATGCGCAGCAGGGTATCGGAGTTGACCGGTCCGGCGTCGATCAGGAAACCGGCCAGCCGTACGCCGTCGACGTCCGCCACGTGCATCGCGTCGATGCCGTTGTCCGGGACGAGCGTCGCCAGGCCCAGACCGAGGACCACGGTGTCGGGGCGGGTGACGTCGATGGTCTGGTCGAGGTGGTAGATGCCGGGCGTGAAGAGCAGGTTGAGGCCCTGGGCGAGGGCCGCGTTGATGGTGGCGGCCGTCGCTCCCGGCTTGACGACGTAGAACCGGTCGAGCGGGAGGGAGGTGCCCGGGGTGTTCGGCCAGGAGACGCCGCGTGCGTTGGTGCGCTTGCCGGGGACGAACACCTTGTAGTCGTCGCCGTCCAGGTAGAGGAACGGCTTCTCGCGGGAGACCGGGGTGGTGTCCAGGGTGGTGTACGGGCCGCTGTCGAAGTTCGTCGCGGGGGCTCCCTGGACGCCGGAGAACGTCATGTTCCAGACGCCGTTGGTCCATCCGCCGACCGAACTGTCGCGGGTGTACCACTGCTGCTGCGAGTACGGGCCGACCGTGCCGTCGATCCTCGAGTCGGCGATGTACCCACCGGAGGCCCAGCCGTAGCCGGTCGGGGCGAGGTTCATGCCGCCCTTGACGTGGATACGCCGGAAGGGCGCGGCCTGGGCGACGGCCCAGCGGTCGGTGCCGTTGGACGGCGTGATCGCGAGGTTCTCCGCCGAACGCCAGAAGTTCTGCGTGGCGTTGCCGTTGAACCAGCCGGCGTCGACCGTGACGTCCCCGTTGATCTGCGTGTCGTCGGGGTTCAGGCCGAGCCCGGAGATGGAGGTGTAGAAGCCGAGCTGGGCGTTGATGCCGTTGTACGTGCCCGGCTTGAGCAGGAACTGGTAGCGGCCGGTGCCGAACTGGGCGGACTCCTGCTGGTGGAAGACGTCGTCGAACTTCTGCTGGAGGTCGGGGGTCGAGGGGTCCACGACGATGACGTTCGGGCCGAGGTCGCCGCCGCCCTGGATCGGACCGGTCGTGGTGGTCGTGGTGTGCACGGCCATCTCCCAGAGGGAGTACCCATAGCCGGTGCCGCGCGCGGTGCCGTAGACCCGGACGTACCGGCCGGTGCCGCTGACGTCGTACGACGCCGTGCCTCCGCTCGCGCCGGTGACGATCTTGAGGGTGGTCCAGTTCTGGCCGTCGGTGGAGGCCTGGAGCTGGAAGTCCTTGCCGTAGGCGGTCTCCCAGTTCAGGTCGATCCGGCACAGGTCCGTGACCGCGCCGAGGTCGACCTGGAGCCACTGCGGGTCGCTGAACTGGCTGGACCAGCGGGTGGAGGTGTTGCCGTCGAAGGCGGCGGAGGCGGGGGTGCCGGCGTTCTCGGTGGAGGACGCCGTGGCGGGCCGTCCCTGGGCGGCGTCGGCCGTGTCGCAGGTCTGCGTCCCGGCCGCGGCGGCCGGGGTGTGCGCGAGGGGCAGGGTGATCAGCGCGGCCATGACGGCCAGGGCGACACCCAGGTATCTCGGTCCCGTGCGGCTTGTGTTCCGGCTTCTCATCTGGCGGCTCCAAAGGGAGAACGGCTCAAGTAACCGACGTAGCTGCTTAGTTCATGTTTTGATTTAAGTGGTGAGGCAAGCGGGCGGCAAGCCTTCGGAAGCCAAAACCTTCAGAACCTCAGACCGTGTCCGCGCGCCAGGACGAGATGCGGGTCGAAGCGCCGTTTGGCGGCGGCGAAGGCCGGCCGGCGGCTGCCGTAGTGGTCCCGCCAGTCGGCGTCCGACATGGGCAGGGCGTTGACGGGATAGGCGACGGCACCCAGGGAGCGGGCCAGCTCGTACGCGGCGCGGTTGGCCGCCACCATCGCCGCGACCGTCTCGGGGCTGCCGGGCGGGGCCGTGCGCAACAGGGCGAACAGATACAGGACTTCGCCGGAGGGGCGACGGAAGAGGGGAGCCCTCAGCCGGTCGGAGAGCAGCGGGTACAGCAGGACGAGACCGGTGTCACGCAGATCCCGGAAGGCGGGGTCGGCGAGCACCGCGCGGACGACGGACTCGGCGCTGCCGTGCGGAAGCAGCAGATTGAGCCACGGGTGCGGATACAGCCACGCCCCCGTCTCCCGCAGGACTTCTTCGTCGGTGTCCACGCGATGGGCGAACTCGCCGTATCCCAGGTCCTCCGTCTCCAGTGCGGCGCGATCGTGCCCGAGTCCGTCGAGAAGGCCGGCGTCGTCGGGCGGGCACGGGCCGTCGTACGGGGCCACGGCCTCGATCATGTACTGCCAGCCGTGCTCGCCGGCCGGCCGCGCCTGGCCCTCCAGATAGGTGAAGCGCTGCTCCTCCGCGAGCCGCCGCTGGTCGGCCAGGTAGTCGGTGAGGCCGGCGTAGTACAGGCAGTAGCGGCGGACCCGGTCAGGGACCGGGACCAGGCGCAGGGTGGCGGTCACGATGACGGCGCACTGGCCGAGTCCGGCGAGCACGGCGTGGAACAGCCCGGAATCCCGGTCCGGTGAGCAGACCCGGTGCTCCCCGGCCCCGGTCACCACCTCCAGCTCCAGGACCTGGTCCGCGACCAGGCCGTGCCGGTGGGCGGCCCCGCCGAGTCCGCCCGCCGACAGGACACCGCCGACACCCGCGCCGAGGTAGTCGGTGAGGACCGGCGGGGTGCGGCCGTGCGGCAGGGTGGCGGCCAGCACCTCCCGCCACAACGCACCTGCCTGCACGGTCACTTGGCCGTACGCCACGGGACCGACCCGGTTCATCACCCGCAGGTCCAGCACGATCCCGCCGCCCGCCTGCCCCTGGCCGTACATCGAGTGGCCGCCGCCGCGCACGCTCACCGGGATGCCCCGGGGTCCGGCGAACTCCAGCAGGTCCTGGATCTCGGCCGCGGACCGTGGGCGCAGGACCGCCAGCGGCGGGGCCGACACGATGCGCCCGAAGTCCTGTGCGGCCTCCCGCAGGGTCTCCGGGCGGGTGTCCAGGGCGTGTTCGAAGCGCGTGGCGAGGTCGGCGGCCAGGGTCATGCGGGCATCACACCAGACGAACGGCGGCCCCGTCGAGAAGGCGCGGCCGCGTCCGTCCGTGCCCCGGCGGAGCGTTTCAACTCGGCCCGTACGCCCGGCCCTTGACACTGGGCTCTTTCGACCAGCTCCCCTCGCTCCGCTGACTCTTGACGAGCTCCAGCAGTGCGGCGTGGGTCTCCGCGTCGGCCGCCGCGAGGAGCCCGCCCGCGCCGCTGAGCACGGGCTCGCCATACAGGCCGGTCACCGTGCAGCCGGCCGCCCAGCACAGGACGATCCCCGCCGCGAAGTGCACGCTGTCGCGCAGGTCGCCGTCGGTGACATAGGCGGCCCGGCGCCCGGCGGCCACCCAGGCCACCGCCAGGGTGCTGGAGATGACCCGGGGCCGGAACCGTTCGGCGAAGACCGGGTCGGCGAGAAGGCCGACCGCCCGGAAACCGGGGGCGTTGGGGAACGGCGGATCGAGGTTCACGTCGACCAGTGCGGACCCGGCCCAGGGCGTCAGCCGTTCGTCCGTACCGTCTTTCCTGCGGACCCAGGCCGCCTCGCCGTCGGTCCAGAACACCTCGCCGCTGAACGGGTCTGCGGTCGCGGCCGCCGTGACCTCGGGCCCCTGGCGCAGGGCGACGTTCACGCCGACGAGCATGTTCCGCACCGCGTAGTTGAGGGTGCCGCACAGCGGGTCGACGAGCCAGCGGCGGTGGGCGCCGGCGGCTCCGGAGCGTCCGCTCTCCTCGCCGGTCACGGCGTCGTCGGGGCGGGCGGAGCGCAGTGCGTCCAGGATGGCGCGCTCGGCGGCGAGGTCCGCCTCGGTCGCGAAGTCTCCGGCGGACTTGTCGTAGCGTGCGAGCCGGCTGCCGTAGAGGTCACGGACCACGGCTGCGCCCGCCTGGGCCGCGCGCACGGCCAGTTGGGCGTCGGAATCCCCGTTGTTGATCGACATGGGCGCAGGATAACCAGAAGTCTCCTCAGCGCTGAGGGGATGGAGCCCCGGCCCGTGCGGGTCGGGGCCAGTTCGGCTAGCGGCGTGCGAAGCCGGCCGCGGTGAGGGACAGGGTCTGCTCGGCGGCGGTGCGTCCGCCGCCGACGGAACTTCCGCCGCGGTCCGTCCAGGTGCGCACCGGCGTGGTCTCGGCGAGCCGGCCGGAGGTGCCGGAGAGGCCGAGCACGAGTCCGCTGTAGCGGTTGACCAGACGGTAGGCGTCGCCGGAGGCGTTCGGGATCACGAACCACTGCTGGCCGACGGAGGGCCCGCCGGTCCGTGCGGCGGTGACGGTCGGCCGGGCACCCCAGGCCCGGCCGGCGGCGGAGGACGAGTCGACGCCGAGCAGCCGGCCGCTCGCGGCGTTGGTGAGGGTGAAGGCGCCGTCGCCGGTCGGGGTGAAGACCCAGGTGTCGCGGCCGGTCGCGGTGGGCCGCGCCAGCGAGGTGGTGCCGGTGCCGCCGGCCGCCTGGGCGAGGATCCGGCCCGCGCCGCTCGCGATGCGGTAGCCGCGGCCCGTGTCCATCGGCGGGGCCGCCGGTGTGCCGGAGTCGACGGTGATGTCGACGTACTCGCCGGAGGTGTCGTGCGAGCAGCCGAAGGCACAGTAGGAGCGGAAGGACCTGCCGACGATCGTGGAGCCGGTGCGGTTGGCGCTGTCCAGGAACCAGCGGTACCAGGAGGCGTTGGTGTAGCTGCCGGTGTCGCCGATCAGACGCCACTTCTGGGTGCTCAGGTCGTCGGTGGCGTAGAGGTACTGCGGTGAGTTGCCGCTCTGGTCGACGGCCTGCGGTTCGCCGATGTACAGCCCGAGATGGGCGTCGTAGGCGATGTTCATGACGAACAGCGGCGAGGTCGGCGGCATCTTGCCGGCCGCGATCTGCTGGGCGGCGGTGCCGGTGTTGGCCGGATCGTACTCGGCGGAGGCGGGGGTGTAGCCGGTGGGGTGGTCGGCGTCGACGGGGACGATGTTGCTCTCCTTGCCGCCGGTGCCTGGCTGCGACCAGGCGCCGTCGTACCACTTGCGCCAGGAACCGGGCGCCATCTTGGCGGAGATCGGGGCGCGGGCCACGTGCTCGTAGAAGGCCTTCCAGCCGCCGCTCTTGTCGATGATCCGGGAGCCGTAATAGACGTAGAGGTAGCCGGAGGCGGTGTCGACGAAGAGGCGCTGGTCTCCGTCGCCGTAGGAGTACGTCTGGTTTGGGAAGGCCGCCGTATCCCCGCGCTTGGTGCTGTACGGGGACGTGATCACGTGGTCCTCGACGGTCCAGGTACGGCCCCGGTCGGTGGAGACGGCGTAGTCGATGGCGTCGTAGTGCAGTCCGTCGCCGAAGGGCTGCGGGGTGAACTCGTTGTGCACCAGGCCGTACCAGTCGCCGGTGTCGGGATCGACCCACACCCCGGACAGGTCGCAGTAGTTCTTCTGGGCGTAGCCGGACCCGCTCGGCGCGTACGTCGCCTCCCGGCCGGTGGGGCTGTTGTTGCAGCGCCAGGTGGTGTCGTCGTTGCGGTCGGCGGGGTCGGCGGGGTTCACCGCCTTGCTCAGGGTCTTGTCGAAGGTCGCGGAGTCGAAGTCCTTGCCGGTGTAGAAGTCCCAGGTGCGCGGGTCCTTGGCGCCGTACAGGGCGGCGGACTGCTGGTAGTGGAAGGTGCCGTCCCGGTCGAGGTAGGGGCCGGCGGGGGTGTCCGTGGGGTGGGTGAAGGGCACCGGGGTCCCCACGGTCACGGTGTAGCTGGCGTCGGCGGGTGTGGCGGCCGGTGCCGGGGACGCGATGCCACCGCCCAGGACCAGGGCGGCGGTCGCGGCCGCCGCGCCGCCTGCTCTGCTCAAGAGTCGCAACTGTGCTCCTTGTTGCCGAAGGGCCGGTTGCACGGAACGATCCGGCCCCGGCGGTTTCCCCGGCAATGGACTCCAGTGCGCCGCCTCTTGCACTTTCGCGCGCGTACGCCGCGTAGGAGTCCCCGGTCGGAGCTCCTGGTCAGTCCCCCTCGGGCGGGACCGCGGACAGCGGGCTGTCCCAGGCCAGTTGGGTGACGAGCGTCTCGTCCGGCTCGGCGGGACGGGCCACGACGGGACCCGGACCGGACGGGTTCCGGCCGCCGCGGGAGATACCGCCGCTGACGGTGATGTTGTGCTCCACCCGTGGGCGCCGGTGACGTTCGTAGGCAGCGAACGCGGCCTGCGCGTCGGGCAGGTCGCGCAGCGCCTTGGCGAGGACGACGGCGTCCTCCAGGGCCATCGAGGCTCCCTGGCCGGTCGCCGGGGAGGCCGCGTGCGCCGCGTCGCCGATGAGCAGGATCCGTCCCCGGTGCCAGACCGCGCCGATCGGCATCTCGGTGGCGTTGGTGACCATGACGGGCCCCTGGGAGGCGGCGACGATGTCCGCGGCGGGTGTGGAGTCCTTGCGCAGCAGCGGCAGCAGTTCCTCGCGCCACGGGGCGCTGTGCGCGCAGCCGCCGGCGGGCAGGGGGTCCGTGCTCACGCGGGCGAACCAGTACGGCTGCCCGGCCGGCGACACCGCGTATCCGAACGTGGTCTCGCCGCCCCGGACGAAGGTGATGACGCCGGTGCCGTCCGAGCCGGCCGCGGTGCCGGAGTAGCCGTAGAAGATCCGCTGGCCCGCGTACCCGGGCCGTACACCGGGGGTGAGGAGGCGGCGCACGGTGGAGTTCAGCCCGTCGGCGCCGACGAGGAGGTGCGCGTGGGCGGTGCCGCCGTCGGCGAACCGGGCGGTGACGCCGTGCGGGCCGTCGGTGACGGCGACCAGCCGGGCACCGTGGCGCACGCGGATGCCGCGCCGGGCCGCCTCTCCCTGCAGGGCCGCGTTCAGCTCGCCGCGGCGCAGACACCGGTACTGCAGTCCGGGTTCGGCGACCTCGCCGAGCGGTGCGTGCGTCAGCTCGGTGCCGTCCCTGTCGAGCAGCCGCAGCGAAGTCAGCGGAAAACCGACGGCCGTGGCGGCGTCCGTGGCGTCGAGTTGGGCCAGGGCGCGCATTCCGTTGCTCGCCAGGGTCAGGAACGCCCCGATGTCCTCGGCCGTGTCGGGGTGTGCCTCGTACACGGTGACGTCGTATCCGGCCTTGTGCAGCCCGAGCGCGGCCGCGGTCCCCGCGATGCCGCCGCCGATCACCAGTACCCTCGTCGCGTCCGTCCCGCTCAAGTGCCGCTCCTCGCGCCGACAGTGGTGATGACCATCTAAGGGCAGCAACGGGGTCGGTGACGGGCCGGGGGCCGAGATCAGGACAGGTGCCGAGCGGGTGCCGGATGCAGGAGCCGCCGTTCGCGGCGGTGCTCACGGGTGTCGGGGACCGCGGGAGGGACGTCGTGCGGGTCCTGTGGACCGTCACCGGTCTGAGTGCCTGGCACAGCGCGCGGTTGTGCGCGTCCGTCCCGGTGCCGGTGGTCGAGAACACCTGGTTCGAGGCCGCCGACGGGGCCGCGGCACTGCTGCGGGCGGCCGGGGCCGAGGCGGACGTGGTGTGCGGATCGTGTACGCGCGGCATCCCGTTGGACGGGCGCCCGGTGGACCCCGGTCCGTGCGCGGCTCGTGCCTGGTCCGCCTCCGACTGCCCCGCGAGCCGTTCCTGAGGGACCTGCCGGCCGGTGCTGTGCACACACGCGGCCTCTGAATGACGGGTTCCCGGCCGGAAAGTGGGTACCTCCCGGCCATGCGGGTGAGCGTGCTGGATGCGGGGTCGAACACGGTTCGATTGGTGATCGCGGATGTGGAGGGTGGTGTTCCGCTGCCGGTGCACACCGTCAAGTGGAAGCTGCGCCTGTCCGAACACGTCGGTCCGGACGGCACCATCGCCGAGGAGGCGGTGGAGCAGCTGGTGAAGGCGGTGGCCGCGGCGGGGGCCACGGCCCGGAGATGGCACGCGTCGGGGCCGCTGGCCTTCGCGACCGCGGTGGTGCGCGGCGCCCCGAACCGGCAAGAGGTGCTGCGCCGGGTGGCGGCCGGGACCGGGATCCGCATGTGCACCCTGCCGGGTGAGACCGAGGCAGAGCTGACCTTCCTGGCGGCCCGGCGCTGGCTGGGCTGGCACGCCGGCCCGCTCGCGGTGCTCGACATCGGCGGCGGCTCCCTGGAGGTGGCCTTCGGCCGGGGCCGGCTGCCCGACTTCGCCGCGTCCCTGCCGCTCGGCGCGCGGCGCCTCACCCAGGAGTACCTCGCGGTCCAGGATCCGCCGGAGCCGGAGCAACTGAAGGAGCTGCGCCGGCGGATCCGCCATGAGCTGCGGGACGTGGCCTCGCGTATCCGCTGGGAACGGCCGCGCACCGCCGTGGTCAGCTCGCGTACGTTCCAGCAGCTGGGCCGGCTGTGCGGGGCGGCGCCCGGGCGCTACGGCCCGTTCGTGCAGCGGGAGATGCGCTGCCGGGATCTGCGCGAGGCGGTCCGCACCCTCGCCGCGCTGCCCGCCGCCGAGCGGGCCCAGCTGCCCGGGATCTCCGCGCCGCGCGCCGAGCAGAGCCTGGCCGGAGCGGTCGTCGGGCATACGGCGCTCAAGCTCATGGGGCTGCACGGGGCCGCCGTCTGCCCCTGGGCGATCCGCGAGGGCGTGCTGCTGCGCTACATCGAGGACGGCGCCGACTGGTGGAAGGACGCCACCGGCACCACCGACACCCCGGCCCCCACGTCCGCGCCCCCCTTGCGCATCGCCGGCCCACTGGCCTGACTCGGACCTCAACCGGGGGCCGGCCCCCGGCGGAACCGGGCATCACCGACCTGCCCCGACTTCGCCCAGGCCCGCGCCGGCGGCCACGGGCACGACCGGCCCACCGGCCTCACCCGGCCCCAGCCAGGCCCGGTCCAGCAGACTTGCAGGCGGTGAAGGACGAATACCGGAGTGGGCACGGTGCCGTCGAACAGCGAGGACACGGCCGCGACCGCCTCCGAGTCGCCCGGCAGATACCGGCGGGGATCGTCCCGACCGCCCGGAGCGGCAAGCCGGTGATCGGGCTGTCCAGGAGCTTCACCCGCCCGTCGGCGAACAACGCGCCGCATCGCTCCGCCGGCGCCGCCGGGTCTGCGGCGCGCAGTCCTTCCTCGGCGGCCCGCTCCCCGATGCCGGCCGAGTGCCCCTACGGCACCGCCACACCCTCGCCCCCTCGGCCACCGGCTTCGCCGCCGCAAGACGCGCCCATCGCGCCGGGGCGCACACTCCCCACCGCCCGCCGAACCACGCCCAGCCCCTGACGCGCCCCCTTGGTTCGTACAGCTTGCGAGCACTCGGTTCGTATTTCTCCAAGGACCCCGAAACCCACCCCCGATATGTAGCGATCATGACAATCGCTGGGTAGTCATGCCCGTATGCCTTTACGTCGATCACGACCGGGAATGACGGGAACGAAACGCCTCGCCGCGCTCGCCGCCGCGGCGGCGCTGGTTCTGGCGGGCTGCGACAGCGGCGGCAAGTCGCACTCAGGTGACGGTCGGCAGCAGCTGACCGTGGCGGCGCTGCCGCTCACCGACTCCGCCGCCCTCTATCTGGCCCGGGACCGCGGGCTGTTCGCCAAGGAGGGGCTGGACGTGCGCATCCAGCCCGTGCAGCAGAGCATCCAGGCGCTGCCCGCGCTGCTCAAGGGCCAGGTGAACGTGATCGCGAGCGCGAACTACGTCACCTATTTCCAGGCGAACGAGAAGGGCACCCTGGACCTGCGCATCCTCGCCGAGGGCGTCCGGATCGCCCCGCACATGATGGACGTCCTCGTGCCCAAGGACTCGGCACTGAGGAAACCCGCCGACCTCGCGGGCAGGAAGGTCGCCGTCGCCGTCCTCAACAACATCCAGTCCCTGACCCTGAACGCGATCCTGGACGCCCAGGGCACCGGCCGGCCTGTCTACCGGCAGATCCTGTTCCCGCAGATGGGCCCGGCCCTGCAGCGGGGCCAGGTGGACGCCGCCCATGCGGTCGAGCCCTTCGACACCGCCATCCAGGGCGAGTTGGGCGCGCGGGTGCTGCTGGACGCCGGGTCGGGGCCGGCGCGGGGCCTGCCCGCCAGCGGATACGTCACCACGGCCGACTTCGTGAAGAAGAACCCGAAGGCCGCAGCGGGCTTCCGGCGTGCCGTCGAGGCGGCCTCGAAACTCGCCGCCGAGGATCCCGGAGCGGTGCGCACCGAGCTGCCCAAGTACGCCAAGGTGACCGCGGACCAGGCCAAGTCCATCCACCTGCCCACCTATCCGGCGTCCGCCGACCCGGCCGCACTGCGCCGGCTCATCGAGCTCATGCGCGCCCAGGGGATGTTGAAGAAGGACGTCGATCCGGCACCTCTGCTGGTGAAATGACACGGCGTCAGGAGCTGCTGCTCGGTCTGCTCGGCGCGGCGGTGGCCTTCGGGATCTGCGAGGCGGTCGCCCGCGCCGGGATCGTACGGCGCAGCTATCTTCCGCCCGCCTCCGAAGTCCTCGGCCGAGCCGCCCGGTTGGCGGGTGACCGGGCCTTTCTGGACGGGGTCGGGGTGACCCTGCGGGCGTGGGCGCTGGGCCTCGGGCTCGCCTGCGCGATCGCCGTACCGCTGGGGCTGCTGCTGGGCGCGGTGCCGGTGGTGGAGGCCGCCGTACGCGCGGTGATCGAGTTTCTGCGGCCTCTGCCGTCGGTCGCGCTGATCCCGCTGGTGTCGCTGCTCCTCGGGTCGGGCACGCGGACGGAGGTGACGCTGATCGCCTACGCCTGCATCTGGCCGGTGCTGTTCAACACCGTCTACGGCCTCGGCGAGACCGATCCGCTGGCCAAGGACACCCTGCGCGCCTTCGGGTTCGGGCGGCTCGCGGTGCTGCTGCGGGTGGAGTTGCCGGCCACCGCCCCGTTCATCGCCGCCGGTGTGCGGATCTCGGCCGCGGTCGCCCTGATCCTGGCCGTCGCGACGGAGATCCTCTCCGGCTTCGGCCAGGGCCTCGGCATCTTCATCGCCCAGGCCCAGACGGAGACGGACGGCACGCGGGACGTGCTGGCCGGGGTGGTGTGGGCGGGTGCTCTCGGGCTGGTGATCAACGGCGTACTCGTCGGCGCGGAGCGGCGGTTGTTCGCCTGGGCACAGGAACCACGCCCGGAGGCGAAGACGTTGCAGCGGAGCCGCCCATGACTCGGGCACAGGGCAGCGCACGGCCCGGATCCGTACCCGGCACGCCCCGGGCCGCCGCCGTACCCTTCCTGCTGCGCTGGTCGGTGCTCCTCGGCGCCGTCGCCTGCTGGGAGCTGGCCGCCCGTGCCCAGGGCAGCGTGTACTTCCCGCCGCCGCTGCGGATCGCCGGGCACGCCCGTGACCTGTGGTTCTCCGGGCCCGTCGGTCATCTGTTCCTCACCCCGGCCGCCGTCGACACCATCCTGCCGAGCCTGGGACGGATGGCGGCCGGGTTCGCGCTCGCCGCCGTCGCCGGCGTCACTCTGGGGATCGCGGTGGGCCGCTCGCGCCGGGCGTACGCCCTGTGCAACCCGGCGCTGCAGTTCGCACGGGCCGTGCCGCCGCCCGCGCTGGTGCCGGTGTTCGTCGTCGTCTTCGACTTCGGTACGCCCATGCAGGTGGCGTCGATCGTGTTCAGCGCCGTATGGCCGGTGCTGATCAACTCGGCCGAAGGCGCCCGGGCCACCGACCCGCTGCGGCTCGAGGTGGCGGCGGTGCTGCGACTGACGGCGGCCGAGCGGCTGTGGTTCCTGATCCTGCCCTCGGCGCTGCCCCGGATCTTCGCGGGGCTCCGACTCAGCCTGTCGCTGTGCCTGATCCTGATGGTGTTCTCGGAGTTGCTGCCGGGCAGCGACGACGGCATCGGCTTCACGCTCACCGACGCCCAGACGCGCTCCGACCTGCTCACCGTGTGGGCCGCGTTGCTGCTGCTCGGCGCGCTCGGGTATCTCCTCAACACCGGTCTGCTGGCGGCCGAGAAGCGCTTCGCCGGCACCAGGACGTCCGCAGGGAGGACGGCATGACCACGGCCACGGTCCGCGAGGCGGTCGTACGGTTTCTGCGCGACACCGGCACGACCACCGTCTTCGGGAATCCGGGGTCCACGGAACTGCGGATGTTCCGCGACTGGCCGGACGACTTCACCTATGTGCTGGGCCTGCAGGAGTCCGTCGCCGTCGGCATGGCGGCCGGGCACGCGCTCGGCACCCGGCGGGCCGCGTTCGTCAGCCTGCACTCGGCCGGCGGAGTGGGGCACGCGCTGGGCGCGGTGTTCAACGCCTTCCGCGACCGGGTGCCGCTGGTGATCGTGGCGGGACAGCAGGCGCGCTCGCTGATCCAGCTGCGGCCGTTCCTCGGCGCCGACGAACCGGCCCTGTTCCCACGCCCGTACGTCAAGTCCGCCCGCCAGCCGGAACGCGCGGAGGACGTGCCGGCCGTGCTCGCCGAGGCGTACCGGATCGCGATGACCCATCCACGCGGTCCGGTGTTCGTGTCCGTACCCGAGGACGACTGGGACCGGCCCGCCGAGCACGTCACGCCCCGCACGGTGCACTCGGCGTTCGCCGCCGCCCCGGACGCCCTCGACGCGCTCGCCGTCCGGCTGGAGACCTGCGCGCGCCCGGCGCTCGTGGTGGGGCCGGGCGTGGACGACGAGGACGCGCTGGACGAGGTCCGGGCGCTGGCCGAGCGGATCCGGGCCGGGGTGTGGATCAGCCCGCTCTCCGGCCGCTCCGGCTTCCCGGAGTCGCATCCGCTGTTCCAGGGGTTCCTGCCGCCGATCGCCCGGCACCTGGCGGCGCGCCTCGCGCCGTACGACCTGGTGGTCGCCCTCGGCGCGCCGCTGTTCACCTATCACGTGGCGGACGGCGGCCCGCCGCTCGCGCCCGGCACCGAGCTGTTCCATCTGGACTGCGACCCCGGCCAGGCCGCCTGGCTGCCCACCGGCACCAGCATCGTCACCACCCTGCGGCCCGCCCTGGCCCGGCTCACCGGTCTACTGAAGGAACCCGACCGCGATCCGCCGCCGCCCCGTCAGGCGCCCGCCCCGGCCCGTGCCGAGGGGCACATCACCCCGGAGCTGTTCTTCGATCTGCTGCGCGCCCGGCTGCCGCGCGACCGGGTCCTCGTCGAGGAGGCCCCGAGCCACCGCGACACGCTGCACGCGCGCGTGCCCGTCGAGTCGGGCGGCGGCTTCCTCACCACGGGCAGCGGGGCGCTCGGCTGGGGCCTGCCCCTCGCGGTGGGCCGGGCGCTCGCCGACCGGCGCCGGGTGGTGTGCGTGGTCGGCGACGGCTCGGCGCTGTACTCGGTGCAGGCCCTGTGGAGCGCGGCCCGGCACACGGCACCGGTCACCTACGTCCTTCTGGACAACGGCGGTTACGCGGCCGTGCGCGCGCTGGGCCGCCGGATCGGCATCGCGCCCGTCCCCGGCACGGACATCACGGGCATCGACTTCGCGGCCCTCGCCGAGTCCTTGGGCTGCCCCGCGGACCGCGCCGAACACCCCGACGAGCTGCTGGCCGCCCTGGACCACGCCCTGGGCCGGGGCGACGGCTCGGGCCCCTTCCTGCTGCACCTGCGGGTCACCGGCAGCGCGGGCACCCTGTACGAGCCCTGGGCCGGGTGAGGGATGCTGCGCCTCGACTCCGTCAGCCGGCACTTCGGCGACACCCGCGTCCTGGACGGCATCAGCCTCACCGTGCCGGACGGCCAGCTCCTCAGCGTGGTCGGGCCCTCCGGGTGCGGCAAGTCCACGCTGCTGCGCACCATCGCGGGACTGCTGCCCGCGCAGGAGGGCACGATCACGATCGACGGGACTGCGGTGACCGGCGTACCGGAGCGGCTCGCGGTCGTCTTCCAGGAGTACGGCCGCTCGCTGCTGCCCTGGCTCACCGTCCGCGACAACGTGGCCCTCCCGCTGCGCCGCCGGGGCCTCGGGCGGGCCGCCCGCCGGGCCGAGGCCGAGACGATCCTCGAACGGGTCGGCCTGCACGGGGTCGCCCGGCGCCGTCCCGGCGAGCTGTCCGGCGGTATGCAGCAGCGTGTCGCCATCGCCCGCGCCCTGATCTGCCGGCCCTCTCTGCTGCTCATGGACGAGCCGTTCGGCTCGCTGGACGCGGGCACCCGCGAGGACCTGGAGGACCTGTTGCTGGAAGTCCACCGGACGAACGACACGACCATCGTGTTCGTCACCCACGACATCGACGAGAGTGTGTACGTCGGCGACCGCGTCGTCGTCCTCTCCCCCGGCCCCGGCTCCCGCGTCGTCCGCGACCTGCCGGTCGGTCTGCCCGGCGAGCGGGACCAGCTCACCACCCGGAGCCTGCCCGGCTTCGTGGCTCTGCGCACCGAGGTCGGAAAGGCGGTGCGCGGCGGCGGCTGAGGCATCCTGGGAGGCGTACTCGGGAGTCCGGGAGGTGCTGTCATGCGGTGGTGGGCCGGTGGATGTGCGATCGCCGCGGTCGTCGTACTGGCGGGGTGCGGGGCGTCGACGGGCCGGGGAGCGGGAGCCGGTACCGGAGCGTCCGGGAGCCGGCCGGCGCGGCCGTCCGGGTCGGCCGGCGCCTCGGATGCCCCGGGCGGCTCGGCGTCCCCCGGCAGGACGGACACGCCCTCAGGTGGGGCGGTCACGCCCTCGGGTACGGCCTCCGGGCCCTCGGGCGGCTGCGTCGCCGCGCAGGCGGATGTCTCCGTGGCCCCCGGTGACCCGGTCCGGCGCCGGCTGTGCGTACGCCCCGGGACGACGGTGACCCTCACCCTGCGACCGCGCCTGGACGACAAACGGTGGACGGGCGTGCTGAGTTCGGCACCCGCGCTCGTCGTGGCATCGGGCTGGCGGCTGGACGCGGACGGCACCGCGCACGCCACTCTGCGCTGCGCGGGCACCCGGGGCGGTACGGCGGAGGTCACCGCGGCCGCCAAGGCACCGGACATCGCCGGCGCCGCCCGCCCGGTCTTCACGCTGGACGTGAACGTGGTGCCGTACGCGCAGGAGGGGTGACCCTCGAAGGCCCGGGAGTCACCCCTCCTGTTCAGCGGGCGGTCAGCGGAGGTCGCACACCTTGACGGTGTAGATCCCGCGGCCGTGCGTGGCGGCGTACAGCGTGCCGCCGTCCGGGCTCGTCTTGAGCTGGAGCACGGCGACGGCCGGCAGGCTGCCGACCCGCTGCCAGGTGGTGAGGCCCGGCGCGCGGTAGACGACACCGAGGTCGGTGGCGACGGCGAGACCGCCGTCCGCCGTCACCAGCGCCGAGTTGGTGGGCACGTCGGGCAGGTTGGCCGAGATGTCATCCCAGGTCGTCCCGCCGTCGGTGGACTCGAAGACGTGGCCGACGCCGGCGCCGGGCCCCTCGGTCCAGTGCCGGGAGAAGCCGTTGACGGCGAGGAAGACGTGGTCGGCGTTCTTCGGGTCGACGGCGAAGCCGCTCAGGTAGCGGTTGGGCACCGTGCCGTCGACCGGCAGGTTGATGTCGTGCCAGCCGGTGCCGTCCGCGTTGCCGACGGCGATGCCACGGGCGAAGCCCTGGTTGTTGCAGGGCCCGCACCAGGCGGCGTAGATCTTCCCGCCGGACGCGGCGACGGCGGTCGCGACCCGGCCGGCGCCGAAGTCGTGGACACTGGTCCACTCCTTGCCGCTGCGGATGGCGTAGCCGTGGGTCTGGACCCAGACGTGCCGGCCGCCGGCCACCCAGGTGCTGCCGTCCTTCATGTCCGCCGCGAGCGGGGCGATGAAGCGGGCCGCACTGGTGGCGTTGTCGGGCGGGGCGACGGAGTACGAGGTGGCCTTGCTCGCGTCGGTGACCCAACTGCCGTCGTTCACCGCGCAGTTCTGCGTGACCTGGACGGCGAGGTAGACGTACTCCTGGGCAATGTTGCAGCCGTTGGCCGGGTCGGCGAGGGTGTCGGCGCCGTCGCCGCCGAAGTTGGAGCCCATCACCTTGTCGTTGCCGCGCAGAATCGACTGGCCGTTGTCCTGGAGCCCGCCGGTGACCGACAGGCCGCCGTGGTCGAGGTCCTTGCCGATACCGACGGAGTAGTACTGCAGGGTGTCGATGGTGCCGTCGTTGAGCGAGGTCCAGTCGGTGGCGTGGCCGGAGGCGTCCTGGGAGCCGGTCGCCGGGCGCCTGTAGACGCCGCCGTCGTTGCCGACGTAAACGAAGCTCTTGCCGTGGTAGCGGCCGATCGCGACGCCGTGCTGGTCGGAGTGGGTGGTCGGGTTGCAGTCACCGGTCTGCTTGGCGGGGTCGATGCTCCAGCAGGAGAAGGTGAAGTTCCAGTACGGGCCGACCGTCGACCAGTTGGCGCCGCCGTCCTTGGTCTCGTAGACCTCCTCCAGGCCCGCGTACACGTGCTGCGGGTCGCTCGGGTCTACGGTGAGGAACTGGTTGTACCAGGCCTGGACGCCGGGCATGTAACCGGCCGTGGTGAGCGCCGAGTTGTCGGCGGCCAGGCCCTTGTAGTCGGCGATCTTCGTCCAGCGGCCGGTCGGCGAGCCGGACGTGGAGACGTAGATGCCCTCCAGGCCGCTGTCCGGGTTGGTGTTCAGCTGCTCCGGGGACTGGTCGATGGCGTAGTAGCGGGAGCCGTCGGCGGAGCGGGCGAAGGTGACGTTGCCGACGTTGTCGGGGTCGGCCGGGAGATCACCGAGGCCGCCGGTGATCCGGGTCCAGGTGCCACCCACCTTGGTGTAGAAGCCGTTGTAGTCGTCGCCGCTGCGCCACCCGACGGCGAGGACCACCTTGGACGGGTCCTTGGGATCGATGGCGATGTCGTTGGCGATGTTCTTGTACGGCGCGTTCGGGTCGCCGGCCTTGGAACCACCCGGCAGGAAGTCGGGATTGGGCGCGTACTCCAGCTTCCAGGGGCCGCTCAGCTTCTTCGTGGAGTGGCTCCACACGCCCTCGCTGGTGGCCGCCCACACCATGCCGCCGCCGAAGCGCAGCTCGTGGATGGTGGTGCTCTCCAGCTCGTCGCCGCCGACCCGGCTGCGCGTGGAGAAGGTGCCGTGGTGCGGGTGCGTGAGGACGTAGACGCCGCTGCCGAGGTAGGCGTCGGCGTTGGTGGTGGCCTCGCCCGTGCCCAGCCACAGCCGGCCGGTGCCGTCGAGGGCGAGGGCGCCGGTGGACTGGGCGGGCAGCCGGTCGCTGATGGGCTGCCAGTGGCCGCCGCCGCTGCGCGAGCGCCACACGCCGCCACCGGCGCTGCCCGCGTAGACGTAACCGTCGTCGTCGGCGGCGATCGCCGCGATCCGGCCGGTGACGTTCCCGCTTCCGCCGCTGGAGTTGGAGTCGATGTCGCGGTAGCGCGGGTCGTCGGAGTTGTACGGCAGGTCGGTGATGTTGCGCCACCTGCCGCCCGTGCTCCTGAGGTCGGTGAGATCGTTCCAGGCCGCACCGTACGCACCCGGTGCGACGACACCCGGCGAGGTGCGGGCCTCGGCGTACTGGTCCGCCCCCTCGGCGATCTCGTCCGCCTCGTTGCCGTCATCGTCGTCCGCCGCCACGTGCGGCGACATGGCACCCACGGACTGCTCGCGCTCCTTGGCGAGTTGGCCGAGGACCCGCACGCCGAAGGGGCTCACCGATCGCCACGAGGCGGCGGACGGGGGTATAGCGACCAGTGCGGCGGACGCCGTGAGCGCACAGACGGTGAACCACCGTCTTCTGCGGGTTGGTACGGACACCAGGGACCTCCCGAAAGGCATCGACTCTGCCGACGCAGGAGACCCGATCACGTGGGCGCGGAAACATCCGCCGCTTGGCGAACTTTTGACGAGAACCTGCCAGTAACTACCGCTCCGGAAGGCGATTCTTCCGGGCGGCCGGGGAAGCCGCCACGCCCTCGGTGCGCACCCTGCCCACCGTCTTCAGCAGCCGGTCGGCCGGCGCGCGCAGCTGCGGATGGGCGTTGACCGTGTTCCGCAGCCCCCGCACCGGTCTGCGCCACAGCCGCTGCGCGAGCGCCACCGGGTGCGGGCGGGCCGCGAAGCCCTCGGCGACCCGCAGTTCACGGGTCTTGAGCCAGTCCTTGTACTCCTTGTCGCCGCGCCCGAGGTCCACGAGGGTCACCCCATGCCGGGCCGCCGCCTCGGCGGTCCGCAGATGCATCATCAACCCCGGTGAGTAGTAGTGCAGTTCGGGGTCGTAGGCGGTGAACCAGGCCGCCAGCACGGTGCTCGACCGGGGGCCGAAGTGGGCCGCGACCGGTCGGTCGCCCGCGTACAGCACGGACAGCACTCCGGTGAAGTGCTCCTCGCGGACGCGGAAGAGATGGTCGACCAGGCCGACGATCCACGGCCGGGAGAACCGGTCCATGCGGCCGGTCCTGCGGTACTGCGCGGACTTCCACCGCATGAGGGTGCGCAGCACCTCCGGGTCGCGTTCGTCGAACTCGAACCGGACCTCGCCGATGTCCCGGCCGAGCCGCCGTTCCTTCTTCAGCGTGGTCTTGGCCAGGCCCGGGTAGGTGCTCCGCAGCCACTCCGGGTAGCCGCCGTCGCCGGGCTTCACATCGATCACCGGGGAGGCGAAGGTGCCGGTGACGTGGGCCGCGAACGGCCGCTGCTCCTGGACGAGATGGTCGAACTCGAAGATGCTGAGCCCGCAGGCCCGCAGCAGTTCCCCGGCGTTCCAGGTGACGCCGGGCCGGTGCACGAGGGCCTGGCAGTCCGACAGTCCGAGCCCGATGGCCCGTCCGGTGCCGAACGGCCCCCGCTCGTACGGGAAGAACCCGGCGGGCTGCCCGCCCTCGCGCAGGACCGCCACCCGTGCCCCGCGCCGGTACCGGCCGACGCCGATCGCGAACTCCGGTGCGAGGAAGGGGTTGGAGTACTCGGGCGACTCGTCCATCGCGCGGTGCCAGGCCCCGCGCAGCTCGGGCGTCAGCTCGCCGGGTCTGTGGATGGTGATCTCCACCTCAGTTCGACCGCCCTTCCGCAGGCTCCGCAAGCGGCGTGCCCGAGGCGGCACAGACCGGTGAGGCGTGTGGATCATGGCTCATGGATCGCATGGGCGACCGCTCCCCCCATGACGCGCCGGGCGCGTCCTGCCGCTCGTTCCGATGTGCGCCGCATCCCCTCCGCACGCGACTGCTCAAACGTCGCGAAACAGGGCGCACGCTGTCAAGGGTGCCTCAGGCGACGGACGATCCGCCACGGGTCCGCCGACTTCGTGACAAGTCTGGTGCTGTCCCGGGGCTCCCTCAGCGGGCCCGGCGCCCCGGCTCTTCCGCCGTGGCACCCAGGTCCTGAGTGCCGATCACCGAGAGCAGCTCCAGCTGGGCGGCTCCCTCGGTCCCGGGCGGGGCGCTGAACCACAGCAGGCGCTGCCGGCCGTCCTCGCTGAAGAGGTTGTGACAGTCCAGCTCGATGACGCCGAGCGAGGGGTGGACGATCCGCTTGTGGTCGGTGCGGCGCAGGGCCACCTCGCGCTGCTCCCACAGCTCGGCGAACTCCGTACTGCGCCGCAGCAGCGTGGCCACCAGCCGGGTGATGTCGGCGTCCTTGGCGCGCCGGGCCGCGACCGCCTGCAGGTCGGCGGTGAACACCCGGGAGTGGTGCGGATGGTCCTCGGCCGGATAGAGGCCGCGGGCGTCGGGATCGGTGAACCAGCGGTACACGAAGCTGCGGTGGGGCCCGCGCCCGCTCGGCATCGCGCCGAGCAGCGCCACGGCGAGGGGGTTCTGCACGAGCGGCTCGTGCAGGTCGGTGATGACCTGGGCGGGGGTCGTGGTGAGCCGGTCCAGCAGACCGAGCAGAGCGGGTTGGACGAGCGCGGTGGGTCCGGACGCGTCGGCCGGCAGCGGGCGGTCGGCGAGGTGGAACAGATGGTCGCGTTCGTCGCCGCCGAGCCGCAGGGCACGGGCGAGGGCGGCCAGGACCTGCGCGGAGGGCTGGGCGCCGCGGCCCCGCTCCAGCTCGGTGTAGTAGTCGGCCGACAGCCCGGCCAGCTGGGCCACCTCCTCGCGGCGCAGGCCCGGGACCCGGCGCCGCAGACCCGCGGGCAGGCCGACGTCGGCGGGGCGGACCCGGTCGCGCCGGGACTTCAGGAAGGCGGCCAGCTCGGCATGGTTCACGCCCTCCATGGTCGCGCCCCGGGGGATGCGTATCCAGGGGTTACCGACCCCAGGGTGAGCGCAGCCGTGGTTGGCCCGGACAGGGCGGCCCAGGCTGAAGGAGCACTTCCCGTACCGCCACGTCCGGCAGGAGACCGCTCATGTTCGCTCAGGAAGCAACCACCCGGGAAACGACCGTCCAGGAATCGGCACCCCGGGAATCGACCGCCCGGCCCCGCGTGGCCGTGGTCACCGGAGGCTCGCGCGGCATCGGCCGGGCGACGGTGAGCCGGCTCGCCGCCGAGGGCTACCCCGTGGTGATCGGGTACGCCGGCAACCGCGAGTCGGCCGAGGCCGCCGTCAAGGAGGTCACGGCGGCCGGCGGCAGCGCGGTCGCCGTGCGCGCCGACGTCGCCGACGAACAGCAGGTCGCCGAGTTGTTCGGGACGGCCGAGGCGGAGTTCGGCGGGGTGGATGTCGTGGTCCACGCGGCCGGCCGGATGTATCTCGCGCCGATCGCCGAGCTGGACCTCACGGAACTGGACGCGATGCACTCGCGCGCCTGGCCGCCCAGCCGCCACTGGAACGCCTCGGCACGCCCGCCGACATCGCCGAGGTGGTGGCGTTCCTCGCCTCCCCGGCCGGCCACTGGGTCAACGGCCAGGTCGTACGCGCCAACGGCGGCATCGTCTGACCCTTCCCGTCCCGATCCCCACGCCATCGAGGAATCATGACTACGGACACTCCCAGAACGATCCTGGTCACCGGCGCCTCCAGCGGCTTCGGCGCGCTGACCGTGCGCGCCCTGGCCGACGCCGGTCACACCGTCTACGCGGGCATCCGGCACACGGCCGGCCGCAACGCACCCGCCGTGGCCGGCCTGGACCGCTACGCGGCCGAGCACGGCGTGTCCCTGTACGCCGTCGAGCTGGACGTCACCTCCCAGGACTCCGCCGACGCGGCGGTGGCCCGCGTGCTGGCCTCCGAGGGCCGGCTGGACGTGGTGCTGCACAACGCGGGCCACATGGTCACCGGGCCCGCCGAGGCCTTCACGCCCGAGCAGCTCGCGGACCTGTACGACGTCAACGTGCTCGGCGCCCAGCGCGTGAACCGGGCCGCGCTTCCCCGGCTGCGGGAACGGGGCGAGGGCCTGCTGGTATGGATCGGCAGCTCCAGCACGCGCGGCGGCTGTCCGCCCTTCCTGGGGCCGTACTTCGCGGCCAAGGCGGCGATGGACGCACTGGCGGTCAGTTACGCCGGTGAACTGGTCCGGTTCGGCATCGACACCGCGATCGTCGTGCCGGGCGCCTTCACCTCCGGCACGAACCACTTCCTGCACGCCGGCAGCCCCGCCGACACCGGGCGCGCGGCGGCCTACGACGAGCGCTACGGCGCCCTGCTGTCGGAACTGGGCAAGCGGCTCGCGGGACTGATCCCGCGGGACGCGAACCCCGCGGAGTTCGCGGAGACCGTCGTACGCCTGGTGGAGCTGCCCGCCGGCCGCCGCCCGCTGCGCACCCACGTGGACCCCGCCCGTGACGGCAGCGAGGTCGTCTCCGCGGTCGCCGACCGCATCCGCGCCGAGTTCTTCCGCCGCGCCGGCCTCGACGACCTGCTCACCCAGGGTAGTTCCCTCTGACACCCCTCGATCAAGGATGAAAACCCATGCCGTTCGCGAATTTCAAGGTGCCCGCCGGAAGTCTGGACGACGAGCAGAAGGAGCTGATCGTCACCCGTACCACCGAGTTGTACGTCGAGATCTACGGCGAGCGGGCGCGCGCCACCACCATGGTCCTGGTGGAGGAGGTGACGGACGGCGGCTGGGGCATCGGCGGCGGTGTCCTGAGACTCGCCATGCTCCAGGAGCCGTCCGGGGGCTGACCGGAACACTGCCCGATCACCGTGGCACTCACGAAAGGCGGTACACCATGCCGACCACGTCCCCGTGCGACGTCCCCGCGCCCGCCGAGTTGCCGCCGCCATGCCGTTCGCGGCCGCGTTGGGCATCGAACTGCGCGAGACCACGGCCGAGCGGGCCGTCGGCGGCCTGGCCTGGTCCCCGGAGGCGTGCACGGCGGGCGGCGCCCTGCACGGGGGCGCCCTGATGGCGCCGGCGGACAGCGTCGGGGCGGTGTGCGCCCACCTCAACCTGCCCGAGGGGGCGACCGGTACGTCGACGGTGGCGTCCAAGACCAACTTCCTGCGGGCGGTCACCGCCGGGGACGTCCATGCCACCGCCCGGCCGCTCCATCTCGGCAGCACGCTCATCGTGGTGCGGACGGACCTGCGCGACGACCGGGACCGGCTGGTCGGCCAGACCACGCAGACCCAGACCGTCCTCCGGAAGAACGCGGGCTGAGCCACCCGCGCGCGAAGGCCGGCCCCCGCTGCCGAGGGGGCCGGCCTTCGTCGTGTCCGGCCGGGTTCCGGATCCGCGTCCGGCCGGCTTCCAGCCCCGCACTCTTGACATGAACCTGCGTCAACCCCGAGGCTCCTGCTTGAAGTTGCTCGATTGAAGCTTGTTTCGAGCGCTTGTGAGCACCAGCAGCAAGAACAGTCAGTCCGCAGTGCTGCGAGGGGAGCTGTTCCGCCGTGCAAAGACCGCGAAGACTGCGCCATCGTGTGCCATGGCCGGCCTGGGTACCGCTGGGGCTGGCGACCGCCCTGGCGGGAACCCTGCTCGCCGCCCCGGTGCCCGCCCGGGCCGCCGCCACCGCCTCCGGTGCCGTGCTCGACCCCGCTCACAGCAGCATCGGCTGGCAGAGCCCGGTCTACGCCAAGGGCACCGGCGGCGGCACCGAGAGCTGTCCCGACCCGTCCGCCGACCCCGACGACAAGGTCTGCGACCGGTTCGACCTGACCGTCTCGGTGCCGGACGGCTACTGGGACGACAACCCCGAGGGCGGCGTCCCGCTGTCGATCAAATGGGAGAAACCGTCCGACGACTTCGACCTGTACGTCTACGACGACCACGGCAAGCAGGTGGCGTCCAGCGCGGGCACCGCCGACCCGGAGGCCACGGTGATCCCGCGGGCATCGGGGACGTACCACGTGGTGGTCGTGCCGTACGACGTGCACGACAACTCCTTCACGGGCACCGCGTACCTGCCCGCCACCACGGACGCCGGCGATCTCACGTCCTTCTCGGGCGGCGACGGCACCTACACCATCGGGGCCGGGCAGCTCACCGCGCGGGCCGACTTCCTGACCGGAGGTCAACTGCGCCTGCAGGCCGACCCGTCCGGCTCGCTGAGCGATCCGGCGGGCACCGCCATCGTGCGCGAACGGCCCGCCCCGGAGCGACGCACCTCGTCCTTCGACGCCGGCGACTACTACGGCATCCGCTCCCCGCAGGCCGTGCTGCGCGTGTACAAGCAGCCGCTGCGCTTCGGGCTGTACAAGCCCGACAACCGCACCCGGATCTGGCAGGAGGACAAGCCGCTGCGCTGGTCGACCGGCGGCATGCGGCAGAGCCTGGTGCGGGGCGCGGACGAGCAGTTCTTCGGCGGCGGCGAGCAGAACGGCGGCTTCTCGCACCGCGGGCAGACGATGTACGTGGCCAACAGCTTCGACTGGAACGAGGGCGGTTACAACAACTCCCAGCCGTTCTATCTCTCCACCGCGGGCTACGGCGTCTTCCGCAACACCTTCGCACCGGGCGTGTACACCTTCGGCTCACCGGTCACCACCGGTCAGCAGGAACGGCGCCTGGACGCCTACTACTTCCTCGGCAACGCCAAACAAGTCATCGGCACCTACACGGCGTTGGTGGGCAGACCCTTCATGCCACCGGTGTACGGACTCGAACCGGGCGACTCCGACTGCTATCTGCACAACGCCAACCGGGGCGAGCGGCACACCCTGGACGCGCTGAAGATCGCCGACGGGTACACAGAGAACCAGATGCCGCTCGGCTGGATGCTGGTCAACGACGGCTACGGCTGCGGATACGAGAATCTGGAGCAGACCGCCAAGGGCCTGCGGGACCACCACGCCCAGCTCGGCCTGTGGACCCAGGACGGCATCGACAAGCTGGCCGACCAGGTCAAGGCGGGACAGCGGGTGGCCAAGCTGGACGTGGCCTGGGTCGGCAACGGCTACAAGTTCGCGCTCGACGCGTGCGACGCCGCCAAGAAGGGGATCGAGGACAACAGCGACGCGCGCGGTTTCGCGTGGCTGCCGGTGTCCTGGGCGGGCGCCCAGCGCTGCGGGGTGCTGTGGAGCGGCGACCAGAAGCTGTCCTGGGACTACATCCGCTGGCAGATCCCGACCTACGCCGGGGCGACCCTGTCCGGTATCGCCTACAACACCGGTGACGTGGGCAGCATCTACCGCCACGACGCCAAGATGTACGCACGCGACCTGCAGTGGAAGGCGTTCCTGCCGGCCATCATGACCATGGACGGCTGGGCGACCGACCTCACCACCAAGAAGCCCGCCGACCAGCAGCCCTGGCTGGACGGCGAGCCGTACACCTCGATCAACAGGAAGTACCTGCAGCTGAAGGAGCGGCTGCTGCCGTACATGTACACGCTGTCCGCCGAGGCGGCGAAGACCGGTGTGGGCGCGGTGCGTCCGCTGTGGCTGGAGTACCCGGACGACCCGAACACCCTGTCCGACCGGGCGAAGTACGAGTTCCTGTCCGGCCCCGACCTCCTGGTCGCCCCGGTCTACCAGGACTCCGACACCCGCGACGGCATCTACCTGCCTCAGGGCACCTGGACCGACTACTGGACCGGCCGCACCTACCGGGGCCCGACCACGGTCAACGGCTACCACGCCCCGCTCGACACGCTGCCGCTGTTCGTGCGCGAGGGGTCGATCGTTCCGATGTGGCCGAAGGGGACGACTAGTTGGCAGACCCGGGACCGGCACGAGCTGGACTGGGACCTGTATCCGGCGGCCCACGGCACGAGTCACTACACGCTGTACGAGGACGACGGGGTGACCCGCGACTTCGCCCAGGGCGCCGCCGCCACCCAGAGGGTCTCCGTGCACTCCGACGGGGGCGGCACGACCGTCTCGGTGGGCGCGAGCAGGGGCGACTACGTCGGCAAGGTGGACGCCCGCTCCTACCGGTTCACTGTGCACGGCGACGGGGCGCCCGCACGGGTCCTCCTCGACGGCCGCCAACTACCCGCCTCCGCCTGGTCGTACGACGCCGGCACGCAGGTCACGACCGTCACCGCACCGAGTCTGCCGCTGGACCGGGGTTTCACTGTGCGACTGGTCGACGAGAGGTAAAGAAATCGTATGGTCTAGTCCAAAGGGCGTGTTGGTCTAGTCCAACTTATTGACGTGACCGCAACAGCTCCCAGAGGGTGGGGCTCCCCGCTCCGGGGACTCCCCCACCCTCTGGAGGCACGCAGTGAGACGTCTTCGGGCATGTCTGGGCGCGGCGGCGGCCGTCACTCTCGCCGCCGCCGGCACGACCGCGCTCGTTTCGAGCAACGCCTCGGGCGCGACGACCGCGTTGAGCAACCGCTGGTACGCCGCCGCCCCCTATCTGATGCCGCTGGACAACGACCCGCCGGACCCGGCCGCCATCATGGACGCCACCGGGCTGAAGGCCTTCCAGCTGGCCTTCGTCCTCGCCCCCAACGGCGGCGGCTGCTCCCCCACTTGGGGTGGCACCGCGCCCGTCTCCTCGGACACGGCCGTGCAGTCGGTGATCAGCACGATCCGCGCCAAGGGCGGTGACGTCTCCGTCTCCATCGGCGGCTACGGCGGCACGAAGCTCGGCCAAGCCTGCGCGGACGCGGCGTCCACGGCGGCGGCCTACCAGCAGGTCATCACCAAGTACGGGCTGCACGCCATCGACTTCGACCTGGAGGAGCCGGAGTACGAGAACACCGCGGCCATCAAGAACGAGATCGGCGCGGCCAAGATCCTGCAGCAGAACAACCCGGGGCTGTACGTCTCGGTGACGACGGCCGGCACCGCGGACGGCACCGGCTGGTTCGGCAAGCAGATGCTGCTGGAGGCCAAGTCCCAGGGCTTCACGCCGAACAACTTCTCCATCATGCCGTTCGACGGCGGCTTCAACGGCGCGGCAAGCCAGACCAGCGCGCTGACCAACTTCAACTCGATCCTGCAGTCGACCTTCGGCTGGGACCAGGCGACCGCGTACGCCCACGAGGGCTTCTCCGGCATGAACGGCCGCAGCGACACGGGCGAGTACTTCACCCAGGCCGACTTCCAGACGGTGCTGGACTACGCGACGAGCCACAACATGGACCGCTTCACGTTCTGGTCCCTGAACCGCGACCGGCAGTGCAACCCGCCCGACAACGGGGGCCGTACGTCGGGGACGTGCTCCAGCGTCACCCAGAACTCCTGGGACTTCGCGAAGTACTCGGTGCAGTTCGCCGGCGTCACCCCGCCCACCCCCACACCGACGCCGACCCCCACACCGACGCCGACCTCCTGCAAGCCCGCCTGGAGCTCCACGGCGGTGTACACGCAGGGCAACGAGGTCTCGTACAACAAGCACAACTGGAAGGCCAAGTGGTGGACCCAGAACGAGGTGCCGGGCGCCTCCGAGTGGGGGCCGTGGCAGGACGAGGGCACCTGCTGAGCCACTTGACGTGTCTGGTTCAGACCTCTAGCTTCTCGGGTCATCAGCGACCAAGGATGCGTTCAGCGTTCACCATGTTGAACGCATCCGCCGGTCCGGCCTTCGCTTCGAAGAAGGGACCCCCCACATGACCCGACCCCGGCTCCTCGCGGCGCCGACCACCGCGGGCCTCGCCCTCGCCCTCGCCCTCGCCTTCCTCAGCAGCCCCAGCGCGGTCGCCGCCGACCCACATGTCGCCCCCGGCGGCAACTTCGACCTGTCGGTCTGGGAGCTGCAGGAACCCGTCGGCTCCCCCGGCAGTCCCACCACCATCCCGTCGTCCCGGCTCCAGGGCCCGAACGGCTACCAGGACGCGTACTTCTACACCGACACCCGAGACGGCGCCATGACCTTCTGGGCGCCCGAGAAGGGCGTCACGACCCCGAATTCCAACTACGCCCGCTCCGAGCTGCGCGAGATGAACCGGGACGGCAGCGCCGCCGACTGGACGCTCTCCGGCTCACACCGGATGAGCGCGACCCTGCGCGTGGTGTCCGTGACGAAGAACGTGTGCGTCGGGCAGATCCACCTCGGCAGTGGCGGCTCCTCCACCAAGCCGCTGCTGGAGCTGTACTACCACGCGAACGGCGACATCGTCCTCGGCACGGAGAACTCGCCGTCCGGCGGCCAGACCCCGCACACGGTGGGGCACGTGTCGATCGGCAAGACCTGGAGCTACACCATCGCCATATCCGGCGGGAACACCATCGACCTGACCGTCAACGGCACCACCACCCACTACGGCATCCCGCCGTCGTTCCAGCAGTACAAGCAGTACTTCAAGGCCGGCTCCTACAACCAGTCCTCTTCCGACAGTACGACCAACGGCGCCCGTGTCGCGTTCTACGGCCTGACGGTCAAGCACGGCTGACACGCGGCCCGACCTGCGCGACTGGTGGAAACCGTCGTACGGTCGTAGCGTCGGGTGAACGCGCTAGGACACAGCACGACGGCGGGAGCGACCATGCGCGGATCAGTGATGGGAACGGCGGTCACCCTCGCGGCAGGCGCCCTTCTGACGGCGGCCATGACCACGGCTTCGGCAAGTCCGCCGACCGCGGCGGCCAAGGCCGACGCCCCGCGCCCCGTCCTGGTCGACTGCACGTGGCACCAGAACGTCCGGCCGGCCGACTTCATCCTGGCCTGCGGCGACGGCAACAGCCGCCTCATGGGGCTCCACTGGTCGCAGTGGAGCCCCAACGGGGCGACGGCCAAGGGTGTGAACTACGTCAACGACTGCAAGCCGTACTGCGCGGCCGGCCGCTTCCACGGCTACCCGGTGACCGTCCGGCTCGACGAACCCAAGGCCTGGAAGAAGCATCCGAGCGTGCAGCACTACACGCGGATGACCCTCACCTACGTCGACGACCGGCCCGAGGGGTTCAAGCAGGTCATGACCTACCCGCTCTGGGACTGAGGGCCCGCGAGCGGGTAGGTGCCGGGCGCCTGGTCAGGCGAGCTCCACCAGGAGGTCGCCGCCCTCCACCTGCTGGATGCGGTTGATGGCCAGGCGGGACACCCGGCCCGCCTTGGGCGCGGTGATGGTGGCCTCCATCTTCATCGCCTCGATGGTGGCGACGGTGGCACCGGCGGCGACCTCGTCGCCCTCGGTCACCGCCAGGGTCACCACACCGGCGAACGGCGCCGCCACATGGCCGGGGTTGGCGCGGTCGGCCTTCTCCGTCACCGGCACGTCCGAGGCCGCGGCGCGGTCGCGGACCTGGATGGGCCGCAGCTGGCCGTTGAGGGTGGACATCACCGTGCGCATGCCCCGCTCGTCCGCCTCACCGATGGCCTGCAGCTCGATCAGCAGCCGGACGCCGGGCTCCAGGTCGACGGCGTACTCCTTGGCCGGGCGCAGGCCGTAGAAGAACGCCTTGCTGTCCAGCACGCTGGTGTCGCCGAAGGACTGCCGGTGGGCGTCGAACTCCCGCGTGGGGCCGGCGAACAGCAGCCGGTTGAGGGTGGCGCGGCGGTCCTTGGCCAGGCCCTCGCGGTCCTCGTCGGACAGCTCGGGCGCCGGCCTGGGCGCGGCCCGGCCCCGCAGTGCCTTGGTGCGGAACGGCTCGGGCCAGCCGCCGGGCGGGGTGCCCAGCTCGCCGCGCAGGAAGCCGATCACCGAGTCCGGGATGTCGAACCTGTCGGGCGTCTCCTCGAAGTCCTTCGGCGAGACACCGGCGCCGACCAGGTGCAGGGCGAGGTCGCCGACCACCTTGGAGGACGGGGTGACCTTGACCAGACGGCCGAGGATGCGGTCGGCGGCGGCGTACACGGCCTCGATGTCCTCGAAGCGGTCACCGAGGCCGAGGGCGACGGCCTGGGTGCGCAGGTTGGACAGCTGGCCGCCGGGGATCTCGTGGTGGTAGACCCGGCCGGTCGGGGAGGCGAGGCCCGCCTCGAACGGCGCGTAGATCTTGCGGACACCCTCCCAGTACGGCTCCAGGTCGCCGACGGCCTGCAGGTCGAGCCCGGTGGGGCGGTCGGAGTGGTCGGTGGCGGCGACCAGCGCCGACAGCGAGGGCTGCGAGGTCGTACCGGCCATGGAGGCCACCGCGCCGTCCACGGCGTCGGCGCCCGCCTGGATCGCGGCGAGGTAGGTGGCGAGCTGGCCGCCGGCCGTGTCGTGCGTGTGCAGATGCACGGGCAGATCGAACTCGCGGCGCAGCGCGGAGACCAGCTTGGCGGCGGCCGGGGCGCGCAGCAGTCCGGCCATGTCCTTGACCGCGAGGACGTGCGCGCCGGCGTCGACGATCTGCTCGGCCAGCCGCAGGTAGTAGTCGAGGGTGTAGAGCCGCTCGCCCGGGTCGTTGAGGTCGGCGGTGTAGCAGAGGGCGACCTCGGCGATCGCCGTGCCGGTCTCGCGTACGGCGTCGATGGCGGGGCGCATCTGGCCGACGTCGTTGAGGGCGTCGAAGATGCGGAAGATGTCGATGCCGGTGGCGGCGGCCTCCTGCACGAAGGCGTCGGTCACCTCGGTCGGGTACGGCGTGTAGCCGACGGTGTTGCGGCCGCGCAGCAGCATCTGGAGGCAGATGTTGGGTACCGCCTCGCGCAGGGCGGCCAGCCGCTCCCAGGGGTCCTCGGCGAGGAAGCGCAGGGCGACGTCGTAGGTGGCGCCGCCCCAGCACTCCAGGGAGAGCAGCTGCGGCAGGGTGCGGGCGACGACCGGGGCGACGGCGAGAAGGTCCTTGGTGCGCACGCGCGTGGCGAGCAGGGACTGGTGGGCGTCGCGGAAGGTGGTGTCGGTGACGCCGATGTTCGGCGACTCGCGCAGGTGGCGGGCGAAGCCCTCGGGGCCGAGGTCGACCAGCAGCTGGCGGGAGCCGGCGGGCGGCTCGCCAGCCGGCAGCGGCGGCAGCTTGGTGACCGGGTCGAGCAGGTCGGGGCGTTCGCCGTGCGGCTTGTTGACCGTCACGTCGGCGAGGTAGGTGAGCAGCTTGGTGCCGCGGTCCGCGGAGGAGCGGGCCGTCAGCAGATGCGGGCGCTGCTCGATGAAGGAGGTGGTGACCCGGCCCGCCTGGAAGTCGGGGTCGTCCAGGACGGCCTGCAGGAACGGGATGTTGGTGGCCACGCCACGGATGCGGAACTCGGCCACGGCACGCCGGGCTCGGCCCACGGCGGCCCTGAAGTCCCGGCCCCGGCAGGTGAGTTTGACCAGCATCGAGTCGAAGTGCGCGCTGATCTCCGTACCCGCGTGGGTGGTTCCGCCGTCCAGGCGGATGCCGGAGCCACCAGGGGAGCGGTAGGCGCTGATCCGGCCGGTGTCCGGGCGGAAGCCGTTGGCGGGGTCCTCGGTGGTGATACGGCACTGCAGGGCGGCGCCGCGCAGGGTGATGGTGTCCTGGGCGAGGCCGAGGTCGGCGAGGGTCTCGCCGGAGGCGATCCTCAGCTGGGCCTGGACCAGGTCGACGTCCGTGACCTCCTCGGTCACGGTGTGCTCGACCTGGATGCGCGGGTTCATCTCGATGAAGACGTGGTTGCCGGCCGGGTCGAGGAGGAACTCGACGGTGCCCGCGTTGCGGTAGCCGATCTCGCGGGCGAAGCGCACCGCGTCGTCGCAGATCCGCTGCCGCACCTCGGGGTCGAGGTTGGGGGCGGGGGCCAGCTCGATGACCTTCTGGTGGCGGCGCTGGAGCGAGCAGTCGCGCTCGTAGAGGTGGATGACGTTGCCCTCGCCGTCGGCGAGGATCTGCACCTCGATGTGGCGCGGGTCGACGACGGCCTTCTCCAGGAAGACGGTCGGGTCGCCGAACGCCGCGTCGGCCTCGCGGGACGCGGCCTCGATGGACTCGCGCAGCTGCGCGGGGTCTTTCACGCGGCGCATGCCGCGCCCGCCGCCGCCCGCGACCGCCTTGACGAAGACGGGGAAGCCGATCTCCTCGGCGGCGCGCACCAGTTCGTCCACGTCGGTGGAGGGCTGGGACGAGCCGAGCACGGGAACGCCGGCCGCCCGGGCGGCGGCGACCGCGCGGGCCTTGTTGCCGGTCAGCTCCAGGGTTGCCGCGCTCGGGCCGACGAAGGTGATGCCCGCCTGCTCGCAGGCGCGGGCCAGTTCCGGGTTCTCGGACAGGAAGCCGTAGCCCGGGTAGACGGCGTCGGCGCCGGCCCGGCGGGCGGCGCCCACGATCTCCTCGACGGAGAGATAGGCCCGCACCGGGTGTCCCGGCTCGCCGATCTCGTACGCCTCGTCGGCCTTCAGCCGGTGCAGTGAGTTGCGGTCCTCGTGCGGGAACACGGCGACGGTGCGCGCGCCGAGTTCGTAGCCCGCCCGGAACGCGCGGATCGCGATCTCTCCACGGTTGGCGACCAGCACCTTGCGGAACATCCTGGATTCCCTTCAGCTGCCTGCCGGCGACGAACACCATGGTGTCAGCCACGCCCTGCCGTACCTCGCGGGCCACCTTAGGGGGTGGCCGCGCGTGTCGACGTGCGAAAACCATCACATTGACGGGGTGGGCGGCGCCACAGGCACGGGCGCTGGGATCAGCAGTCCAGGGACGTCATGGCCGTGTCCTTCGACCGCTCGGCGTTCGCCTGCGCGGGCACGGACCGGGGCAGCACGGACACCGGAATCACGGGTGGCACCGTGGGCGCGGAACCGCCGCCTTGGACGGGCAGCAGGGAGCGCAGACGGGACCGCAGCCGTGCGCGGCGGCCGTGCAGCAGGCCGAGGACGATCGCCGAGGCCACCGCGATCAGGTGCTCGCGGCCGGCCAGGTTGGGGACGGCGATGGACTCCCACACCATCGAGCCGCCGGTCAGGGTGAACACCACGGGCGCGCGTTCGACCACCGAGAGATAGGTGAACAGGCCGACGACGGCCGCGGAGGGGCCGGTGTCGAGCACCTGCCCGTACGCGTGCGGCAGTCCGAAGCCCCACCAGCCGGGGCCCATCGCGATCATCACGCGGGCGGTGAGCGTGCCGGCCAGGGTGGTGGCGTAGGAGATCGCCAGCGTACGGGCCCGGCCCAGGGCCAGTTCGGCCCAGGCGAAGGCGAGGAACAGCTGGGTGATGCCCGCCCACACCGGCAGATCGAGCGCCGGGACGTACAGCGACACGGGCGTGCGCAGCAGCGACAGCCACAGCGGCAGGTCCGCCCGGACGCCGCCGAGCCGCGTCACCCACAACGCGCCGAGCGGATGCTGGGCGATCGCGTGGAAGAAGATGACGCCTAACGCGGCGACGAACGCCAGCAGCAGCCCCGGCACTCCGCGCCGCGTGAGCCGCCGCACCGGTTCGACGACGATGGCGTGCCACTCGCCCCGCAGCGTGCGCACCGTGAACCGGACCAGCCGTGCGAGCAGTGCGCGGCACCACTCGACGCGCGCTTCAGTCGTCATGAGGCACGGCAGCCCATCGCCTTCGACTCCCCCGTCATGTCCATAGCCCCCTTCATCCCGATCCCGGCATTTCCAGGTCGCCGCGCCCGAGCCTTCAGCCGCCGGTGCCTCTTTCGGTTCTGCCGAGTGCGATCACGGGGACACGGCGTCCGGCGCGGTCCTGGAATCCGGCGAAGCGGGGCGTGCGTTCCGGCTGTCGCGTCCACAGCCGCTCACGCTCCGCGCCGTCGGTCGCAGCGGTACGCCCGTGAAGTCGCCGCCGACGGCGCCGTCCGCGGTCCGGAGCTCGTCGATCACCTGCTGGTTGCGCAGTTGTCGTTCCGACATGCGCCCGGTCCCTCCCCCGGTGTGGGCCTCTGTGGTGGTGAGACCCGATCGGTGCCAGTTCAGCGAGCCGGGAGGCGGGCGTCAAGATCCTTTACGGAGGGACAGGGGTGTGGGAAGACCCACAGGTCCCGAGCGGGGGAATCCGGGCACCGGGAGGCAACCTGCACCCCCTCGGATCCGTCCTCCCCTACAGGCCCCTCGAACGGCTCGGCGTGGCGCGCGGGTACGGCCGCCGGGTTCGTGGAACGAGCGCGGAACCTTTCTTCTTCGATCACGAACTCTCTTACGGGACAGCCGGCACGAGCTGCCGGTCAGGTCGGATTCCTGGTCCGCACCGGAGCGTTGCTTGACTTGGAGAGCGCTCCAACTCGTAGCGTCGCAGACGTACGGCAAGCGAGGGCTCGCACCCGTGTGCCGTACGGGACGACGATCGAGTGTGCAGGAAAGGCTGGTACATCACATGCAGAAGCGCAGTCTGCGGGACCTCCAGGTATCGGCCATCGGCCTCGGATGCATGGGGATGTCCGCCTTCTACGGCTCCGCCGACCAAGAAGAGGGCGTCGCCACCATCCGGCGGGCCCTCGAACTGGGGATCGACTTCCTCGACACCGCGCAGGTGTACGGCCCGCTGACCAACGAGTCGCTGGTCGGCGAGGCGATCCGGGGGCACCGCGACGAGTACGTGATCGCGACCAAGTTCAACTACCGGATGGACGACGCCGTACCCGGCGACATGAGCACGATCGGCCGGCAGGACGGCTCCGCGGAGCACGTGCGCAGCTCGATCCACGGATCGCTGCAGCGGCTGGGCACCGACCACATCGACCTGTACTACCAGCACCGGGTAGACCCGAACGTGCCCATCGAGGAGACGGTCGGCGCGCTGGGCGAGCTGGTCGCCGAGGGCAAGGTGCGGCACATCGGGCTGAGCGAGGCGAGCGCGGAGACCATCCGGCGGGCGCACGCCGTGCATCCGATCACCGCCGTGCAGAGCGAGTACTCGCTGTGGACGCGGGACGTGGAGGCCGAGGTGCTGCCGGCCTGCAGGGAGCTCGGCATCGGCTTCGTGCCGTACTCCCCGCTCGGCCGCGGCTTCCTCGCCGGCCGCTTCACCTCCCCGGACGAGCTGGACGAGAACGACTTCCGGCGCAACAACCCACGCTTCACGGACGCCAACCTGCAGGCGAACCTGCGGCTGGCGGCCAAGGTGAAGGAGATCGCCGCCGAGAAGGACGTCACGCCGGCCCAGCTGGCCATCGCCTGGGTGCTGGCCCAGGGCGAGGACCTGGTGCCGATCCCGGGCACCAAGCGGCGCACCTACCTGGAGCAGAACGCCGCCGCGGTCGGCATCGAGCTGGCCAAGGAGGACCTGGCCCGCATCGACGCGGAGCTGCCCGAGGCGGCGGGTGAGCGGTACGACGAGGCGGGGATGCGGGCCGTCAATCGCTAGGGCCGCACACAAGGGGTGCCGGGAACCGCCGTCTGCCGTCCGGCCTCTGCGGGTCCGGTGTGGCTGGTCGCGCAGTTCCCCGCACCCCTTTGGGGCTTTACCCCGCGCGCCCCTTTCAGGGCGCCGTCGTCCGTGCCGCCCTCGCCAGGTCCAGATCCGTCGTCTCCGGGGCCAGGAACTGGGAGACCAGGGCCCCTACGGCGAGGACGGCGGCGCCCACGAACAGCACGAACCGGGCGCCGAAGTGTTCCAGGCCCATCGGGAGCAGGAAGGTGCCGATGGCGGCGCCGACCCGGCTCATCGCGGTGGCGAAGCCGACGCCGGTGGCGCGCAGGGAGGTCGGGAAGACCTCCAGCGGGTAGACGGCGGTCAGGGCGCTGGACGCGGCGTTGAGGAAGATGAAGAACAGGAAGCCGCCGACGATGACCGGCGTGGACGTGGGCCACACCGCGACCACGGCGAGCGCGCCGGCGGTGATCCAGAACGGCGGGATCAGCAGCTTGCGGCGGCCGATGCGGTCGACGACTAGGCAGCCCGCGGTGACACCGGCGACCGCGGTGAAGGAGTAGACGAGCAGCGCGGCGACCGCGTTGTCGCCCATGTTCAGGGCGTCGAAGACCTGGGTCCAGAAGGTGCCGATGGAGAAGTACGGCAGCACCAGCGCGGCCCAGAAGACGCTCGCGAAGACCGTGCTGCGCAGGTGCTCGCGGCTGAACAGGGCCCGGAATCCCTGGTGCCCGGCCCGTGCCGTCTCGTCGAGTTCGGCGGTGACGTCGATCTCGATGCCGTACTTGCTGATCAGGGTCTCGGCCTCCTCGCGGCGGCCCTTGCTGAGCAGCCAGCGCGCCGACTCCGGGACGCCGCCGCGCAGCGCCACGCACACCAGGGCGATGACCGCGCTGCTGGCGAGGGTCCAGCGCCAGCCGCCGTGGACGTCGGCGAAGAGGGCGCCGACGACGGTGGCGAGCGCGTAGCCGACGTACCAGCTGATCTCCAGGCTGGCCAGGAGCCGGCCGCGGCCCTTGCGGGGGGCGTACTCGGAGAGCAGCGGGGCGCCGATGGCGTACTCGCCGCCGATGGCGATGCCCATCACCAGGCGGATGAGGAAGAGCTGGAGTCCGTCGCTGACGAAGAACTGGAGGACCGAGCCGATCAGGAAGATCAGCATGTCCACGAGGAAGACCGGGCGTCTGCCGTAGCGGTCGGCGAGGCGGCCGAAGAGCGGGCCGCCGAAGAAAATGCCGATCAGCGGGGAGGCGCCGACCAGGCCCTCCATCACCGTGGACAGATGCAGATCGGTGGTCAGGGCGCCCATCGCCATGCCGACGCCGCCGATGATGTACCCGTCGATGCCCTCGCCGATCTGGGTGGCCAGCTTCAGCTTGGTGTGCAGACGGCGGCGTTCGCGCAGCAGCTCCGGGGACGGGGAGACTTCAGGTGTGCCGAACTGGTGTTCAGTCGCAGGCGTCGTTGCCATGAGCGGTCCTTTGTCGGGGAAGGGTAAGGGGACGGCGGGAGGGATCAGTCGGTGGGGGGCCAGTCCAGCGCGATGTACTGGGTCTCCAGGAACGCCTCGATGCCCTCGCGGCCGCCCTCCCGGCCCAGGCCGGACTGCTTGACGCCGCCGAAGGGCGCGGCCGGGTCGGACAACAGGCCCCGGTTGAGGCCGACCATGCCGGCCTCCAGGCGCTCGGCGAGGCGCAGGGCGCGGCCGACATCGCGGGAGTAGACGTAGGCGGCGAGGCCGTGGACGGTGGCGTTGGCCCGGGCCACCACCTCGTCCTCGTCGGTGAAGGTGGTGAGCGGGGCGAGGGGACCGAAGATCTCCTCGTGGAAGACGCGGGCGTCGTCGGGCACGTCGGCGAGGACCATCGCGGGGTGGTAGAAGCCGGGACCTGACGGCGCCGTGCCCCGCGCCGCGATCCGGCCGCCGCGGGCGAGCGCGTCGTCGACGAGGCAGCTGATCCGGTCGACCGCGGCGCGGTTGATCATCGGGCCGAGGGTGACGCCCTCCTGGTGGCCGGGACCGGTGTGGACCGCGGCCATGGCGGCGCCGAACTTCTCGGTGAACTCGGCGGCGACGGCTTCATGGACGTAGAACCGGTTGGCGGCGACGCAGACCTCGCCGCCGCCGCGCATCTTGGCGTCCATCGCGCCGCGCACGGCGGCGTCGACGTCGGCGTCCGCGCAGACGACGAAGGGTGCGTTGCCGCCGAGTTCCATGGTCACGTTGACGACGTTCGCGGCGGCCTGCTCCAGCAGCTTCCTGCCGGTGGAGGTGGAGCCGGTGAAGGAGAACTTGCGGACCCGTTCGTCGCCGAGCCAGGCGGAGACGACCTGGGGGGCGCGGTCGGTGGGCAGGACGTTCAGCACGCCGTCGGGCAGTCCGGCCGCGGCGAGCAGGGCGGCCACCGCGAGCGCGGTGAGCGGGGTCTCGGGGGCGGGCTTGAGCAGCACCGGGCAGCCGGCCGCGAGGGCCGGGGCGATCTTGCGGGTGGCCATGGCGGCCGGGAAGTTCCACGGGGTGACGAAGGCGGTGACGCCGACCGGGTGCCGGCGGACGACGTGCCGGAAGCCGCCGCCCGGCGCGTCGCCGAAGGAGGAGCCGATACGGACGGCCTCCTCGGCGAACCAGCGGAAGAACTCGGCCGCGTAACCGACCTCGGCGAGCGCGTCCCGGCGGGCCTTGCCGTTCTCCAGGACGATCAGGTCGGCGAGCGTGTCGCGGTACTCGCGCATCAGCCGGAAGGTGTCGTGCAGGATCTCCGAGCGGACCCGGGGCGGGGTGGCCCGCCAGCCGGCCGCCGCCTCCTCGGCCGTGGCGAGTGCCGCGCGGGCGTCCTCGGGGCCGGCGTCGGAGACCCGGCGCACCGGTTCGCCGGTGGCCGGGTCGTAGACCGGGTAGGTCCGGCCGTCGGCGGCCGGGAGCCAGCGGCCGCCGAGGAACACATCACCGTCGGCGAGCGGGGCCTTGGCGAGGGCGTCGATGCCGGCGAGGTTCATGAGCTGCTCTTTTCCTCCGTCCCGGACGGGGTTCCGTCCGATGCGCGGTGAATTTACGAGCGCGTCATACGGCCGACAAGGCCACTCATCCGGATCGCAACGGGTGTTGCTGTGAGGGCAACCCGCGGATCACAGGGACTTCTTCCCGGGCGGGCCCGCGAGGCGCGGTTCCCAGCCGAGCAGCGTGGACACCCGGGCCGCCGCCCGGGCCGTGGTCCGACCGGCCTCGTCGAGCCGGTCGCCGAGGCGGGACTTGGGCGCGGAGATGTTCAGCGCGGCGACGACCCGGCCGCGGAAGTCCCGGACCGGCGCGGACACACCGACCAGGTCCGCCTCGAACTCCTCGCTGACGCGGGCGTACCCGCGCCGTCTGGCCTCCTGGATCAGCGACCACAGCTCGGGCACCGGCATCTCGCTCGCCGTGCCGAAGCGGACGTACAGCTCGTCCGGGGTGGCGTCGGCCAACAGGACCCGGCCGGCGGACAGCTGCCAGGCGGGCACCCCGCGGCCCTCCCAGCCGTGGACGCGGAAGGAGTGCCCGGAGACCGACAGCAGGGTGAGCACCTCGCGGTCGTGGAGGACACAGAGGTGACTGGTCTCCTCCAGGTCGGCTGACAGGGTGTGCATGACCGGCTCGGCGACGCGTACCAGGCGGCTCTCGGAGGTGCGGGCGACCAGGGAGTACAGCCGCCAGCCCAGGCGGTACTCCAGGGTGTCCGGGTCGCGTTCGACGATGCCCTCGGCGGCCAGGGCCTTCAGGGCGCGGGAGATCTGGGTCTTCTCCCGGCCGACGAGCTGGGCCAGCCGGACCACGCCGAGGCCTCCGGCGTGCTGCGCCTCGTCGGAGGCGAGGGCTTCCAGCAGGTCGATGTCCCGGCGCAGACCGTGCCCGCGCGCGGTGGGGGTGTCCGTCACGGCGCCATCCTAGGCACCCCGAAGCAGCTGAGAACCTCCAGGTCAGGGGTCGAGTTGTCCGGAGAGCAACCGGCATTTCGATTCCCTGGCGCGCCTTGCCGACGCTGGGTGGCGGACCTAGATTCGCCGCATCGGGCCGGAGGAACCGCACCGAATGCGAGGTTCGTTCGCTCCGGCCCGTTCGCGTCCTGGTTCGCCCGTCGAACCCTGCCACCGAAGGTCCTGGAGTTCCGATGCCTTCCCCGGATTCTTTCGCCGCGACCGCGCTCATCGGCGAGTCGTTCGTCGGCGACGGCGTGAACGCCGCGCACACCAACGTCGTGATCGGCCGCAAGGGCGGCCCGGTCGAGACGGCCTGGGCGACCGCGCTGGCCACGCCGAGCGCCGGCCATGTGCCGTTCATGACCGTCGTACGGCCCTCGGTGCCGGTCAAGCCGGCGACCCTGTTCGTCACCAAGGCCGCCGCCACGGGCGAGCTGCACGAGCGGGCCACCTGGGGCAGCGCCCAGGCGGGCCTGGCGCAGGGCGTGCTGGACGCGGTCACGCAGGGGCTGATCCCGGCCGGGGAGGCCGACGAGCTGCTGATCATCGCGGCCGTCTGGGTCAACCCCGGCGTCGACGACCTCGACGCCTCCTTCCGCAACCAGCGCGCGGCGGCGCACGGCGCCGTCCGGGCCGCGGTGACCGGCACGCCCGGGGTGGCCGACGTGCTGGACGCCGCCAAGGAGGGTCCGGCGAACCCGTTCTACACGCCCACCGCGGAGGTGCTCGCCCGGTGAAGATCACCGACATCACGCTCGACCGGCTGCGCCTGGAGCTGGACCCGCCGTTCCGCGCGGCCTGGGACCCGGTGCCGCGCGGCCACTTCGACGCCACGATCGTGCGGGTGCACACCGACGAGGGGATCACCGGCATCGGCTCAGGCGACCTCATGGACGGCTTCGACGCCTACAGGCACCTGTTCGTCGGCGAGGACCCGCTCGACATCACCCGGCATGTGAAGGCCATCGAGACGGCCAGCTTCCACGGCGCCCCCTACTGGCCGCTGGAGGCCGCCCTGTGGGACGTCATCGGCAAGGTGCACGGCCGCCCGGTGTCCGAGCTCTTCGGCAACGCGGCGAAGAAGCTGCCCGCCTACGCCTCCTCCGGTGAGCTGAAGTCCCCCGAGGAACGGGTCGCGACCGCGCTGAAGGTGCGCGAGGCCGGGTTCCGGGCGATGAAGATCCGCATCGACCGCAACCGCGTCGAAGAGGGCGTCGCGGCGGTCCGGGCCGTGCGCGAGGAACTGGGCGACGACTTCGAGATCATGGTCGACCTCAACCAGTCCTGGCGGATGGCGGGCGACACCGCGAACGCCTCCGACCTGGCCAAGACCCGCAAGATCGTCGCCCGGCTCGCCGAACTGGACGTGTTCTGGGTCGAGGAGCCGCTGCCGTACGCGGACCTGGACGGTTTCAAGCGGCTGCGCGCCGAGAACCCGGGCGTGCGCATCGCGGCCGGCGAGATGCACCACTCCGTCCCCGAGCTGCTGCGCTACCTGGAGGAGGACGCGCTGGACGTCTACCAGATGGACGTCGTCCTCGCGATCGGCATGCACCGTGCCCGCACGCTCGCCGAGCTGGCCCAGCTCAAGCACCGTCAGTTCACCCCGCACAGCTGGACCAACGGCATCGGAGTGCTCGCCAACCTGCACGTGGCGGCGGGCGTCGGCGGCGGCCCTTACTTCGAATTCCCCTACGACCCGCCCGGCTGGACCCCCGAACGTCGTGACTTCATGCTCGCCGAGCCGGTCCGGGTGGACGCCGACGGCTGTCTCGAAGTGCCGGGCGAGCCCGGACTGGGCGTCGAGCTGGACGAGGACGCGATCGACCGCTGGAGGGTGAAGTGACATACACCATCGAGGAGCTGCTGAACCGCTCCTACGACGAGTGGCGGGCGGCGGCCGACAAGCTCGTCTTCGACACCCGCCCCTACATCGACGGCGCCTTCACTGACGCCACCTCCGGCGCCTCCTTCCCGAGCGTCTCGCCACGCGACGGCAGGGTGCTGGCCGAAGTGCAGGCCGGCTCCGCCGAGGACGTCGACCGGGCCGTACGGTCCGCCCGGGCCGCCTTCGAGGACGGCCGCTGGCGTGACCTCGCGCCCAAGGAGCGCAAGCGGATCCTGCGGCGCTGGGCGGAGCTGATCGAAGCGAACGCCGAGGAACTGGCGCTGCTCGACACGCTGGAGATGGGCAAGCCGATCACCGAGTCGCTGCGCGTGGACGTGGCCAAGGCGGCGGAGACGATCGCCTGGTACGCGGAGACGATCGACAAGACCTACGACGAGGTCGCCCCCACGCCCGGTGACGCGCTGGCGCTGATCACCCGTGAGCCGCTGGGTGTCATCGGCGCGGTCGTGCCATGGAACTACGCGCTGCTGATCGCCAGTTGGAAGCTGGGCCCGGCGCTCGCCACCGGCAACAGCGTGGTGCTGAAGCCCGCCGAGCAGACCTCGCTCGCTGCACTGCGGCTGGCCTCGCTGGCCACCGAGGCGGGGCTGCCGGACGGCGTGTTCAACGTGGTCCCCGGGCGGGGCGAGGTCGCCGGGCAGGCGCTCGGGCGGCATCCGGACGTCGACAAGATCGCCTTCACCGGCTCGGCAGAGGTCGCCCGGCTCTTCCAGGTGTACGCGGGCGAGTCCAACGGCAAGCAGGTCGCCGTCGAGGCGGGCGGCAAGTCGCCCCAGCTCGTCCTGGCCGACGCCGACATCGAGGCCGCCGCCTCCGCCGTGGCCTGGGGCATCTTCTACAACGCCGGCCAGACCTGCAACGCGGGCTCACGGGTCGTCGTGCACGCCGCCGTCAAGGACCAACTCCTGGACGCCGTACGCCGGATCACCGCCGACACCTTCCGCGTCGGCGACCCGCTCGACCCGGCCACGGTGATGGGACCGATCGTGGACGAGGCCCAACTCGCCCAGATCCTCGGCTACATCGAGCGCGGCACACAGGACGGCGCGACCGTGCTGTTCGGCGGCAAGCGGGTCCTGACGGAAACCGGTGGCAGCTACGTCGAGCCGACGGTGCTGGACGGGGTGGCGAACACCTCGGTCGTCGGGCAGGAGGAGATCTTCGGGCCGGTGCTGGCCGTGGTGTCGTACGACGGCGAGGTGGACGAGGGCGTACGGCTCGCGAACCAGAGCGACTTCGGGCTCGTCGCCTCCGTGTGGACCCGGGACGTGACCGTGGCCCACCGCACCGCGCGACGGCTGCGGGCCGGCACCGTGTGGATCAACACCTTCGACGCCAGCGACGTCATCACCCCGTTCGGCGGCTTCAAGGCGACCGGCGCGGGCCGGGACAAGTCCCTGCACGCGCTGGACGCGTACACGGCACTCAAGACGACATGGGTCAGCCTCGCCTGAACGGCGAGCCCTTCCTTCGGCTACTGATATGCAAGAGGACACCTGATGAGGATCGGTTTCATCGGCCTGGGCAACATGGGACGGCACATGGCCCGGCATCTCATCCATGCGGGACATCTGGTCACCGTGCACGACGCCCGGCCCGAGGCCGCCGCCGAGCATCTCGCACTCGGCGCACGCTGGGCGGACACGCCCGCCGACTGCGCCCAGGGCGCCGAGTTCCTGATCACCATGCTGCCCAACCCGCGCATCGTGGAGGAGGTGCTGCTGCGCGGCGGGGCCGGCGCGGCCCTGCCCGAGGGCGCGCTGTGGATCGACATGTCGACGTCCACGCCGGCCGCCGCCGAACGGGTGGCAGCCGAGGTGCTGGACGCGCGGGGTGTACGCCGGCTGGACGCGCCGGTCAGCGGGATGGCGCGGGGCGCCGAGGCGGGCACGCTGCAGATCTTCGCGGGCGGCGCCGACGACGACTTCCGGATCGCGCTGCCGGTCTTCGAGGCGCTCGGTGACCCGGACCGCGTCCTGCACGTCGGCCCCCTGGGTGCCGGCTACACCGTGAAGCTCATGATCAACCTGCTGTGGTTCAGCCACCTGGTCGCCACCAGCGAGGTGCTGGCGATGGGCGTCAAGGCGGGCGTCGATCTGGGCGTGCTGCGCAGCTCCCTGCTCGCCTCGCCCGCCGCGTCGAACTTCCTGGAGAACGACATCATGTGCGTGCTCGCCGACGGCGACTACGACGACTCCTTCGCGATGGCCCTGGCCTGCAAGGACCTCGGCCTCGCCGTCGACCTCGGCCGCGACCTGGGCGTCGCCACGGAACTGTCGGCGCTGGTCGAGCAGATCTACCGCCGCTCCAAGGCCCAGCACGGCGACCTCGCGGGCGAGATGAGCCCGGTACGGCTCTACGAGACGCTGGCCGGGCGGGAGTTCAGGTTGCCGTCTCCGGCCGCCGCGCTCGACGCCGCCACCGTCACGGTCTGACGCCACCGAAATCTCCCAGGGAGCCGCAACCCATGACCGACAGCCTCGCCCCCATGAGCCTCGACACCGTCTGCCGTGTCGAGTTCGGACCCGGCCGGATCGATCTGCTGCCCGAACTGATCGCGGACACCGGTCACCACCGCGCCTTCGTCGTCACCGACCGGGGGCTGCGCGCGGCCGGTGTCGCCGAGCGCGTCCTGAAGATCCTGAACGCGGCGGGCGTGGAGCACACCGTGTACGACGAGGTGGCGCCCAATCCGTCCACCGGGAACGTCGACGCGGGCGCCGTCCGGGCCCGTGCCTTCGGTCCGGCGGCGGTCGTCGCGCTCGGCGGCGGATCGGTGCTGGACGCCGCGAAAGGCATATCCCTGCTGGTGGGCAATCCGGACGCGCTCGCCGCCGACGCCGACCACCTCTGGGAGGCGGCCGACGGACTGCCGCTGATCGCCGTACCGACGACCTCCGGCACCGGCGCGGAGACCAACGGATTCGGCGTGATCGAGGACACGGCGGCCTGCCGCAAGGTGTATATCGGCCACCCCTCCGTCAAGCCCCGCATCGCCCTGCTCGACCCCGAGCTGACGCTCGGCCTGCCGCCGGCGGCGACGGCCGCGACCGGCATCGACGCGCTCGTGCACGGCATCGAATCGCTGGCCTCGCGCGGCGCGAACACCTTCTCTTTGGCCTACGCCACCCAAGCGGTGGGCATGGTCAGCCGTGCCCTGCCGGCCGCCCACCGGGACGGTTCGGATCTCGGCGCGCGCGCCGAGCTGATGATGGGCGCCCATCTCGCCGGCCAGGCCCTGACCCTGTCCGGGCTCGGTCTGGTCCACGGCATCGGCCATGCGCTCACCGCCCACACCGGCACCCCGCACGGCGTCGCCCTCGCCGCCGTCCTGGAGGAGGTCATGGAGTTCAGCGCGCCGACGGCGCGTGAGGCGTACGAGCAGGCGGCGCGGGCGATGCGCGTGCCGGCCCCCGCCGACGGCGACTGGGCGCGGGCGGCCGTCGCGGCGGTACGGGAGCTGTCCGGGGCACTGGACATCAAGCGGCCCCTGCGCGAGCTGGGCGCCGACCGCGCCCAGCTCCCGCCGATAGCGGCGGGCGCGGTCGCGGACGCGGTGACGAAGAACACGCCCCGGTTGCCGGAGGAGGCGGAGGTGCTGGAGCTGTTGACGCGGGTGTACTGAGAGCACATCGGCAGGCTCACCAGTTGGATTAGCGAAGCGTAGTGAACCTGTGGCAGAGTGCTACGCGCACGCCCGGCGCCCAGGCGACGTCGGGCACCCTCCTCGGT
>NZ_JBFAWG010000056.1:0-45618 GCF_040680215.1 Streptomyces sp. NPDC052107
CTCCGGGCGCTTCCCTTCGGTGTTTCCGACTCTATCAGATCTTTTCTCGACCCGATTTCCTCGGTGCTTTCCAGGTTCCCCGCGTTTTCTCGCGGTTTCCCTTTCCGGCGGTTCCGACTCTATCAGATCCTTTCGGCGTCTGACTCCCAGTCAGGGGGGCTCGTCTTCCCGGCCGTTGGGCCGTTCCGACGTCTCAAACCTTAGCGGATCCGCTCGGCGATTCCCAATCGGGCCGCCGGGCTTCCATTCGAATTGAATTCGGGCACGCCGAAAAGAACCCGTCCGGGAGATCGTGCTGATGATGTGAGGTGCCGCTCGGGGCGGCTGAGTGCTACCGAAGAACCGTTACGGCTCCGTGGCAACCCGAAGAACTTTACGGATCACCCAGGGGCGTGTCAACACCCCCTGTCAAGATCTTTTACGGAGGCCTCAGTCGAGGTCGCTGAGCCGGCCGCCGGCGTCCGGCTGGGCGTGCTCCACCCGGCGCAGGAGCCTGGTCAGGACCTCGCCGAGCACCCCGCGCTCCGCCGGCGTGAGGTCCTGGAGCAGGTCCTCCTCGAAGACGGTCGCCAGGCGCATGGCCTCCAGCCACTTCTCCCGGCCCTCGGGGGTCAGCTCGACGATCACCCGGACTCGGTTGGACTCGTCGCGCTCCCGGGTGACGAGTCCCTCGGTGACCATGCGGTCGATCCGGTGGGTCATCGCGGCCGGCGTGAGGCCGAGCCGCTTGGCGAGGTCGCTGGGGCCCATGCGGTAGGGGGCGCCGGAGAGGACCAGCGCCTTGAGCACCTCCCACTCCGCGTTGCTGATGCCGAGGGCGGAGGTCTGGCGGCCGTAGGCGACGTTCATGCGGCGGTTGAGCCGGGACAGCGCCGACACGATCTTCTCGACCTGGGGGTCGAGGTCCTGGAACTCGCGCTGGTAGGCGGCGATCTGCTCTTCGAGCGTCGGCTCCGTGACGTCAGGGGCGGTGTCGGCCATGGCCGCAGTATCGCACGTGGGTGCTTTGCATTGAAGTCCTTCCATGTGTAATCTTTAGCTTCGAACTTTAGGTTTGAAGTCTTCAGGTCTAACTAGTGAGAGAGGTGAACGTGACCAGGGCGATGGGCGCAGCGATGCGCCGGATCCACGTGGGCAACGCACTCAGCGCGTTCGGGCTCGGCTTCACCGTCCCCTACCTGTACGTCTATGTGGCGCAGGTGCGGGGCCTGGGAGCCATGACGGCCGGACTCGTGCTCGCCGTCTTCGCCGTGGCCGCGCTGATCGTGCTGCCGTTCGCCGGCAGGGCGATCGTGCGGCGCGGCCCGCTGCCGGTTCTGCTCGCCGCTCTGGTCACCGCCGCGCTCGGCGCGCTGAGCCTGGGGCTCGCGGGCAACGCCACCGCCGTACTGCTGTCGGCCGCGGCGCTCGGTGCCGGGCAGGCCGTGATGCAGCCGGCGCTGGCGACGATGATCGTGGACTGCTCCACGGCCGACACGCGGTCGCGGGCGTTCGCGATGCAGTTCTTCCTGCAGAACCTGGGGCTCGGTGTAGGCGGCTTCATCGGCGGTCATCTCGTCGACACCACGCGCGTGTCGTCGTTCACGCTGCTGTTCACGATCGAGGCGGCGATGTTCCTGCTGCTGGTCGGCGTGATGGCGACCGTGCGGATGCCTCACTCGCCGCGGATCGAGGACGCGCCCGCGCGGTCGGCGAAGGGCAGCTGGAAGCAGCTGCTCGGGAACCGGGCCATGGTGCAGCTGTGCGTGCTGGGCTTCGTGCTGTTCTTCGCCTGCTACGGCCAGTTCGAGTCCGGGCTGAGCGCCTACGGTGTCGAGGCCGCCGGGATATCCACCTCCGCGCTGGGGACGGCCTTGGCCGCGAACACGTTGATGATCGTGGTCGCCCAGTTCGCCGTGCTGAAGTTCGTGGAGCGTCGTCGGCGGTCCCGGGTCATCGCCGGTGTCGGTCTGATCTGGGCCATGGCCTGGCTGGCCGCCGGGTACGCGGGGCTGGGGCACGGCAGCCAGGAGATGGCCACCGCCGCCTTCGTCTCGACCTACGCGCTGTTCGGGCTGGGTGAGGCGATGCTGTCGCCGACCGTCGCGCCGCTGGTCGCCGACTTGGCTCCCGAGGGGATGGCCGGGCAGTACAACTCTGCGTTTGCGCTGGTCAAGCAGTTGGCGCTGGCCGTCGGTCCGGCGGTGGGCGGTCCGCTGGGTGCCTCGCTGCACGCGCCGTACGTCGTGACCTTCCTGCTGTTCTCGCTGGGGATCACGGTGCTTGCGCTGCGGCTGGGGCGGCGGCTCACCCCCGTCCAGGACCGGCCGTGGCCGGCGCGCGGGAGCCTGGTGGTTGCCCGGGGTGGGGCGCCTGCGGAGCCGGTGGCCGCGGAGGCGTAAGGCACCCGGTGCTGTGGCTGGGCACCTGTGGGGCGCTGCTCGCTGAGAGGTGCCGCTGCGGCGGCGAGCGCCTCGAAGCGACGGGACTGCAGCTTCCCAGGGGCGCGGGGAACTGCGCGAGCAGCCCACCACGCCCCCGCACCCGGCAACGGGCAGAACCCCGAACGGCGTCTAGCTCTTCGGCAGTACGAACTCGCACCACACGGCCTTGCCGCCGCCAGGCGTTCTGCGGCAGCCCCAGTTCGACGCGATCGTCGCCACGATGGCGATGCCCCGGCCGGACTCGTCCCCCGGTTCCGCTCGCCGGCGTCGGGGAAGGTGGTCGTCCCCGTCCGTCACCTCGATGATCAGGCGGCGGTCGGTGCGGCGGAGCCGCAGGCGCATGGGGGGCGTGCCGTGCTGGAGCGAGTTGGCGACGAGCTCGCTCGCGGCGAGCACACCGAGATCGTGCAGCTCGGCCGGGAAGCGCCAGCTCGTCAGCACGCCGGAGGCGAACGCACGCGCGCGTGGGGCCGCCTCCACGCCGCCGAGGAGTTCCAGGGCCGCGTTGCGGAAGAGGTCGCCGTCGGGGCCCGTACGGGCGGGGTGCTGGAGGACGAGTACGGCGACGTCGTCGTCGTGGTCGGCGGTGACACCGGCCGAGCGGACCAGGCGGTCGCAGATGACCTGTGGGGTGCCGGTCGCGCCGGCGAGGGCGCCTTCGAGGGCCGCGATGCCCTCGTCCAGGTCCTCGTCGCGGCGTTCGACCAGGCCGTCCGTGTAGAGGACGGCCGTGGAGCCCGGGCCGAGGGCGATGGAGCCGGAGGCGTGCATCCAGCCGCCGGTGCCGAGTGGCGGGCCGGTGGGCTCGTCGGCGCGGGAGACGGTGCCGTTCTCGTCGCGGACCAGGATCGGCAGGTGCCCGGCGGAGGCGTACACCAGCCGGCCCTCGTTGGGGTCGTGGACGGCGTAGGCGCAGGTGGCGATCTGGTTGGCGTCGATCTCGGTGGCCAGGCCGTCCAGCAACTGGAGCACCTCGTGCGGGGGGAGGTCGAGGCGGGCGTAGGCGCGGACGGCCGTACGCAACTGACCCATGACCGCCGCCGCCCGCACACCCCGGCCCATGACGTCGCCGATCACCAGGGCCGTGCGGCCGCCGCCCAGGGTGATCACGTCGTACCAGTCGCCGCCGACCGCGGCCTCGGTGCCGCCGGGCTGGTAGGTGGCGGCGATGCGCAGGTCGTCGGGTTCCTCCAGTTCCTGCGGAAGCAGGGAGCGCTGGAGGGTCACCGCCGTCTCGCGCTGGCGGCGCTCGCTGGCGCGCAGCCGTTCGGCGGCCTCGGCGTGGTCGGTGACGTCGGTGGCGAAGACGAGCACGCCGCCGTCGCGGTCGCCGCCCTTGTCGACCGGAGTGCAGGTGAAGGTGTACGAGCGGCCGTCCACGGCCTTGCGGGACTTCAGGGTGCGGGGCTTGCCGCTGCGCAGCACCTGGTCGAGGAGCGGGAGCAGGCCCAGTTCGGCGAGTTCGGGCAGCGCCTCGCGGGCGGGGGTGCCCATGGGCCGTACGCCGAAGGCCGCCACGTAGGCGTCGTTCACGTACGCGATGCGGTGGTCGGGGCCGTGCACCAGGGCGACCAGGGCCGGGACACGGTCGAGGACGTCTCGCGCGGGCAGTTCGTCGACGGCGGGCACCAGGGGTGTGCCGTCGGCGGGCTGCCCGGCGCGGGCCGCCGGGACGGAGCCCTCCCCCCGCCGGTCCGGGGAGACCGGGGTCTCGGTCCGCGCGGCGGCGCGGCGCTGCGTTCCGGGGAGCCGGGCGCTCCAGCGCGTGAAGTTCACTTGGGAAGAAGCCTCGTGGGTGCTTAAGGGCGGGCGGGTGACCCGTCCGAGGACGTGGGGCAGTCTGGCAGGGGGCAAGCCGCGGCGACATCCGTCAGACGCCTGGGCGGGCCGTGGAGTTCCTGGGTCCGGTCAGGACGACCCCTTCGGGTCGTCCGAGGGGCTGTGAGGAGGCTTTCCACCGGCAGCGAGTTCGAACTCCGCTCGCGGATGTTCGAGCGAACCGAGCGAGACGATCTCCCTCTTGAACAGCCCGGCGAGGGTCCATTCCGCCAGGACACGGGCCTTTCGGTTGAAGGTGGGCACCCTGCTGAGGTGGTAGACGCGGTGCATGAACCAGGCAGGGTAGCCCTTCAGCTTGCGTCCGTAGACCTGGGCGACGCCCTCGTGCAGGCCGAGGGAGGCGACGGAGCCGACGTACTTGTGGGCGTACGTCTCCAGGGGCTCGCCGCGCAGTGCGTGGGCGATGTTGTCGCCGAGGGTCCAGGCCTGGCGGACGGCGTGCTGGGCGTTGGGCGCGGTCTCGGTGCCGGGTGCGGCGGCGGTGACGTCGGGTACGGCCGCCGCGTCTCCGGCCGCCCAGGCGTGCTCCGTACCGTCGACGGTCAGCTGGGCGGTGCATTTCAGCCGGCCGCGCGCGGTGAGCGGCAGGTCGGTGGCGGCGAGCAGGGGGCTGGGCTTGACGCCGGCCGTCCACACGACCGTACGGGTCGGGAAACGCTGGCCGTCGCTGAGGATGGCGACGCGGTCGGCGCAGGAGTCCAGGCGGGTTTCGAGGAGCACCTGGATGTTGCGGCGGCGCAGCTGGGTGACGGTGTAGCGACCCATTTCCTCGCCGACCTCGGGGAGGATGCGGTCGGAGGCCTCCACGAGGATCCACTTCATGTCCTCGGGGCGGACGTTGTGGTAGTAGCGCGCGGCGTAGCGGGCCATGTCCTCCAGTTCGGCGAGCGCCTCCACACCCGCGTAGCCGCCGCCGACGAAGACGAAGGTGAGGGCCGCGTCGCGGATCGCGGGGTCGCGGGTGGAGGAGGCGATGTCCATCTGCTCGATGACGTGGTTGCGCAGGCCGATGGCCTCTTCGACGGTCTTGAAGCCGATGCCGTACTCGGCGAGGCCGGGGATGGGCAGCGTGCGGGAGATCGAGCCGGGGGCCAGCACGAGCTCGTCGTAACCGAGGAGTTCGGCCGGTTTTCCCTCCTCGGCGGTGGCGAGGGTGCGGACGGCGGCGGTGCGCACCGCGTGGTCGATGGACGTCACCTCGCCGACGACGACATGACAGTGGTTTAGGACGCGACGCAGCGGTACGACGACATGGCGAGGCGAGATCGAACCCGCGGCCGCCTCCGGAAGGAACGGCTGGTACGTCATGTAGGGGTCGGGAGTGACGATGGTGATGTCGACGTCACCCCGCCTGAGCTCGCCCTTCAGCTTCCGCTGCAGACGCAGTGCCGTGTACATCCCGACGTAGCCGCCGCCGACAACCAGAATGCGCGCACGTTCCTTCACCATCCCATGACGCACCCGGCGCTGTTGTTTGTCCACAGCCCCGGCAATTTGTGTGACTGGCGGCCGGATGTGCGTGGGGCCGGGCACGGTGCCGGGACGGGACGAAAGGGGGCAGGTCAGCAGGGGCTGGCGATGGGGCGCGAAGGTGCGGAAACGGGATGTACGAGACCCGTACTCCGATCGGGGGGCGCACTGTGCGGAACCTGCCCCTTCTGAATTGACTTCCTCTCAACTATGTTCGTGTGACAACGGGGTGTAGGGAATGTGCTCGAACGGGTGCCGCGACGGGCGGACCCGGTCGAGAACGACGTCAGTTCCACGCACTTCGGATCACACGCGGGGAGTCTCCGGGGGGAGACGTCATTACCGGGGGAACACATGCATGTTCAGAACACGCATTGGTCATCTGCAGCTGCCATCGCACCGGGTGGCGGAACGATGAGCGCGGCGGTGGGCAACGGACGCGCGGACGCGGCGCGTACGGCCCCGCTGCGGGTGGACGCACAGCGCAATCTGGAGCACGTGCTGCGTGCGGCGCGTGAGGTCTTCGGCGAGCTGGGATACGGCGCGCCGATGGAGGACGTGGCCCGGCGGGCCCGGGTGGGTGTCGGCACGGTGTACCGGCGCTTTCCCAGCAAGGACGTGCTGGTCCGGCGGATAGCCGAGGAGGAGACCGCCCGGCTGACCGAACAGGCCCGGGCCGCGCTCGGGCAGGAGGACGAGCCGTGGTCGGCGCTGTCCCGGTTCCTGCGGACGTCCGTGGCGTCGGGGGCGGGGCGGTTGCTGCCGCCGCAGGTTCTGCGGGTCGGCTCCGCCGGTTCCGCCGAGTCGGGTGGTTCGGGCGTGACGTCCGCCGAGGAGGCTCGGGTGCCTCAGCAGCGGGCGCAGCCGGCGGCCGGTGAGCTTCGGCTGGTGCCCGGGGAGGCCTCCGGGGCCGCCGACGACAGCGGGGTCGGGGCGTTGCTCGATGTGGTCGGGCAGTTGGTCGACCGGGCTCGGGCGGCCGGTGAGCTGCGGGCGGATGTGTCCGTGGGGGATGTGCTGCTGGTGATCGCCACGGCGGCGCCGTCTCTGCCGGATGCCGCGCAGCAGGCGGCGGCTTCGGCTCGGTTGCTGGACATCTTGCTGGAGGGGTTGCGGTCGCGTCCCGCGTAGGGGGTCCCGCCGTCGGCGGCCGCGGGTGGGTGCCTTGTAGGCGGTTCGGGGTGGGTGGACCCGTAGTCGTCGGGCTGCGGGTCCGTCGTGGCTTGTCGCGCCCACCCGGCGGAGCCGCATTCCGACACGGGCCCGCGCCCCTGGGGAACTTCGGCTCCCTCATCCGAGTGGTGGTCGGGGGTTTGTGCTGACAAGAACCCTCGGATGAGTGGATGCCGCGAACATAGGGACCTTGAACAAAAAACCATGTGGCACCCTGAGCCGGTGACGGGTTGGGCTGGACCGGTGTCGGGGGCTTTCCGCGATGGGCGTTGACGGGTGGGACGAGTCACGCGACGCGAGCGCGGAGGCCGCCGCCGGCCTGACCCCGCCCCAGGTGCCGAATCAGGGCGGGCGTCCGGCTTCCACCGGCGGGCGGAGCGAGAAGAGCGTGCCCGCCCAGCGTGACGGCAGCGTGCTGCCGCCGCCCCGGGAGGTGCCGCCCGACGACGGCGAGCTGATCGAGCGGATGCGCGGCGGTGACGACTCCGCGTACGAGGAGCTCTATCGGCGGCATGCGGACGCCGTACGGCGGTATGCGCGCACCTGCTGCCGGGACGGGCACACCGCCGACGACCTGACGGCCGAGGTCTTCGCCCGGATGCTGCAGGCGGTGCGCGGCGGATCGGGGCCCGAGCACGCCGTGCGGGCCTATCTGCTGACCTCCGTGCGACGCGTCGCCGCGCACTGGACCAAGTCCGCCCGGCGCGAGCAACTCGTGGACGACTTCGCCGTCTTCGCCCAGCAGGCCTCGCGCGCCTCCGAAGCGTCCGACGCCACTGCGCCCACTGGCTCCTTCGGAGCGGGCCTGGACCTCGGCGCCGATGTGCGCGCGATGCACGAGGCCGAGCAGTCCATGGCGATGCGGGCCTTCCGCTCGCTGCCCGAGCGCTGGCAGGCCGTGCTGTGGCACACCGAGGTGGAGGACGAGTCCCCGAGCGAAGTGGCCGTGCTCTTCGGGCTGGACGCCAACGGCACGCGCGTGCTGGCGAGCCGCGCCCGCGAGGGGCTGAAGCAGGCCTATCTCCAGGCCCACGTCAGCGCCTCCCTCGCCGGTGACGAGGAGTGCGCCCGCTACGCCGACCAGCTCGGCACCTACGCCCGGCGCAAACTGCGTATCCGCGCCGAACGGGGCCTGCGCAAGCACCTGGAGGAATGCGCCAAGTGCCGGCTGGCGGCCACGCAGATCGAAGAGGTCGCCGGCGGTATCCCCGGTGTCGTCCCGGTCGCGGTCATCGGCTGGTTCGGGGCCGCCGGGTACGCCAAGGCGCTCGGCGTCATCGCCGGCAGCGCCGGGGCGGGGGCGGCGGGTGCCGCCGCCGCGGCCACCGGGTCGTCGTCCGGCGGGGCCGGCGGTGCGGGCGGTGCCGCGGCCTCGGAGGGGGTCTGGGCACCGGCGAAGGCGGGGATCGCAGCCGGTGTGGTCGCGGTGGCCGCCGCCGCGGTGGTACTGGCCCTGGTGAACGACAGCCATCCGCCGGCGAAGGAGGTCGCCAAGCCGACGCCGTCCGCGCCGGTCGCGCAGCCCCCGGCGCCGAAGCCGACCCCGTCGAAGAAGAAGCCCTCGCCGGAGCCGGTCGTGCTCGCACGCGAGCCGACCCCCACCCCGACACCGACGCCCACACCGAAACCCACCCCGACGCCGACGCCCAAGCCCACCCCGACGCCCAAGCCCACCCCGACGCCGACGCCGACGCCGACGCCCCCAACGAAGCCGACGCCCAGGCCGACCCCGACGCCCACTCCGCCGCCGGCGACCACCGTCTACGAGCTGAGCGATCTCGGCTACGACGTCGAGGGCGACGGCACCAAGCCCGAGATCCGGCTCGGCGAGAGCAGCTGGGTGTGGCAGCGCTACGGCATGTCGATCGACGGCAGGCAGTACGCGCGCGGGGCGACCGTGCACGGCGAGTCCTCCGTCACCATCGCCCTCAACCGCCAGTGCGGCTCATACGACGCACTGGCCGGCGTGGACGACATGACGCTCGACCTCGGCAAGGTGTCCTTCTCCGTCTGGGCCGACGGGGTCCGGCTGTGGCAGTCCGGGATGGTCAAGGGGCGCGACCAGGCCGTGGCCGTCCATGTGGACCTCACCGGGCGCAGGACCGTACGGCTCGTCGTACGGCCGCACAGCAACGTCTTCGACCAGGCGGCGCTCGCGGACTGGGCGGAGTCCCGGTTCACCTGCCGGTAGGCCGGAAGGCCGGTGGGCGGCTGCCGCCGTCCCTCACCGGGCGCGGTCGACGGCCGCCTCCTCGGCGCCGAGCTCGCGCAGCACGTCGGCCACGTCGAGGGACGCTCCCCGGGCGCGCTCGGCCGCGTACCGCTCGGGTGGCAGGGTCGCGCGGGCGCCGGCCTGCACCCGGGCGGCCTCACGGCCTTCCGGCTCGGGACGCGGATTACCGTCACGCCAATGGTCCGCGGCGGCGAACAGCCGGACCGCACCCGGCAGATCGCCGCACCGGGCCCGCAGACCGGCCGCGATGTCCACCAGCCCCGCCGTGATCGTCTCGGCGCACCGCTGGGCCACGGCCTCGCGCAACGCCCCGGCGACGATCGGCAGCCCGTGCGCGGGGCCCGACTCGTCGGCGGCGAGAAGCGCCTCGACGATGCGCAGGGCCGCCTGGAACTGCGGTGGTGGGGTGCCGCCGCGGGCCGCCGCGCGGGTCTCCTCGTACAGCTCGCGGGCACGGGCGGTCTGCCCGTCGTGCAGGGCGATGTGGGCGAGCAGCAGCCGTACGAAGGCACGCGACTCCGGCACCGCGTAGCGGTCCGCGGCCGCTCCCGCCTCGTCCAGGGCGGCCAGCGCGGTCTTCGGGTCGCCGGAGCGGTAGGAGATCTCGGCGAGCCGAGCCAGCAGGAACGGCGACTCGGCGTAGGCCCCCACCTCGTAGGCCAGGCGCAGTGCCTCCTCGTACTCACCGCGCGCCTCGGCGAACCTGCCGCGGGCCATGGCCGCCTCGCCGGCCGCGCTGCACACCTGGGCCCGCATCCAGCGGTCCCCGACGCGCCGGCTGAGCGTCCGCAGCACGGCCAGGTCCTCGTCCACGCCCCGCAGGTTGCCCGGGGAGTCGACGATCACATGGGTGCGGAACATCAGGGAGACGCCGATCTCCCAGTCGCCGCCGTACGCCCGGCAGTTGGCCACGGCGGCGGCCATGTCCGGGCCGACGTCCGCCGGGCCGCCCAGGTAGTAGGCGGTCAGCGGCCACACGATGCCCGGGAGCCGGGCGGCCCGGGGACCACCGTGCTCATAGGCGGCGCGGACGCGCGCGAGGTACTCCGGGGCGCGCGGGTCGGCCGCCAGGTGCTCGGTACTCGACTCGGAGGTCAGGAACAGATCGAGCATCCGCAGATCCATCCGCAACTCCCGCAGCGGATGCCCGGCCTCCCCGTCGGGCACGGCGAGAAAAGCGCCGATCGGATCGGCCGACTCCACCAGGGACACCAGGTCGGTGGGGCCGGCGCCGCGGGTGGGCGGGGCATCCGAAGCCGACCGAGCGTCCCGTGCCACGCCCAGGCGAAGGACCAGCCGTACCCAGGCGACCGCTTCCTGTCGGTGGTTGCGGAGCCACCAGAACCAGCCGATGGCCAGGACGATCGCGCCCGCCTCCGGCTCGTCGCCGGCGCGTACGGAGCGGTCCAGGGCAGCCCGGATGTTGTCCAGCTCGGTCTCCAGGCGGGAGATCCAGGGAAGTTGGTCCGCCGAACGCAGGCGCGGCTCGGCCTCCTCGACCAGCGCCCGCACCCACGCGCGATGCCGCCGCTCGGCCCTGGCGCGCAGTCCGGGGACCTCGACCGCGCGCTCGGTGGCGTACTCGTGGATGGTCTCCAGCATGCGGTAGCGCATGCCGCCGGAGCCGTCGGGACCGCTGGCCGCGGCCACGACGAGGGACTTGTCGACGAGGGCGCCGACCAGGTCGGCCGCCGGGCCGGTGCACACGGCCTCGGCCGCCGCGAGGTCCCAGCCGCCGGCGAACACCGACACCTCGCGCAGCACCGTGCGCTCGCGTTCGTCCAGCAGGTCCCAGGACCAGTCGACGACCGCGCGCAGGGTCTGCTGGCGGGGCAGGACCGTACGGCTGCCGGAGGTGAGCAGGCGGAAGCGGTCGTCGAGCCGGTCGGCGATCTGCCGCGCGGTCAGCAGCCTGAGCCGGGCCGCGGCCAGCTCGATGGCGAGCGGCAGCCCGTCCAGGCGGCGGCAGATCTCCGCCACGGCCCCGGTGTCGGCGAGCACCGCGTCGGCGTCGGGACGGACGGCCTTCGCGCGCTCGCCGAACAGGCGGTGCGCCTGCTCCGGGACCAGGGGCTCGACCGGGCGCACCGACTCACCGGGGACGCCCAGGGGTTCACGGCTGGTCGCGAGGATCGTGAGCCCCGGGCAGTGGGTGAGGAGGGTCTCGGCGAGGGCGGCGGCCGCGCCGATGACATGTTCGCAGTTGTCAAGGATCAGAAGTTGGCTGCGCGGGGCGCAGTACTCGATCAGCAGGGCGACGGGGTCGGCCTGCGGGGTCGCCAGCTCGTTGGTCCGCAGCACGGTCTCGCGCAGACCGAGCGCGCTGACCACGGCGCCGGGCACCGCCTCCGGATGGTCGAGCGGGGCCAGCTCGACCAGCCATGCCTGCGGGAGCCCCGCGGCGGCCTCCTCGGCGAGGCGGGTCTTTCCCGAGCCGCCCGGTCCGGTGAGCGTGACCAGGCGGGCCCTGTGCAAGTCCGAACGAATGGCTTCGAGTTCTGGTTCCCGCCCGACGAAGGACGTCAGGCGGGGGCGGAGATTGCCGGTGCGCTCGGGCGGTTGAACGGGAGCCGGCGGCGTCGGTGACTTCGGTGGCTGTGGCTGTGGCTGTGGCTGTGGCTGTTGTTCCTGCTGTCCGAGCAACGACGCGTGCAGCGCTCTGAGTTCCGGGCCCGGGTCGGTGCCGAGGGTGTCGGCGAGGGTGCGGCGGGCGGACTCGTACGCGGCGAGGGCGTCGGCGGGGCGGCCGCTGTCGCGCAGGGCGCGGATGAGCAGGGCGTGCAGGGGCTCGTCCAACGGGTGGGCCGTGGTGAGTTCCGTGAGCTCCGGTACGACGTCCGGGGCGCGGCCGAGGTCGAGGGCGGCGGCGGCACGGGCGCGGGTGGCCTCCAGGCGCCGGGCCTCCGGGCGGGTGGCGGCGGTGCGGTCGGGGAGGTCGGCGAGGGCGGGGCCGTGCCAGAGGGCGAGGGCCTCGGTGAGGATGCGGTCGGCGGTGGCCGGGTCGCCGGTGGTGAGGGCCTTGGTGCCGGCGTCGACGAGGCGTTCGAAGACGTACAGGTCCACGTCGTCCTCGGTCGCCTCGAGGCGGTAGCCGCCCGGGATGGAGGCGACGGTGTGGCGGCCGAGGATGCGGCGGAGGCGGCCGACCAGGGCCTGGAGGGCGGCGGGGGCGTCCTGCGGCGGGTCGTCCGCCCAGATCTCGTCGATCAGCGTTTCGGGGGTGGTGGGGCGGGATGGGCGGAGGGCCAGGGCGGTCAGGAGTGTGCGGAGGCGTCGGCCGCCGATGGGTACGGGGGTGCCCTCGTCGTCCGCTGCTTGGGCTACGCCCAGAATTCTGTACCGCACCCGGTCATTGTCGCGGGGGACTCGGGGTGGGGCACGGGGGTTTCGTCAGCGGTGCCTGATCGGTGCCCCGCGCTGGGGCCGGCCAGGGGTCAGGCGCTGCTCGCTGAGAGGTGCCTCCCCAAGAGGGGGTACCCCCAGCAGCTACGGCGACATGGCGACCCGCAGGCGACGGCGGCGATGAACGCCTCGTAAGGGGCGCGGGGAACTGCGCGACCAGCCGCCACCGGCCGCAGCCGGCAGACGGCGGGAATCACCCCCGCGGGGGCCTGGGGGGCGGCAGCCCCCAGTAGGGCGGGGACAGCACCCCAGCCGTCACGCGCCGGAGGCCAGAGCGTCCCTCCTCGGCTGGATCCCGGAGGGCACGGCACGCGCGCGTGCCGGTGTTCCCGTCCAGCACGTCCCCCGGCGGGACAGGAGGCGGTGGAGCCAGAGTTCGAGGGAGATGAGGTCGGCGAGGCCGTCGAGGGGGAGGGGGTCGCCGGCGGCGGCGTCGCGCAGGGCCTTGCGGATGACGCGGGCCTCCACCAGGCCGGCGTCGGCCAGCAGGGGCGTGGAGAAGAGGTCTTGGAGCGGGTCGGCCGCCACGCGCAGGCCCGCGCGTGCGGCCGCCGCCGAGGAGGCGTGGGAGGGGGCGCCCCAGCCGGGCGGGAGGTCGGTGACACCGGCGCCCTCCAGGACCGTACGGAGGATGGAGGAGCGGGCACCTGGTTGGACGCGGAGCGCTTCCGGGAGGGCGCGGCAGGCGCGTACGACCTGGTTGTCGAGGAACGGCGCGTGCAGGCGCTGGGAGCGGACCTCGGCGGCCTGTTCCAGGACGCGCAGGTCGGCGGCGTGGCGGGCGAGGGCGGCACGCGCGCGGTACTCGCCGGGACGCTGGGCGCCGGTTGCCGAGCGGCCCGCCTCCGCCTGCAGCAGAACCGATACTTCGGCCAGCGCCTCCCCCGTCAGCCAGCGGGCCGCCGGTCCGGGTCTGGCCCAGGTCAGCGCGGCGAGGGACGCGCCGACCGCTCCCCCCGGCTCGTCGAAGTGGCGCCGCATCAGCCGCTCGGCCAGCACCTCCAGGCCGGTCCGGTAGGGCGTACGGGCGAGCCGGCGGGCGGCGCCGTACACGCGCGCGGGGACCATCACCGAGCCGTCGGCCTTGGCGAGCGCGGCGACCGGGCGCACCAGATGGCGCCGTTTGCGGTCCATCAGGAGGTCGGCGAGACGGGCGGGGTGGGCGTCCAGGACCTGGCGGGCGCCGTGGCCGGTGAAGTGGTCGGCGCTGCCGGCGGCGAGCCGGGCGCGGTGCCGGGCGGCGGTGACCAGCGAGGGTCCGGGTTCGTCGGTCAGGGGGCCGTCGAGTTCGGCGTACGGCAGGGTCTCCTCGGCGCCGGTGACGACGACGTGGTGCAGGCGCGGGTTGGCGGCGAGGGCGCCGGCGCGTTCCAGTTCGGCCTCGCGGCCGCCGACGGCCAGGTCGTTGAAGGTGACGGCGAGGAGCCGTTCGCCCGCGCCCGTGCCGTGGCCGAGGAGCGTGCCGGGTCTGCCGGGCAGCCCGGCGGCCAACAGCGCGAGGGTGCCGGAGGCGGGGCCGCCGGAGAGGTCGGCGCCGATGCCGGGCAGGGGCATCCCGCGCCGGGCCCGCCGCTCGGCCGGGCCCATGCCCGGCACCGGACCGGGGTCGAGGTCGGGCACGTGCCGGGGCGCCGAGAGCCGGGTGCGGACCGCCTCCACCAGCGCGTCCCGTACGGCGTCCACAGCGCGGTCGGGGTCGGCCGGGGGCGCGGCCACGGCGAGGGAGGCGACCGGCTCGTACCCGGCGATCTCCCGCGCCCCGGCGCGCAGCACGAGCGCGTGTCCCGGCGGAACCCGCCGTACGCCCTCGTACGGGGTGGTGTCGCGCAGCGCGGCCGGCACGTCCGGGGCGGCGAGCAGGGCGGCCAGGTGGCCGAAGTCGAGGTTGGCCTCGATGAGGTCGGCGAGGGGCAGCGCTGCGGTGGCGTAGGCGGTGCCGCCGGCCCAGGGGGTGTGGAACACCGGGCGGGCGCCCGCGAGATCGCCGCAGACGGTGATGCGGCGGCCGACCTTGGCGACGGCCGTGTAGCTGCCCGGCCAGGTCGTCAGATGGCGCAGTGCGCCCCCACGCGCGGTGAACAGGCCGCGCCGCAGCTCCTCGTCGGAGGCGCCGCAGATGCCGAGGACGGCGATGCGGTTGTCCCCGTCGGCCTTCACCACGCGCACCTCGTCCGTGCGCCAGTCGCCGACGGCCCAGAGCGGATCCGGGTCGCCCCACAGGAGTTGGGAGCCGACCGGGTGCAGGGTCTCGCCCTCGTAGCCGGTGGCACCCGCGGAGCCGATCCCGGCGACGCCCGCGGCGGTGCTGCTCCAACCCACCAACCACCGCATCGACGCCTCCACAGGCTGTGGACAACCGTGCACCACACGAACCGGATCCCCATGCTGCCACGAGAGACGCGTTGTGGAGGGGCGGCGGCACCGGCTTCGATCGAGGGAAATGCCCGGCGGGCATGCGGGCGGTGCGACTCGAATGCGCCCCCCGTACGCTCCCCCAAGACGCCCTTCACGCCTTCAAGTTGCATGGTCGGAGCGCATGTCAACCGCAGTGGACGGGAGTGATTTTCAGCCAAATATGTTGAGCGGAACGGAATTTGAGCACGCTCCGTACAGGCCTGCGGAGAGCGCGGCGGCGCGGACACGCGCACAGTCCGGGAGGCGGGCATCGCCTCCCGGACCGGTCCGCCACCCGCGGGGATGAAGGTGGCGGTGTCCCCCAGCCCACTGGATCCAGTACAGCGGGCCGACCCACGCAAGAGCCATGGAACCGCTCCCCCGATGGCCGGAGAAGAGCGCACGGACGGGCGCACGGCCACACGCGCGGGGGCACGCGGCGACAGGCCGTGCACGGTGCGTACAGGACCGCACTTCCGTACGGACCACAATCCCGCCATCCGGAACAATGCCCCTTAACGCTTGGGATGCGGCGAACTACGCTGGGTTTACGAATGCCGCATGGTTATGCCAGCGCGGCAGCCGTCTGTGTCGAGGGGTGGCGCATGTCCAGGGAGCAACGCGGGCCGAACGAAAAACTCGGCGCCGTTCTCGCCCTCGCGGGAATCAGCAACGCAGGACTCGCGCGACGCGTCAACGACCTTGGCGCCCAACGCGGGTTGACACTTCGCTACGACAAGACCTCCGTGGCGCGCTGGGTGTCGAAGGGGATGGTGCCGCAGGGCGCGGCGCCACACCTCATCGCGGCCGCCATCGGACAGAAGCTCGGCCGCCCGGTGCCGCTCCACGAGATCGGCCTGGCGGACGCGGACCCCGCGCCCGAAGTGGGCCTCGCCTTCCCCAGAGACGTCGGACAGGCGGTGAAGTCGGCGACGGAGCTGTACCGTCTCGACCTCGCCGGGCGCCGGGCCGGCTCCGGCGGCATCTGGCAGTCGCTCGCCGGATCGTTCGCGGTGAGCGCATACGCAACGCCTGCCTCGCGCTGGCTGATAACCCCCGCCGACAGCTCGGTCGCGCGGGAGGCGGGCTCCGCCGAGGGTTCCGGCGCACCGATCAAAGTCGGCCACAGCGATGTGCAGAAGCTGCGGGAGGCCGCCGAGGACGCCCGGCGGTGGGACTCCAAGTACGGGGGTGGGGACTGGCGTTCGTCGATGGTGCCGGAGTGTCTGCGGGTGGAGGCGGCACCGCTGCTGCTCGGCTCCTACTCCGACGAAGTGGGCCGCGCGCTCTTCGGGGCGTCCGCCGAACTCACCCGGCTCGCCGGGTGGATGGCCTTCGACACCGGTCAGCAGGAGGCGGCACAGCGGTACTACATCCAGGCGCTGCGCCTCGCGCGCGCGGCGGCGGACGTCCCGCTGGGGGGCTACGTCCTGGCCTCCATGTCCTTGCAGGCGACGTATCGCGGCTTCGGTGACGAGGGGGTCGATCTGGCGCAGGCCGCGCTGGAGCGCAACCGCGGGCTCGCGACCGCGCGCACGATGAGTTTCTTCCGGCTGGTGGAGGCCCGGGCACACGCGCGTGCGGGGGATGCGCAGGCGGCGGGTGCGGCGCTGAAGGCGGCCGAAGGATGGCTGGAGCGGTCCCGGGAGGGCGACAACGATCCTTCTTGGCTTGGTTTCTATGGATATGACCGTTTCGCTGCGGATGCGGCCGAGTGCTACCGGGATCTGAAGGCCCCGCGACAGGTGCGGAGGTTCACGGAACAGGCCTTGTCGAAGCCGACCGAGGAGTTCGTTCGCTCGCACGGCCTGCGACTGGTCGTGTCGGCCGTCGCCGAGCTGGAGTCCGGGAACCTCGACGCCGCCTGTGAGCAGGGGGTGCGGGCCGTGGAGGTGGCCGGTCGGATCTCGTCGGCGCGCACGACCGAGTACGTGAAGGACCTTCTGCACCGGCTGGAGCCGTACGGGGACGAGCCGAGGGTGGTGGAGCTGCGGGAGCGGGCCCGGCCGCTGCTGATGGCTCCGGCCTGAGAAGGGTCACACTCGCGTTTGAAGGCGTTGTCAGTGGCGCAGTGCACTATCGAGGTGGGAGGTGGTGCAGGTGCCGGTCGGGGCGTACGACTGTGATGTGCTCGTGGTCGGTGGGGGGATCGTCGGGCTGTCCACGGCGTATGCGATCACCCGGGCCGCGCCGGGCACGGCGGTCACCGTGCTGGAGAAGGAGCCGGGGCCGGCCCGGCACCAGACGGGGCGCAACAGTGGGGTCATCCACAGCGGGATCTACTACCGTCCGGGCTCCCTCAAGGCGCGGTACGCGGTGCGGGGCGCCGCCGAGATGGTGAAGTTCTGCGCCGAGTACGGCATCGCGCACGCCGTCACCGGCAAGCTGATCGTCGCCACGGACCGCGAGGAACTGCCCCGGCTGCACGCGCTCGTGCAGCGCGGCCGGGAGAACGGCATTCCGGTGCGGGAACTGGGCCCCGCGCAGATCGGTGAGTACGAGCCCGAGGTCCGGGGGCTGGCGGCGATACACGTCGGTACGACGGGGGTGTGCGACTTCGTCGGCGTCGCCCGGCACCTGGCGCAGGCCTCTGGGGCGGAGATCCGTTACGGCGCCCGGGTCGTACGTATCGACCGTCGGCCGGAGCGCGGCGTGGCCGTACTCACCTCGGGCGGCGACGTCGTACGCGCGCGCGTGCTGGTGAACTGCGCCGGGCTGTACTGCGACGAGATCGCGCGGCTGACCGGGGACGAGCCCGAGGTGCGGATCGTGCCGTTCCGCGGGGAGTACTACGAGCTGGCGCGGCCGGAGCTGGTGCGCGGGCTGGTGTATCCCGTGCCGGACCCGGCCTTCCCGTTCCTCGGGGTCCATCTGACCCGGGGCATCGACGGAGGCGTACACATCGGACCCAACGCGGTGCCGGCCCTGGCCCGGGAAGGGTACGGCTGGGGGGTCGTACGCCCCCGGGAGCTGGCCGGGACCGTGGCGTGGCCGGGGTCGTGGGCGATCGCCCGGCGGCACTGGAGATACGGCGCGGGAGAGCTGCACCGCTCGCTGTCGAAGGGGGCGTTCCTGGAGGCGGTGCGCAGGTTGTTGCCCGGAGCGGAGGCGGACGATCTGGTGCGGGCCCCTGCCGGGGTGCGGGCGCAGGCGGTGTTGCGGGACGGGACGCTGGTGGACGACTTCTTGATCAAGGAGGGGGCTCGTGCCGTGCATGTGCTGAACGCGCCCTCGCCTGCGGCCACCGCTTCCTTGCCGATCGGGCGGGAGACAGGGCGCCGGGTGCTGGACATGCTCGGTTCGCTGTAGTGGCCGTACCAGGGGGCTCGCCCCCGGACCCCTGGTCGCCCCTCTGCCCACCCGCCTCGGTCGGCTGGGAAGGCGCCGTCCCGGGCACCGGTTCGTTCGTCCGTGCCACGCCGTAAAATCTGTCCTACTGTGTCTGACTTCCTCAACGCCCCCGAAGCCCCCTCGCCGACCTCCCACCGCCCCGGCGTGTCCATCCGGCATGCCCGGGCCAAGGGGGAGCCGCGGTTTCCGGACGGGCCCAAGGCCGATCCGGCCGGGTCGCACTTCGAGCGGCGGATCCGGAGTTTTCAGCCGCGGCGCAGCCGGGTGACCGCCGGGCAGGCGGACGCGCTGCAGCGGCTGTGGCCCAACTGGGGGCTGGACATCGACGGACAGAAGGTCATCGACCTCGGCGAGCTGTTCGGGAACGACAGGCCCGTCGTCCTGGAGATCGGCTTCGGGATGGGCGAGGCCACCGCGCAGATGGCAGCCGCCGACCCGGACACCAACATCCTCGCCGTCGACGTGCACACCCCGGGCCAGGGCAATCTGCTGGGTCTCGCCGACCGCAACGGGCTGTCCAACGTCCGGGTGGGCAACGGGGACGCGATCATCCTGCTCCGGGAGATGCTCACCCCCGACTCGCTCGACGGGCTGCGGGTGTACTTCCCGGACCCCTGGCCCAAGAAGCGGCATCACAAGCGGCGGCTCATCCAGGCCGAGTTCCTGACGCTCGCCGCGACCCGGCTGAGGCCCGGCGCCATCGTGCACTGCGCGACCGACTGGGAGCCGTACGCCGAGCAGATGCTCGAGGTGCTCAGCGCGCATCCCGGCTTCGAGAACACGCAGGCGGACGGCGGTTTCGCCACGCGCCCCGAGTTCCGGCCGCTGACCCGTTTCGAGGGGCAGGGACTGGAGAAGGGACATGTGGTGAAAGATCTGCTCTTCCGGCGCGTACCGCACCAGGACCGCCGTCCGTCCGGACATCAGGACCGATAAAACGCTCCAGCCCCTCGTCCCGTCACCGTTAGGGTCGATGCCGTGGCCACCAGTCCTCCGTTTCCGACGTATCCCCCGGGCCCCCACGGCCCCGTGCTCCGCCATCCGCACTGGTGGCAGCGCAGGTGGGTGCGGTACGGAGCACTGATCACCCTGCTCGCGCTGTCCGGTCTCGTCATCCTCGCGCTGGTGCGCAGACAGACCGGTACCGAGGGGTTTCTCGTCGGGCTCGGCCTCGCCGTGCTGCCCGTGCCCTGGCTGATAGCCGCCTTCCGCTGGCTGGACCGGGTCGAGCCGGGCCCCTGGCGGAACCTGGTCTTCGCCTTCGCCTGGGGAGCGTGCGCGGCGGCGCTGATAGCCATCGTCGCCAACAGCTTCGCGACGAAGTGGATAGCCACGGCCACCGCCGATCCGGCCGGTGCGAACACCCTCGGCGCCACGGTGATAGCGCCGATCGTGGAGGAGTCCGCCAAGGCCGCCGCCGTCCTGCTCGTCTTCCTCTTCCGCAGACGTGACTTCACCGGGATCGTCGACGGGGTGGTGATAGCGGGCATCACCGCCACCGGCTTCGCGTTCACCGAGAACATCCTCTACCTCGGTACGGCCTTCGGGGCCGACCAGCTCAGCGGCGGCCGCGGCATCGCCTCGGTCACCGCCGCCACCTTCTTCGTGCGCATCGTGATGTCCCCGTTCGCGCACCCCCTGTTCACCACCCTCACCGGCCTCGGCTTCGGCATCGCCGCGCTCTCCGCCCCGCGGCAGCGGGTCCGGCGGATGCTGCTGCCGGTCTGCGGCCTGCTGCTCGCGATGAGCATGCACGCCTTCTGGAACGGCTCCTCCACCTTCGGCGAGTTCGGGTTCTTCGCCGTCTACGGCGGATTCATGGTCCCCGTGTTCGGGCTGCTGACCTGGCTCTCGATCTGGACGCGGCAGCGGGAGCTGCGCACCGTGCGGGAGGAGCTGCCGACGTATGTGCTGGCCGGGTGGCTGGGGCCGGCCGAGCCGTTCGCGCTCGGGTCGATGCGGGCGCGGCGGACGGCTCGTGACTACGCTCGGCACCACGGCGGCCGGCCGGCGGCGCGGACGGTGGCGCAGTACGAGGCGTACGCCACCTCGCTCGCCTTTCTGCGGCACCGCGGGCGCACGGGGAAGGCCGGGGCCGACTTCGTCGTACGGGAGCGGGAGCTGCTGGACGAGCTGTGGAAGCGGAGGGATGTGGCTCGGCCGGCGTTGGAGTATGCGGCGCGAGTGGCTCCGCCGGTTCGGCCGATGTACGCGGCGCCTGTGCCGGCGCCTGCGGCGCATTGGCCGGGTTACGGCTACCCGGGGCCGGGTTACGGCTATCCGGCGGCGCCCTACTCCGCTTACAACCCGTATCGGTCCTAGCCGGGTGGGTGACGGAGGGTTCGGCACCGCCGGATTGCCCCGTTGTGGCTGAGAGCCGTTGCGGCGGAAAGAAAGTGGCCGCAGGCGGCGGAAGCGGCGGAAGCGGCGGAAGCGGCGGAAGCGGCTGACAGAAGGTAGCCCGCAGCCGGCGCAGGAATCAGGCCGACGCCTCCGTCAGGCTCGCCGCCTCCTCATCCGTCAGGTTCAGGTCCACCACACCCAGCAGTGCGGGGAGCTGCTCCACCGTGCGGGCCGAGGCGATCGGGGCCGTGATCGTCGGCTGGGCGGCGAGCCAGGCGAGGGCGACCGTGGCGACGGGGGCGTCGTGGGCGGCGGCGATCTCGTCCAGGGCGGCGAGGACCTTCTGGCCGCGCTCGGAGTCCGCGTACTCCTGGGCCCGGCCCGCGCGGGCGCTGTCGACCTGGGTGCCGGGGCGGTACTTGCCGGTCAGGAAGCCCGCGGCGAGGGAGAAGTAGGGCACCGAGGACAGGCCCTCCTTGGCGGCCAGGTTCTGCAGCGGGCCCTCGTAGGTGTCGCGGGAGACCAGGTTGTAGTGGGGCTGGAGGGCGACATAGCGGGCCAGGCCCTCACGGTCGGAGAAGTCGAGCGAGGCCTTCAGGCGCTCGGGGCTGATGTTGGAGGCGGCGATGTGACGGACCTTGCCCGCCTTCACCAGCTCGTCCAGCGCGCCGATGATCTCCTCGACCGGGACCTCGGGCTTGTCGAAGTGGGTGTAGTAGAGGTCGATGTAGTCGGTGTCCAGACGGCGCAGGGAGGCGTCCGCGGCGGCCTTGATGTTGGCGGCGGACAGTCCCTGGAACTCGGGGTGCTGGCTGACCTTGGTGGCGATGACGACACGGTCACGGTTGCCGCGGGACTTGACCCACTTGCCGATGACCGTCTCGGACTCGCCGCCCTTGTGGCCCTCGATCCAGGCCGAGTAGGAGTCCGCGGTGTCGATGAAGTTGCCACCGGCGGCCGTATAGGCGTCCAGGACGGCGAAGGAGGTCTCCTCGTCGGCGGTCCAGCCGAAGACGTTGCCGCCGAGGCAGAGCGGGAAGACCTCGAGGTCGGAGGAACCGAGTGTGCGCAGAGAAGTCATGCTCTACATCAACACCGGCGGCGGATGATCGCATTCCGCCGCCGGTGCGAAGTCCCTCGTACGGACGGCTGTCAGGGGTTGAGGCCCTTGTCGCGCAGCCACGGCGCCGGGTCGACGGCGGTGGCCTGGCCGTTCGGGTGGACCTCCAGGTGGAGGTGGGGGCCGGTGACGTTGCCGGTGGCGCCGACGCGGCCGATGACCTGGCCGGTGGAGACCTTCTGGCCGACGGAGACGTTGATCGATGACTGGTGGCAGAACCACAGCTCGGTGCCGTCGTCCAGGGTGATGACGGTGCGGTAGCCGTAGGCGCCCGCCCAGCCGGCCTGGGTCACCGTGCCGCTGTGGACGGCCTTGATGAGAGTGCCGGTGGGGGCGGCGAAGTCGAGGCCGGTGTGGTAGCCGGAGGACCACATCGCGCCGGGCTGCCCGAAGGTGCCGGTGATCGTGTACGAGACGACGGGCAGCTGGTACTGCTTGGCCAGTTCGGCCAGCCGCTTGGCCTCGGCGGCCTTCTCGGCGTCGGCCTCCGCCTTTTCCTTGGCGGCGGCGGCCTTGGCGGCGGCCTCCTTCTCCGCCTTGGCGGCCGCGGCGGCGGCCTGCTGGTCGGCCGCGGCGATCGCGGCGGCGGTGGCCTTGTTGTCGGCCTGGCCCTTCTGCTGCTCGGCCTGGGCCATGATCCGGTTGCGCAGGGCCTCGCCGGCGTTGCCGCTGTCGGCGCTGTCGGTGGTCACGCCCACGTGGCTGAGTCCGGTGGTGGTGGCCTGCGGCGTGTCGGAGGAGCCGCCGTCGAAGATGTGCTCGACGGAGTCCAGGTCCGGCATGGATATGGAGACCGGCGGCTTGCCGGTGTTGGCGCTGGCCATGCCGCCCGCGCCGACCGCGGCCATCACGCCGACGCCGAGGACGGTGGAGCTGCGTGCGAAGCCGCCGCGCTGCTTGGCGACGCGGTGCCGGCCACGGACCGGGGCGACGGAGTCCTCGGTGGGGTCCCACTCCTCCCAGGGCCCCTCCTCGGCGCGGTAGGCGCCGTAGCCGAAGGTCTCCGGCTGGGCTTGCGCGGGCACGAACGGGGCTTCTGGGGCGGGCCGGTTGGACGCCACTCGGGCGCACTCCTTTCCTTCCTCCGCCTACCGGGTTAGCTGACGGGTTCGGAGCAGGAAGGTCTCCTACGCGCGTATACCGGCTGGCATCCGCGCGATTCACCCCAATGTGGTGGTTCCCCGGTTCCCTTGCGGGATTCGGCGCGTGCACACGGAGCCGCCTCTTGTGACGGCTGGGACAACCGCGCTGCGTTATCGAACGTTAATAGACCTGGCAGCCACTTTCCAAGCCGTTCGGCTTGATCATTAACGCTTTCGACGGCGGACTTACCGGTCAGGAGCACTGCAAACCGGGCGAGTTGGCCATCGCTCAGGAGCGTCCGCGTTTTTGATGGTGACTCAGATGTTATGCGGAGGGCGGTCGTCCGGTCACCGTCGGTGAAGGCGATCACGGGCGTGGTGCGGCGTGGGCGACCGGTGTGCGCCGATCGGATGAGTGCGTGGTGTACAGTAGAGACACAACGACGCGGGGTGGAGCAGCTCGGTAGCTCGCTGGGCTCATAACCCAGAGGTCGCAGGTTCAAATCCTGTCCCCGCTACTGAAGGCTCAGGGCCCGGAATCTCTTGGATTCCGGGCCCTGAGCCTTTGATCGGGCGCCTCAGCCCAGCAGATGCCCGTTCGGCGCCTTGGCGGGTCCCTCCAACTCGGGCAGGACGACCACCTCGGCACCCGCCTTGACCAGAATCCCCGTACCGTCGGCCGCCGCCACGAACGTGTCCGGCTCGCGCCAAGCAGTGACCACCCGCCGTACCCCCGCCCGAAGAATGAGCTCGGCACAGGGCGCGGGCCGCGAGGCCCGCCGGGCGCAGGGCTCCAGGCTGCTGTACACCGTGGCGGCAGCCAGTCGCGGATCCGCCGGGTCGATCTTCGCGAGCGCGGCCTCCTCCGCATGCACCACGGGATCGTCACCCTCCCGGGAGTGCCCGCGGGCCAGCTCCGTACCGTCGGCGGCCACCACCACCGCGCCGACGCTGAACGCCGTCTCCGAGGGCGGACACAGCGCGGCGAGTTCACATGCGGTGCGCAGCCAGTGACGGTCGGCGGCGGTGGCGACGGGACCGCTGCCGGGCGCGGTGGGCTCGTAGCGCATGAGAACCACGTCCTCGATACGGCGGGTCTCGGTCAGGCGCAGCCGACCGGCCTGGTAGTTGCCGGGGCCGAACAGACGGGGCGCGGCCGGGTCGCCGACGAAGAGCGGCGCGAGGACCAGCTGGAGCTCGTCGGCGAGGCCCAGCTGCAGCAGCTGGGTGTGGACCGTGCCGCCGCCCTCGACCATCAGCCGTCCGACTCCGCGCACGTCGTGCAGGTGGGTCAGCAGGGCCCGCCAGTCGAGGCCGGGGCCGAGCGGGACGATGTCGGCGGCGTTGCCGACGCGGCGGGCGGCCTGCTCGGCGCCCTGGTCGGTCGTGTAGACGAGCTTGGCGCCGCCGGTGTGCCAGAAGTTTGCGTCGGGGTCGAGGTCGCCGGTGGCGGTGACGGTCACCTTCAGCGGGTACTCCGGCCGGCCCGCCCGGACCCGGGCCGCGCGGCGCTCGGCGGAGTTGACCAGCAGCCGCGGGTTGTCGGCGCGGATCGTGCCGGCGCCGATCAGGATGGCGTCGACGGAGGCCCGTACCGCGTCGACTCGGTCGAAGTCGGCCGGGCTGGACAGCAGGAGCCGGTCGGGGCCGGTGTCGTCCAGACAGCCGTCGAGGGAGACGGCGGCGGAGAGCAGCACGTACGGGTACGACATCGGCGCGGTCTCCCTGCGAGGCGAGGCTTGGTTCAAGTTTGAAACAAACTTACACTGGCGGCATGACGACCCGCTGGCTCAGCCCCGAGGAGCAGCGCGCCTGGCGCGCGTATCTCGCCGCGACGCACCTCCTGGAGGACGCGATCGACCGACAGCTCCAGCAGGACGCCGGCATGCCGCACCTGTTCTACTCCGTGCTGGCCAACCTGTCCGACGCGCCCGACCGGCGGCTGCGGATGACCGACCTCGCCGAGACGCTGAAGATCACGCGCAGCAGGCTGACGTACGCGGTGACCCGGCTCGAGCGGGACGGGCTGGTGCGCCGGGAGGACTGCCGCTGGGACAAGCGCAGCAGCATCGCCGTACTGACGGACGAGGGGATGGCCGTGCTGGAGCGTACGGCACCGGGGCATGTCGAGACCGTGCGCGCCACCCTCTTCGACCGGCTCACGCCGGAGCAGGTGGGGCAGCTGGAGGAGATCTGCACGGGGATCGCACGGGGGCTACAGGGCGAGGGCGCCGAGTCCGGGGCGGAGGACGTGCCCTGGAGGCGCCGTTCCTCGTGTTCCTCCTCCGACAATTGATTGCTTTAACTTTGAAGCATGGGGTAGGGTCCCCCGTGACCCGCTGCTTCAAATCTGAAGCAACAGCCTCCGGAGGGACCCGCATGCCCGACACCCCCGCCGCCACGCCGCGCGCCCGCGTCCGGGTACCGCTGCGCTTCCAGGACGGCTACAGCGTCGACGCCGAACTCGTCACCTTCCACGGCCTGGCCGACGGCCAGGAGCACGTCGCCGTCGTCCTCGGAGACCTCGCCCCCGGCACCGTCCCGCTGGTGCGCCTGCACTCCGAGTGCCTGACCGGCGACGTCTTCGGCTCGGCCCGCTGCGACTGCGGACCCCAGCTGCGCGAGGCGGTCGAGCGCATCGCCGACCGTGGCGGCGTCCTGCTCTACCTCCGCCAGGAGGGCCGCGGCATCGGCCTCTACAACAAGCTCGACGCGTACGCCCTCCAGGACCAGGGCCTCGACACCTACGAGGCGAACGCCGCGCTCGGCCTGCCGGAGGACGCCCGCGACTACACGGCCGCCGCGCAGATGCTCGCCGCCCTCGGCATCGACGAGCTGGACCTGCTCTCCAACAACCCCGACAAGGCCGAGCAGTTGTGCGCGCTGGGCGTCGTGGTCCGGGACCGGGTGCCGACCGGCGTCTTCACCACGGCCCACAACCTCCGCTATCTGCGTGCGAAGGTCTTCCAGACCCGCCACACCCTCCCGCTGGCCGAGCTGAACGTGGGCTGAGGTCGGAGGGCGGCCGGGGTGATCGGCAGATTCGTTCCATCGTCCCCCGCGCCTGGGCTCACCTGACCTGCGGGTTCCTCTCCGGCGCAGGCAACGAACCTGCCCATCACCGCACGTGCCGAATTACCGAGGCGGTTGCCGACGGCCCGGAAGGGCCGACGCCGGCAGGGCCGACGCCGGCAGGGCCGCCAGGGCCAGGAGGGTCGCCGCGACGGCGTACGCGGTGCGGAAACCGGACGGGTGCAGGCCCGCCGTGCCCAGCACCACCGACAGCACGGCCGTGCCGACGGACGCGCCCAGCTGGGAGTCGATGCTCAGCGCGGTGCTCGCCGCGGCGAGGCGGTCTGCGGGCAGGTTCCGGCTCGCGGTGGTCATCGTCGGCATCAGGACCATGCCGGCGCCGACGCCCATCACCATGACCGACGCGACCATCCGCCAGGGCGCGACCCCGGGCACCCCCACCTGCCAGGCCGTCAGCGCCATCCCGAGGGCGGCCACCGCGATGCCGGCCGGGATCAGCCGACGCGGTGCCACCCGGTCGATCCGCCGCGCCGCGAACTGCATCGTCGTACCGACGACGAGACCGACCGGCGCGCCCAGCAGTCCGGCCGCCGTGGCGCTGAGGCCCCGTTCCTGCTGCCAGTACAGCGGGCCGAGCAGCATCGAGCCGAAGTAACCGCAGGTGAACAGGGCGAGCGTGCCGACGCCGGCGGCGAAGGTGCGGTCGCGCAGCAGCCGCAGGTCCAGCAGCGGCGCGGGCGTGGTGAGCGCCCGGCCAACGAAGGCCGCGGTGAGGGCCACGCCGGCGAGAGCCGGCACGAGGGCACCGGGCGTGGTGAAGTCGCCGCGCTCGCCGCCCCGGGCGAGGCCGTACAGCAGCAGGGCGAGGCCGGGGGACAGCATCAGCAGGCCGGGGAGGTCCAGCCGTGCGGCGGTCCTTCCGGCCCCGGCGGTCCTTCCGGCCCCGGGCGTCGACGGCGTCGCGGGCATCGGTGTGTCCGGCGGCAGGAGTCGTAGCGCGAGGAGCAGGGCGAGGACGCCGACGGGCAGGTTGACCAGGAAGATCCAGTGCCAGGAGGCGGCGTCGACGAGCCAGCCGCCGAGCACCGGACCGGCGACCGGCCCCACCAGGATGGGCAGCCCCGCCACGGCCATCGCACGGCCGAGCCGGGACCGGTCGGCGGCGCCCATCACCATGGCCATGCCGACCGGCTGCAGCAGCCCGCCGCCGAGCCCCTGCACCGCGCGGAAGGCGATGAGGCTGCCCGCGTCCCAGGCGCAGGCGGCGAGCAGCGAGCCGAGGGTGAAGAGGGTGAGCGCGGTCACGTAGGTGCGCTTGGGGCCGATCCGGGCCATGGCCCAGGCGGCGGTCGGGATGACGGCGGCCAGTGCGAGCGTGTACGCCGTGGTGGTCCACTGGACGGTCTCCAGCGAGGCACCGAAGGACTGCGAGAGCCGGCGCAGCGCGACGTTGACGATCGTCATGTCGAGCACCGCCATCACCATGCCGACGACGGTGACGGCCAGGGTGCGGTTCAGGGCGGTGTCCGGGTCCGGTGCCGGACGGGCCGGGGCGGCCGCGGCGCGTGAGTTCGTGCGCATCTCTCCCCCCACCCCGCCCTCAGCCGGCGTACGGGCGCTCGGCCCGCGCGGTCCGCAACGCCCGGCTCCACCAGGCGAGTTGGCCGAGCATGCCCTTGGCGGCGCCGACGCACACGGCGGCATCCCGGGGCGCGCCGTCCTCACCGAGGCCGGACCAGGGGCCGTGCAGGCTGACCGAGTCGCGCACGGTCGTCGCGTGCAGCTCGGCGAAGACCAGCCGGAGCTGCTCGACCGCGCGCAGGCCGCCGCCGAGGCCGCCGTACGACACGAAGCCGACCGGCTTGGCCTGCCACTGCTGGTGGTGCCAGTCGATGAAGTTCTTCAGGGACGCCGGGAAGCTGTGGTTGTACTCGGGCGTGACCACGACGAACGCGTCGGCGGCGGCAAGCCGCGGCGAGACGTCCCGCAGCGCGGCTGTGGCCGCGGGGCTCGGGGCGCCGCCCCAGGCGGGCAGCGCCAGCGGGAGGTCGAGCTCGGCGAGGTCGATGACGTCGAGGTCGAGGCCGGTGTCGTCGGCGGCGGTGCCGAGGAACCAGTCGGCGACCGCGCGGCCCTGCCGGCCCTCCCGGACACTGCCGACGACCACGGCAACGCGCAGCGGTGCCTCGTCCGTGGCGACGGGCGCGGCTTCGGCTTCCTCGCCCGCTTCGGCTTCCCTGCCGGCTTCGGCTTCCTTGCTGATGACGGACATGGGTGTCCCCCTTCGGTCGCACTCCTGGCTTTGCTCCGGGCGGGTCGGCCGCCGGTTGTACGCGGCCCCCGCTCAGCAAAGTACAACGAGCGTTGTAAAAAGTACAACGCTCGTTGTAGGTCGGGTAGAGTGGCCCGTCAGAGGAGGCAGGTGTGGGCGAAACGAACGAGGCCCGGGTGGCGCGGGCGCGACGCGAGGTCTCGCCGCGCAAGCTGGAGAAGCAGATGGCGATCGCTAGCGCGTCCTGCACGCTCTTCGGCCGCGAGGGCTATGCGCGCGCGTCGGTCGACGCGCTGGCCGCCGAGGCCGGCGTCTCCACGCGCACGCTGTACAACCACTTCCCCGGCGGCAAGGCACAGCTCTTCCAGACCGTGGTGACCTGGACGTCCAACGAGGTCCGCGACGCCCAACTGGCCCGTCTGCGCGTGGTGCTGGACCCTGGGCGACCACCGCGCGCCGAGGACCTGGAACGCGATCTGGTCGCCCTGGCCCGCGGGTTCGCCGACCTCATGACCGACTACCCGAACCACTTCGCCCTCGTCCGCCACATCCATGCCGAGGCCGACCATGTGCCGCCGGAGGTTCTGAAGGCCTGGCACGAGGCGGGCCCGGAGCCGGTCGGCCGAGCCGTCACCGAGGCGATGACCCACCTCGCGGACGCCGGCCTCCTCGACCCACACGGCGACCCGGCCATGACCGCCGCCCACTTCATGGCCCTGACGACCCACACCCTCGTCCAGTCCACCCACTACGGTGTCCTCCCCCTCCCGCCGACGGAGACGGACCGCTTGATCAGGGGCGGGGTGGCAGCGTTTCTGCGGGCCTATGGGGTGGGTGCGCGGCGGTGAGGGCGGCCGCGGTCTCGTCCCGCAGCCGCCGAACCGTCCGCCCCGGCAGCGTTCGATCCGCAGGCCCCCGGCACATCCGCGCATGCGTCACACGGGGATTGAAGTCCCGGCCCGAAAAGCAGCGACCGGGCGTGGAGCGTGTCACTCGCTCTGCCTGGGGTCACCCCACTCCTCTTCCTCCTCCATGTACCGGATGCCGTCATGGGACAGTGAGACGGTGGCGGGCGTCTTGTGCGACGTCCACTCGACGGTGATCAGGCCCTCGTCGGCCAGGTAGGCGCAGGCCGCGGACAGGTCGTCGTCGGGCAGCCGGAGCACCTCGCGCAGTGCCGCCCCGCTGACCTCAGGTCGGTTGCGCTCCATGGCTCCGTAGAGTTGCCGGAGGATGGCCTTGCGGTAGGTCTTGCGTTCACGGAGTGTCGTCATGGCTGGCGCTCTCAGGCTGGTCTCCGAGGCTGCTGATACCGACAGGCAGCCGGCCCTGCGGCCTCGCTCACAGGCTCCGCCGCCCGGGTGCCCCGCTGCGCAGCCCCTCATGCGGCTTCCCCTCGCTGTATGCGGGCGTCCCGGCGATTCCCGGCGACGCCGGTGCTCGCGGTGATGGGGAGTAGCGTGGTCAGAAGCGAGGCGCACCCCGTGTTCGCACCGGATCCCGGACAGGTGGTCCTCCATGACCGGCTCCGACATATCCCCTGGTTCCAGGCACCTGCCGAGTGGTGTACACCATGCCGTTCGGCCGGGGAGCGCACTCCTCCGGCTGGAGACGACGGCATCGCGCGAAGGCATCCTCGACGGGGCGTGGTGGCCGCGGTCGCGTGACATCGGTGCCGAGCTGCCCGCGCTGCTGAGCGCCCTCACCGAGCACCTGGGCCCCCTGACCCGCGTCGGGCTGGATGCCACGGCCTGGGAGGGGCTCCCAACACGGATCGTCGTCGGCGACCACGTAGTACACGTGGACTCCTTCGCTGTGGGTGACGACACGGTCCTGATCACCCGGGGCGACCGGGACCTCTTCTCGCTGCTGGTGGTCCCACCGGACACGCCGCCCGAGGCCGCCCGAGCGGCGATGGCCCAGGCCGTCCTGGCCGGCAACATCAGCGAGGCGGAGCAGATCCTCATCGACACGGGAAGCGGTGAGAGGCCGTCCGGCTGACCCCTGTCGTGGCCGGTGGTGCGGTCAGCCGCGCCACTCCACCAGGAGCAGCGTCGCGTCGTCCGTCGTGTATCCGCCGCGCGCACGCATGAGGGTGTGCGACAGGGAGCGAGCCACCGCCCGGACCCCGCGGCCGGTCCTCTCCAGCCGGTTCACCCAGTCGATCAGCTGGTCCTCCCCGAACTGCTCCTCACCCACAGCGTGTTCCTCGATCAGTCCGTCCGTGAAGCAGAGGACGCGGTCTCCGCGCTCCAGGTTCAGCTCGCCGACCTCTGGCTCAGCGCCGCCCAGACCGACCGGGAGGGTCGTGGGGGCGTCCAGCCGACACATGACGCGATGATCGCGCACGAGTACCGGTGGCGGGTGTCCCGCGTTGACCCAGTGCATCCGCCCCGTGGCCGTGTCCAGCCGCATCATCTGGGCGGTGACGAAGTGGTCCGGGCCGAACTGGTGTGCCACGGCGCCGTCCATGGCGGCGTAGATCTCCGACAGGCCGGTGCCGAGGCGGCGGGCGTGACGGTAGGCGCCGATGGCCACGGTGGCCATGGTGGCCGCGCCCAGGCCGTGCCCCATCGCGTCGATCATGGCCACGTGAAGGATGTCGCCGTTGAGCGCGTAGTCGAAGCTGTCGCCCGCCACGTCGTAGGCGGGCTCCAGGATCCCGGCCACGGCGACCCGCGGCATGATCATGGCCAGAGGCGGCAACAGGGACCACTGGATCTCGGCGGCGACGCTCATCGGCTCACCGCGGCGGGTGGAGAAGAACAGGTCGGAGTAGCCGTGCTTGGTCACCAGCAGGTCGGCCACCAGGCCGGAGAGCCTGGCCAGCAGCCGCCGGTCGTCGTCATCGATCCGGTCCAGCGTCACGGCCATGACGCCCACCTCGTCGCCGCCGTCCAGCAGCGGCAGGTGGACCCGTACGCCGTCGGCCTCGGGCACCTCGACGGGCTGGGCATCGAGAAAGCACCGGCCCGCGGCGGAAGCGTCGATGTCCTGCGGATCCCCGCCCGTGAGGCCCTCACCGCGCAGAGGTACGAGCAGCAACTGGCCGTAGTCCTGGAGCAGCACCTGCGGACATCGGCCCCCCAGCCGCTCCAGCACGTCGGCGACCAGCGGTCCGATGAGGTGGGGCGGGAGCTCGTGCGCCCGGTCGAGAAGCGCCCCCAGAAGCGCTTCCCCGAAGCTCTCGGAGCGGTCCGTGCCCGGTTCGGCCGTCATCCGCTCACCCACCGTGATCCACACGGACACCGGCGGCGGGGTCGACCGGCGAAAGGACCACCCGTCTCATCACTCCATCATGGGCCGTGCTGTTCCCCGGCGCCCTCCCGGCCGAAGCCGTCCTCGACATGTGCCAAGGTGCGCTGAGCCGACAGCGGGTTCCACGGATCGGCGGCGGCTGTCAGCAGGCGCTCGGCGGTTCCGGCCGGCTCGTCGGGCGGGACGACCAGCAACTCCCAGCGCCCCACGGTGCCGCAGTCCAGGGTGATGGCATGTTCCTCGGCGGTGACGTCGCTCAGGACGACCTCGATCACGTGCTCGGGCGCCGACACGGTCAGCGGCGCGTCAGGCCATGCCGCAGCGCCCACCGTGACGCGGGTGACCGTGCCACGGCCGGGGTCGAGCGAGCCCACGAGCGCGGGCAGCTCCAGTTCCAGTGCGTCGCAACGCGGCCACCACGCTCCGTCCAGCGGGCCGTGGCTGGCCTCCGGCGTGAGCCTCAGCCGTGCCAGCGGCATCCTGTACGTGTGCGCGCCACCCGGTGGCCGGTCTCCGGCAGGCGGTGTGAGGGAGTCCATCGCGCGATCCCGTCCCGGGCTGCCTCGGAGCTGCCCTCGTCCGTCACTCGCCGGGAACGGCGCTGTCGTGATCATGCGCCCGACATGCTCTCGGTGTCTCCCAGGCTACGCCCGGCCTGGACCGGCGGCCCGAGGCGCTGGCAGCGACAGTCCGCTTTCCCGGGACAGGGTCAACACGCAAGGAGCGCCCCGACCGGGCAGCCCGACCATCTCCCCGTGGTTCCGCCAGCCCCAGGAGTCGTAGGCGGCTTGTCCGGCCCTGTCGGCCGGATGGAGAAGGACGACTCCGAGCTCGGCATGCCCATCGGCCAGCAGACGCTGTTGCAGACAGCGGCCGATGTCGCAGTGCTGAGCGTGCTGGCGCGCCACGACCTGGGTGAGGAGCAGGAACCGGGCGCAGCCGGTGAGCCGCTGGATGCTCTCCTGCAACCCTCGCTCGGACCGGGCACCGGGGCTCACCGGAAATCCGAAGGCGCACCCCACCAGCACCGTCGTCTCGGCGGCCAGCAGCGCGAAGCCAGGCCGACGGGCGCTGACGGTAAGCCGCCGCAGGAAGTCGTCCCGCAGGAAGGGGCCGGCCACGGCCAGCTCGGCGATGTCCTCGCTCATCCCCTCCACCTGCCGGCGAGTCAGTCTGCGCAGGCGGATCCCGTCCTTGACGACCGGCGCACCGGCGCGGTCGCCGGGCGTCTGCGTCCCGCCGGCTGACGGGCCCGCCGCGGACGTGTCCAGCAGATCGCGGAGCAGGGACGCGGAGCCGGTGACGGCGAGGAGCCGGGTGATCTGCGCGCACGGATGGTGCAGGTGCAGGCAGGAGTGCACGCGGCCGGCATGCCGTGACGCCGTCAGGAAGACGTCCAGACCCTTGGCGTCACACGAGCCGACCGTGGTGAGATCGACGTCGATGGCGGTCATGCCGTCGCGCAGGCACTGCTCCAGCGCGGCCCGCAGCAGGGGCGCCGAGGCCGGCCAGATGTCGCCGACGAGCGTGACGAGGGCCCGCTCCCCCCGGTCACGCCGGTGGATGTCCAGGCGCCGCACGGCCATCACCCCGCCCTTCGGCAGGGAGACGCAACGACCAGGGAAGGGTGCGGAGTTGTTGTGATCGCGGCGGGCATGATGCCGACCCGTCTCCGCACCGCCGCTCGGACGGCCCGGGGTTCGTCTCTCGCCGAGGACGACCCGGCAGGACGGCCGGAGTGCGTGATGCCCTCGGTATCTCCACCGTACGCCGCCGGCCGACTCGACCCGCAGCACCGGACGGGCTCACCCGTAAGGCCCGTAAGGAGCGCACCGCCTGCCGAGGCTCATGGAGACATCCGGGGCAGACGGCCCACTCGTGGGGCACACTGCCGTACCTCACGCCCGCCGAGTATCCGCTGAGGGCGGCCTCACACAAAGCCACCGCAGGTGAACGCGCTCCCCGCTCACGCATCGCTCACGCAAGGGCCCGAAAACGAGTCAGCGTCCGAGCCAGCCGAAGCCGACCCGGACGCTGCACAGCAGGTCAGATGGGTTGCCCCCCTGCCTGCAACCTGTAGGCCCTGTGGGACTCGAACCCACAACCAATGGATTAAAAGTCCACTGCTCTGCCAATTGAGCTAAGGGCCCAGGCGATGTTGCCTGTCCGAGCATAGCCGGACGAGGCCGTGTCTCCGATCGGGTATCGGTGACGCGGCCGCGTCGGGAGGGGACCGAGGCTCCGGATGGTCACTTTTCTACCGGGTTCGGGGCGATGACGGTCCGCTGTGCGCTGAGGAACCAGTGGCGGGCCGAGGCCAGCCACCAGGTCGCGGCGAAGCCGAGGACGACCAGGACGGCGACGGGGGCGTAGTTGAAGGTCTTCCAGGTGACCGGGGAGACCTGCGGGAGCATGAAGAGGATCGTGATCGCCACGACCCAGGTCACGGAGACGATTCCGATCAGGACCGACCAGCGGCCCAGGTGCCAGGGCCCGCGTTCGAAGGCGGCGCCCCTGCGGACCCGCAGGAAGGTCGGGATGACGTACGCGATGTAGAGGCCGATGACGGCGATCGAGGTCACCGCCGCGTACGCCGTCGAGTTGATCAGGTAGGGCAGGCCGAGGGCGAGAGCGGCCAGCGCGGCCAGCCAGACCGCCGCCACGGGGGTGCGGGTGCGCGGGCTGACCGTGTGCCAGACGTGGGAGAAGGGCAGCGCGCCGTCACGTGAAAAGGCGTAGATCATGCGGCTGTTGGCGGTCACCGAGGCCATGCCGCAGAAGAGCTGGGCGCCGATCACCACCAGCAGCAACAGCTTTCCCGTCGTCGCTCCCAGCGCGTCCAGGAGGATCTGCGCCGGGGGCGCGCCCGTCGGGGACGTCAGTTCCTTGTCGTACGACTGGATCGCGAAGGTGAAGCCGAGCAGGAGCACGAAGCCGGCGATCCAGGACGTCCAGATCGAGCGGACGATGCCCTTCGGGCCCGCCGTGGACGCGTCGTGGGTCTCCTCGGTCATGTGGGCGGAGGCGTCGTAGCCGGTGAAGGTGTACTGGGCCATCAGAAGGCCGAGCAGGACGACGTACGTGCCGCTGCCCCAGCCCGTCTCGTTGACGAACTTCGTGAACACGAACGTCGCCGACTGGTGGTGGTCGGGGACGAAGGCGAGCGCGCCGACGATCACCGCCACGCCCAGCACGTGCCACCACACGCTCACGTCGTTCAGGAATGCGACGATCCGCACGCCGAAGGTGTTCAGCAGGCCGTGGAGGACGAGGATCGCCGCGAACAGCAGGACCGTGCGGCCCGGGGTCACCTCGAAGTCGAACTGGAGGTTCAGGTACGCACCGAGGAAGGAGGCCGCACCGAAGTCGATGCCGGCGGTCACCGCGACCTGGCCCAGCACGTTGAACCAGCCGGTGAACCAGGCCCAGGCCGCCGCCGAGCGCGCGGGTGCCAGGCGGTGCGCCCAGAAGTACAGGCCGGCCGAGGTGGGGTACGCCGAGCAGACCTCGGCCATCGACAGGCCGACGAACAGGGTCATCAGGCCGACCGACACCCAGCCCCAGGTGATCACCGCGGGGCCGCCGGTGGTCATGCCGAAGAGGTAGAGGGTCAGGCAGCCGGACAGGACCGAGATGATCGTGAAGGAGACGGCGTAGTTCGAGAACGCCGACATCCGGCGGGCGAGGACCTGGGTGTAACCGAGCTGGGCCAGTCGTTCCTCGTCCGACAGGCCGGACGGGCCGGACGTTTCCTGCTGCCCGCTCACTCTCGCGTCATCTGTCATGCCCCCAGCAATTCCCTCACAGGGGGCGTGACATGCGTCACCCGGTGGCGAAAAAGGGCCCGTACGACGTGGTCGTACGGGCCCTTCAGGTCACTCGGACCTCACTCGGCGTCAGCCGTTGCGCTTCCAGCGCGGCTTGTCCTCGCGGCGGCCGAAGGAGCCGTTGCCGCGGTGGTCGTCACGGCGGCTGTAGGGGCGCTCGTGGCCGCCGGAGCGGAAGCCCGGGCGGTCGTCGCGGCGGTCGCGGTTGAACGGGCGGTCGCTGCCCCGGTGCCCGCCGCGCTCGTCCCGGCGGAAACCGCCACGGTCGCCACGGTCGCCGCGGTCCCGGTCGAAGGACCGGCCGCCGCGGTCGTCACGACGGTCACGGTCGAACGGACGGCGGTCGTCACGGCGCTCGAAACCACGGGCACCACGGTCGTCCCGGCGCTCGAAACCACGCTCACCACGGTCCCGGTCGAAGGAGCGGCCACCGCGGTCGTCACGGCGGTCGTCACGGCGGTCGCGGTCGAAGGGACGGCGGTCGTCACGACGGTCACGGTCGAACGGACGGCGGTCGTCACGGCGCTCGAAACCACGGGCACCACGGTCGTCCCGGCGCTCGAAACCGCGGCCACCGCGGTCACCACGGTCGTCGCGACGGTCGTAACCACCGCGCTCGCCCCGCTCCTCACGGCGCTCGAAGCCCCGCTCACCGCGGTCCCGGTCGAAGCCGCGCCGCTCCCGGCGCTCGTACGGCGCCGAAGCCGCCGGACGCTCCTCGCGCTCGGTCTCTCGCTGCGCCGGCTCCTCGGCCACGGCCGCGAGCTCCTCCGCCGCCGTCGCCTGGGCCTCGGCCACCGCCACCTCGGGGTCCTCGCCGCGCTCGCGGGCGACCCGGGCGACCAGCCGGTCGGACTCCTCGCGCAGCTCGGTCGCGCGGCGCTGGGCGCGCTCCAGCTGCTTGGTGAGCTGGGCGACCTCGCGCTCGGCCTGCTGGGCGGCGTTGGCGGCGGACTCGGCCTGGACCTCGGTCATCGAGCGGGCGCCGGTGATCTCGGCGACCTCCGGGTCGAAGGTGGCGCCGCCCTGGATGATGTGGCGGGCCGCGTCGACGCCGGCGTCCTCCATCAGGCGGAAGATCTGGCGCCGCTGGTGCGGAAGGGACAGGGAGACGACCGTGCCGGTGCGGCCCGCTCGGGCGGTGCGGCCGGCGCGGTGCAGGTAGTCCTTGTGGTCGCCGGCCGGGTCCACGTTCAGGACCAGGTCGATGCCGTCGACGTGGATACCGCGGGCGGCGACGTCGGTGGCGACCAGGACGTTGACGTACCCGTCCTTGAAGTCGGCCAGGGTGCGGGTGCGGGCGCCCTGGGTCATGCCGCCGTGCAGCGCGTCGGCCTTCACGCCGGCGTCGCGCAGCTGCTCGGCGACGCGGTCGGCGCCCAGCTGGGTGCGGACGAAGATGATCGTGCGGCCCTTGCGGGAGGCGATCGCGGCGGTGACCGGCGCCTTGTCCTTGGGCTTCACGATGAGGATGTGGTGCGACATGGTCGTCACCGCGCCCTGGGCCGCGTCCACCTCGTGGGAGACGGGGCTGTTCAGGTAACGGTCGACGAGGGTCTGGATCTCGTTCTCCATCGTGGCGGAGAAGAGCATGCGCTGGCCGCCGGCCGGGACCTGGTCGAGCAGCTCGGTGACCTCGGGCAGGAAGCCCAGGTCGGACATCTGGTCGGCCTCGTCCAGGACGGCGATCTGCACGTCCTCGAGAGAGCAGGCGCCGCGGTTGATGATGTCGCGCAGCCGGCCCGGGGTGGCGACCAGGATGTCGACGCCGCGCTCCAGGGCGTAGATCTGGTTGCCCATCGAGGTGCCGCCGCAGACGACCTTCATCTTCAGGCCGACGACGTCGCCGTACGGCTGGAGCGCGTCGGCGACCTGCATGGCCAGCTCGCGGGTCGGGGTGAGGATGACGGCGCGGGGCCGCTTCTTCTCGGTGCGGCCGCCGGCCAGCTGGGCCAGGGTCGGCAGGCCGAAGGAGAGGGTCTTGCCGGAGCCGGTGCGGCCACGGCCGAGGATGTCCTTGCCGACCAGGGCGTCCGGGATGGTCGCGGCCTGGATCGGGAAGGGGGTCGTTACGCCGTTCTGCGCGAGCTTGCGCACGACGCCCTCGGGCAGGCCGAGGTCGGCGAAGGTGGTCTGGGGGGTGGTGTCAGCGGCCTCGGGGGCCTCGGTGATCTCGGACGTCGCGTCGGTGAGCTCCTTGTCGAGCTCGTTGAGCTCGTTCTCGGACACGACGAACTGATCAGTACTGGACACGGACATGCGAATGCGAAACCTTCCGGAGTCTCTTCGGCACGCGCCCGTCAACTCCGTGATTCGCTCACGACCGCCTCAATGCGGTCCGCCACGGCAAGGGAGAGTACGCGCCACACGGCGCGCTCTGCGGTGGCGCCGGGCAAATGGGATCAAACGATCTACCACCATACGCACCCACCACCCCTGAGCGCAAACCGGCTCCATATCCGCAGGTGAGCCACGTCTCCGGCACCGTCGGAGATCACGCCGCGACGTCCGCCCCGGGCGCCGGTGCCGGTTCGCGCTCGACGAGCTGTGTTCCCGTCCCCTCGTGGGCCGAGGAGGACGGCTCGGCCGACGGGGGCTCGGAGGTCGCGGGCGGCGGGGTGGAGGCGGGTGGCTCGGGTGGGGCGGAGGTGGCCGGCGCCGTCGGCGGGGCGTTGGTCGGCGCCGGGCCCCCGGGATCGGCGGTGGTGCCGGGCTTGCCGGGCTTCGCCGGGGCCGCGGGCGAGTCGCCCTCGCCGGACGAGGAGGTGGCCGACGGGGAGGCCGACTCCTCTCCGGGCTTCTTCTTGCCACCGTGCTCGTGTTTGCGGTCGCCCTCCTTGCCGTCGTGCCCGCCGGGGCCGCCGGCGCCGTCCCCCGGGCCGCCGTCGGGTGCCTCGCCGCCGTGCTGCCCCGCCGAGTGCGAGGGCCTGGCCCGGCCCGCGTCGTCACCCACGTTCACACAGCCGGCGGCAGCGGCGAGGGTCAGCACCGTGACGGTGAGCCGGACGGGTACGGACAAGGGGCGCACGGCGGCCACCTCCGGAGGCATGGAAAGGAGTCAACCTCCCCAACTCCCGCCGCCCACAAGAGGACACGCGCCCCGCACGCCTCCCCGCCCAACCACACGCCGATCGCAGCCACGCCGCCGCACACGCGTCGCCCGCCGGCCGGACACGCGTCGCTGCTCAGTCGGACACGCGTCGCTGCTCAGCCGCGGATGCATCGCGCCCGGCCGCGCACACGCGAGTTCTCGGCAGCACCCATATCACCGCCCGGCCGCACACGCGCCGGTACTCGGCCACACTCACGCCACCCCCGCCGCCCGCGCCCAAGAGCGTCTCACCCATACCCAAGGGTGTGCAGCCGGGCGTCGTCGATGCCGAAGTGGTGGGCGATCTCATGCACCACCGTCACCTCGGTCTCCACCACGACGTCCTCGCGCGACTCGCACATCCGCAGCGTCGGCCCGCGGTAGATGGTGATCCGGTCCGGCAGCACCCCCGCGTACCACTCGCCCCGGTCGGTGAGCGGCGTGCCCTCGTACAGGCCGAGCAGGTCGGGGTCGTCGGCGGGCGGTTCGTCCTCCACGAACACCGCCACGTTGTCCATGAGCCGCATCAGCTCCGGCGGGATCCGGTCGAGCGCCTCGGCGACCAGTTCCTCGAACTCCTCGCGCGTCATCTCCAGCACATGGTCATTGTCCGGTACGAAGGCCCGTACGAGAGCGGTGCGGCACCGCATATCCGCCCCCGTACACGGGCATACGGCCCCAATGGTCCGCGTCTCCGTCGCAGCCCTCCACACGATGACGAACCGCACGCGCATACGCCGCCGCGGCACCCGCCCGCTCCCCGCGCTGGAACTCGCCGCCCGCCCCCGCCCCTGGCTCCGCGGCCTGGGCCTCGCGGCCGTCGTCCTCCTCGGCGCCTGGCTGGGCCTGCTGATCGTCGGAAACGTACGGGCCCCGGTCGGCCCCATGAACACGACGATGGCACTACGCCCGTCGCTCACCGGCGGTACGAAGATCAACGTCTCGCCGCTGGGCGCGCTCACCCTGGACAGCCATGTGGCCCCCGTCCGTCTGGACGTCAACGTGGACCAGCTGGACCCGCTGCGCGCCCAGGCCCTGGTCGACCACCCCGAGCGAATCTCCGGCCTCCAGGACGAGGTCGCCAAGGACGTCGAGCACGGCACGCTGGACCTGGCGGTGCGCTCCTGCGTCGCCGTGGTCGCCGGCGCCACGGCCCTCGGTCTCGCCGTCTACCGCAGCCCCCGCCGCGCCCTGGCCGCCGGCGGCCTCGCCCTGACCCTGCTGGCCGCGTCCGGGGCGAGCGCGTACGCCACCTGGAACCCGAAGTCGGTCCTGGAGCCGAAGTTCTCCGGGCTGCTCAGCTCGGCGCCGGCGGTGGTCGGCAACGCACGCAGCATCGTCTCCGACTTCGACGTCTACCAGAAGGAGCTGGCCCGCCTGGTGACGAACGTGACGAAGCTCTACGACGTCACCTCCACCCTCCCGGCCTACCAGCCGGATCCCTCCACCATCCGGGTCCTGCATGTGTCGGACATCCACCTCAACCCGGCGAGCTGGAAGATCATCGCCTCGCTGGTGGAGCAGTACAAGGTGAACGTGATCGTCGACTCCGGCGACACGATGGACCACGGTGTGGCGGCGGAGAACGGCTTCCTGGACCCGATCCGGGACCTGGGCGTGCCGTACGTCTGGGTGCGGGGCAACCACGACTCCCGGATCACCCAGCGCTATCTGGAGCGGATGAAGAACGTGCACGTCCTGGACGACGGCCGGGCGCGGACGGTCGCGGGACTGCGTTTCGCGGGCATCGGCGACCCGCAGTTCACCCCCGACCGCTCGGTGGTGCCCGGCGGGGACGCGGCCGAGCGGCTGGCGGGCGACCGGCTGGCCAGCGCCCTGCGCGACCAGCGGGCGACCGGCACCCCGGTCGACGTCGCGATCGCCCACGAGCCGTCGGCGGCCCGTGAGACGGACGGCGAGGTGCCGCTGGTGCTGTGCGGCCATCTGCACCACGAGGGGGACGAGATGCTGCCCTACGGCACCCGGCTGCGCATGGAGGGTTCCACGGGCGGGAGCGGGCTGCGGGCGGTCGAGCACAAGTACCCCGCGCCCATCGAGGCCTCGATCCTCTACTTCGACCGCGACAGCCACCGTCTCCAGGCCTGGGACGCGATCAAACTGGGCGGACTGGGCGAGACGACGGCCGAGGTCAGCCGCCATCTGGCGGACGAGAACCGACCCAGGACCACACCTTCCCCGGGCACCCCCTCCCCCTCTTCCCGCACCTCGTCCGCCCCCTCGCCGTAAACCGTTTTGGCGATACTCCCCGCCATCCCATATGCTTCTCACGTCCCCGACGCGCTGAGAAGCGCCCAGGCGGGCCGATAGCCCTCATCGTCTAGCGGCCTAGGACGCCGCCCTTTCAAGGCGGTAGCACGGGTTCGAATCCCGTTGGGGGCACGCAATACCGTGTGCGACACTGTTGCACGCAAGCTTGGTCCTGTGGAGCAGTTTGGAGTGCTCGCCACCCTGTCAAGGTGGAGGCCGCGGGTTCAAATCCCGTCAGGACCGCTGGTGTTTCACATGAAACACCATGGCTGGGTAGCTCAGTTGGTACGAGCGTCCGCCTGAAAAGCGGAAGGTCGCCGGTTCGACCCCGGCCCCAGCCACAGCCGCCCCACTAGGGCAAACACCCCCTCCGGGATATCCCGGAGGGGGTGTTTTCGTGTCGGCTACGCCAACCGGTACGCCAACGGTCTCGCCGCTACAGCGTGTCGCTGGCCTTGCGGTGGTCGACCACCGTGTTGGGCCCTGGGCTCATGATCGTCTCGTGGCCGTCCTCAGACCTCACCCTGTACGGCGGCGCTCCGTCCGGCCCGAGAACTTCAACGATCTCCACGACGTGATCCTGCTTTCCGACGACGCGTCCGTGGACGACGAGCCGATCCCCTTTGCTGGCTTTCACAACGTTCTCCCTCAGGTAGAGATGCGCGTCACTTCGAAACCCACAGTGGCGCCCGCAACCGTGGATTCCAGGGATTCCGCAACAAGATCACCTGTACGGGCAGGTCCCGCTCGCCTGGCTGCCGATCCAGGTATCAGGTGAGGGTGTCGCCAAGCTTCCGGAGCGCCTTCCGCTGCTCGTCCAGGGAGGCATGCGCGTAGACCTTCATGGTCATTCCGATGTCGCTGTGCCCAACGATCTGCCGGACGATGGGGGCGGCACCCCGAGATCCAGCAGCAGCGAGACGGCCGAGTGCCGGAGATCGTGAAACCGGATCTCCAGACCGAGACGTTTCCGGAGCGAGTACCGGCTACGCCGGAGGTTGTCCGGCTCCAGCGGGGTGCCGATGCGGGAAGAGCAGCGCGGCGCGGTGGTCATGGGTCGTGCTGGATGTCTCCAGTTCCTTGGTAGGCGCGCGGGTCGTAGACCACGCTGGCGTCGTCCAGGTCCATCAGGCGGCGGGCGGGCTTCGGTCGCGGCGCGGGCGATGTCGTCGGGGCAGGCCTCTCAGCGAGGGCCGTGCGGTATAGCAGGGCGGCTTTGCGCAGGAAGTACTCCCGGTCCAGGCCCTGAGCGATGGGGGCGTTGGCGCTCGTGCCGGCGGTCCATCCGAGTTCGTCGCTGATGCTGGGGGCGGCGGCGTATGCCTGCTCGGGCGTCGCCCACGACTGACCGGCGGGGCGGTGGTCGGCGGTGACGTGCAGGCGGATGCGCTCGCCGTCGCGGGTCCGGTGCCGGCGGACGGCGCCGGTGGTGAACGCGGTGCTCAGTGCGGTGGTGACGCGGTGAGCGTCGACCGGGTCGCGAATGATGCGGATCTCGAACACAAACTGTCCTTCCGTGGTAGGTAGTCGGGCATGACGGATGGACGGCGGACAGCCGGGTACGGGACGCCCCGTTGGGTACGCCGCTTGGTGATGCTGGGCATCGCTGTGCCGTTCTACGGCTGCGCCGCCGCTGTCTCGCACTTCTGGGTGGGACAGTCGTGGAGCGACGCTCTGCCGATGGCCGTGTCGCTGGGAGCCGCGTGCCTGATCACTCTTGAGGTCCTGGCGACCAGAGACCACGGGCGGACTGGCCTGGACAGCCGCTGAAGTCCGGGTGCGCACGCGGGCGTCGGTGCCGACGACGGCGGCGATGTCGGCGAGCGGGTCACGCTTCTCGCCCCGGTCGATGGCGTGCGGGTTGGTGACGCTGTCGCGCATCGCCTTGGCGCGAGCGGCGATCACCTTCGCGTCGTCGGTGCTGATGTAGTGCGTGCGCACCGTGATGGACGACTGGCCCTTGGGGATCTCGATGCCGTCGGAGGCGACGACCAGGGCTCCTTGTCCAGCCCCGGGCGCAGCAGGTTCGGGGCCGCGCCGCCGTCGACGGCCTTGTCACCGAGCGCCACGCGTGCCTGTGACTCGGTGCCCGGCGCGAGCGATGCCCGCGTGTGGGTGCCCTCCCGGACCAGCTTGGGAAGGTCGGTCGGGTCCTGGGTGCCCTGCCACAGCAGCGCGTTGACCGTGTGTCCCTGGTTGTGCATCTTCCTGGCGGCCATGAAGTACCGGGAGGTGGAACCGGAACCGCCGTAGGGCCGCTTGTCCTCGTCCACTGTGCAGGTGAACGACGTTGCCGCTCATGGCGGGCAGACTCCTGACTGCCCCGCATCGGGGCGAAGCTCAGGAAGAGCAGGGGCGTTGCGCGCGGGCCGGGCCGGTAGGGGCCCGGCCGTGGTGGTCACCACCAGCGGGAGGGCTTCTTCGCCACGTTGGCCTTGGCGGCCTCGGTCACGATCCACTGCCGCTCGATCCGCAGAGCCGTGATTTCCGAGATCAGTCGGGTCTCGGCGCTCTGCCATGCGCTGTCGAGCTTCTGGTCCGCGCTGGCGGTGTCGTTGCCCCGGGCACGGCGGCCGCACCAGCGAGGGCCGCTAAAGTCGCCCGCATGGGTGGGGAAACCGAGGCGCGAAGCGTTCAAAGAACCAAGAACCGCACGTGCCTGAAGTGCGATGAGCCGCTGCCGGACAGCGCACGGCGCATACCGCGCCTGTTCTGCTCGTGGCGCCATGCGACATCGGGCGTGTTGATGACCGTGTTCATCGTCATCGTGCTGCTCGTGCGACTGTCTCACTTGTGGGCGCTGTTCGACTGAGCCGACCAGGGCCAGGCGCCACCGCTATCCCGGCAGCGCCCCCGTCAGACGGCCACTCGCTTCCACCCGGCCCGCAGGCGGACCTCGGAGGCGGAGTGGCCGGCCGCTCGGAACCGGGATGCCATCTCCCGGTAGGACAGGGCCGGATCTTCGCTGTGGCGGATCTCGTCCACCAGCGCATCAAGCGCCTCATCCGAGAGGGCGGGCCCTTCCAGCGCGGGCGCCGCAACCGGCTCGTCGGGTCGCTACAACGCCCGCTGATCCATCCCGCTCACGGCTTCGCGATCTCGCAAGCCGTACCCAACGACGTGATTCATGCCTCCGAGCGGCTTGCATCACACGGCTTCACAAGCCGACTCATCCCAGAGAGCACCCAGGGCACCCCGCATCGAGCCGGTGACACGGCCAGCACGTCTTGCGCGCAGGCCCGAAGCCTGCCCGATCCGCCGGGGCGGTTCGCACCCTCAACCGCGAGCAAGCCGGTCACCCGGTTGCTCCTCACCGCGCGTGCACCGGGCCGACCGGCGTGATCCTGAAGCTCTGAGCCGAGCGACAGTCGCGGACCTGACAGGAGCTGGCTATGGCAGACCGTACATGGGCGCCGCACCCCGCTCCCCCGCCGGAGGTACTCCCGGAGTTGGATCTCCCCGAGCCCGGCCGGCAGCGCCGCTGGACCGTGCTGCTGCGCTGGCTCCTGCTGATCCCCCAATACATCGCCCTGCTCTTCCTGTGGATCGCCGCGTCCGTCGTCATGGTCGTCGGCTGGTTCGCCGCCCTGATCACCGGACGGCTACCCGAACCGATCGCCTCGTTCCTGACCGGCTACCTCGTCTACGCGACCCGCGTCACCGCCTACGCGATGCTGTTGGTCGACACCTACCCGCCGTTCGCCTTCCTGGCGCCCGACCACCCCGTCCAGGTCGAGGTCCATCCCGGGAAGCTCAACCGCCTCGCCGTCCTGTTCCGCATCATCCTGCTCGTCCCCGCCGCCGTCGTGGTGGAGCTGCTCATGTACGGCTGGTACGTGATCTGCCCCATCTTCTGGCTCATGGTGCTGATCCGCGGCCGGATGCCGCGCCCGCCGTTCGAGGCGACCGCCGCCACCGCCCGCTACAACATGCGCCTGTACGCCTACCTGATGATGCTCACCGCGGCCTACCCCAAGCGGCTGTTCGGCGACGCGCCCGCCCCTGGCGAGCAACCCCGCTCAGCTACCCGCCCGCTGCTGCTCAGCGGCGCGGGCAAAGCCCTGGTCGTCCTGTTCCTAGTTCTTGGGGCCGCGCTCTTGATCTTCAACGGACTCATCAACGCCACCACCAACACCAGCACCACCTCACTGCCTTCAGCCGCCTCCCAGACCAGCCCCCGTGAAGGAGTGGTGACACGACTTGGCGTACGCCAACAGCAGCGCACAACCACGGCTGTCGGCCGTCCCCGGCACCCTCTATGATCAGGCCGCGCCCCACCTGGACGCGGCCTGAACAGCGGAAGGTCGCCGGTTCGACCCCGGCCCCAGCCACAGCCAGAAGGCCCCGTTCAGCGAACGGGGCCTTCGTCGTAGGGGGACATTCATGGCCGATGACTTCCGGGGCTTCGACATCGCTCGGCGTGGTTACGACCGCGCCCAGGTGGACGCCTATCTGACCCGGCTGGCCGAAGGTACGGCATCCGGGGCACCGCCACTCTTCGACATCGTCCGGCGTGGGTATGACCGTGCCCAGGTGGACGCACGGGTCGCACAGCTGCTGAATGGGGGGACGGGGAGATGAGCCAGGACCAGGCCGCAGCCGTGACGGGGGAAACCCAGCTGGAGAAGGTCCGGGCGCGATACGGGCTGCTCGCGGTCATCGTCAGCAATGTCGCGATCGTCGCGGTCGCGATCGTCGGGGTGTGGCGGCTCGACGGGGACAAGTCCGTGATCGTCGGCATCCTGACCGCCGCGTTCACCGCGGTCAGCAGCATGACCACCGCCTACCTGGGCATCAAGGCCGTCTCCAACACCGCGCGTTCCATCGCTCTCGGGGACGGTGGCCGATCCGCCCGTCAGCACGGCGCGCCGGCAACCACCAAAGCTCCGGAGCCCACCACGGTTCCCCCCGCGCCGCCCGCACAGCGCACCACGTCCTAGAAGGCTCATGAAGATCTTGGTGAGGGGCTGTCCGGCCGTAGGCCGGGCAGCCCCTGTTCGCTATGCGGTGGCAGGGGCGAGTTGCCAGGTGCCGCCAGT
>NZ_JBFAWG010000057.1:0-45157 GCF_040680215.1 Streptomyces sp. NPDC052107
CGGCACCGCAAGGCCCCCGACCGGCCCACCGTGCCGGGCTGGAAGTGGGCCATCTGCCCCAACCAGCAGTGCGGCTGGCAGGCAGACCGCGACCAAGGAGCCTGGCGGCGGATCGCCGCACGCGGCCTCGCCCACCAGACCAAGACCGTCGTAGACCGCGTCAGCGGCACCATGGTGATCCGCACCGTGGTGGACACGATGGAGGCCAAGGCCGTCATCACGGCCACCCCGAAGACCAGCCGGACGGACCGGTCCAAGACCGGTCCCACCCGGCCGCGAACCAACCGCCTCACGCCCAGGCGACGTGAGGTTCCCTCCCCAGTCAGGCCCAGCGGCCCGGCCGGCCAGCGTCCGGAGGGACACGCACCAACGGGCCGGACCCGGCTGCCCCGCGCTGCCCACCGGCACCAGGACGTGACCACGATCAGCACACCCACCACCCGCCGACACCGGCCACGCGGAGCAGCACTGGGCGCGGGATTCCATCTCCACGCTCACGCTGCCCCGCCCAGGTGGGAAGAACCCGCACCGGACCCTACGGTTCGCATGGGATCGCTTAGCTGATTAGAGACGCTCAAGGCAGTCGATGGTGGCCCGGGGTCACGGCGGCACCGCACGCAGGGCGCGCAGCACCGCCCAGACCACCGACACCAGCGGCACGGCCACGACGGCACCGATCACCCCGGCGATGATGCTGCCGGCGATCACCGACACCGCGACGACGAGCGGATGCAGCCGTACCGCCCAGCTCATCACCAGAGGATGCAGCACGTGCCCCTCCAGCTGGCCGATGACGACGATCAGGGCCAGCACGGCCAGAGCCGTCAGCGGCCCCCGCCCGGCCAGCGCGACGACGGTGGCGACGGCGAGCGCGACCGGCGAGCCCACCAGTGGCACGAACGCGGCGAAGAACTCCAGCAGCGTCAGCGGCAGCGCGAGCGGCACGCGCAGCACGAGCAGTGCGACACCGACGAGCACGGCGTTGGTCGCGGCCACGATGATGATGCCGCGGGTGTACCCGGCGAAGGCCCGCCAGGCGGCCCACCCCGCCCGGTCCCACGCAGGACGGGCGCCGATCGGCAACAGCTGGTCGCGCACCCAGCGCCACAGGCGCTCGCCGGAGTGGATGAAGAACGCCGAGGCGAACAGCGCGAGCGCGCCCCCGGTGACCAGCTCGACCAGCCGGCTCAGCCCGCTGACGGCACGGCTGAGCAGGCTGGACCGGTGTGCGGCCAGATAATGCGTCACCTGGTTCTCCAGCTCGGACAGCCGTCTAGGACTCAGCCGGAACGGCGGCCGCTGGAGCCATTGCTCGATGCGGTGCACCCCGCCCTGGAACTCGCCCGCCAGCCTGGCCGACTCGCCCGCCACGGCGTTGCCCACCAGGGCGAGCAGGGCCAGCAGGAGCAGGATGCTGCCCAGCAGCGCCACGGCGACGGACAGCGGCCGCGGCAGGAATCGGTTGAGCAGGTCCGTCAGCGGCCGCAGCACGGAGGTGACGACCAGCGCGAGGAACAGGGCCACGGCGATGAGCTGGAAGCTGCCGAGAATGCTGAAGACGCCGTAGACGACGACCCCGACGAGGATGAGCCGCCAGGCGTAGGCCGCCCCGACCCGCAGCCACGGCACCGTCCGCTCGGCCGCCGGCACCGGCTCGGTGCGCGGGACGGCCGGGAGCCGCACGGTGTACGCCGGCCGGCTGCCCAGCACCCGCCCCCCGCGGCGCCGGCCGTCCGGCCCGGCCGCCCGCCGACGCGCATCGCCCACCACCGCTCCGGCTCCTCTCCGTCACCCTTGATGACGGTCGGTCACTTGTAGAGAACCGTAAGCGGACGTCGCGAGAGGGGCGCGTGCAACGCGCCCGCGCGCGGGTTCCCCCGGACGGGGACGTTTCGCGGCCGGATCGTCGTCGTACGCGTGGCCGAGGAGCGGGACGGTCTCCGCGAGCGGCGTGCCCGGCTGCCCGACGGCGCGGCACCCTTGGCCGCCGCCTCCCTGCCGATCCCCGCCTCCACATGTCCTTCCTACGAACACCCGCTCGACACGGCGGCCCCACCTGCGCGCTCACACCACAGATCTCCGTGGTCGGCCGGCGCCGTCAGTACGCGCTCACAGGACATTCACAACCGCCGCGGATGGCCCGGCAGGGGCGGGGCACCCGGAGGGCGTCGTCGGCAGAAGGGATCAGCCAGTGATCACTGTCGCTGTTCTGCTGCTTCCCGTCCTCACGATCCTGTTGTTCGGCCTCGACCAGGTCGAGGACCGATGGATCCTGCGTCCCCCGACGGCCCGCCGCACCAAGCCCCGTCGGCACCGTCGTCTGAGGGCGGGCCGCCGCTGATCCGTTGCCGGCAGGCTCTTATCGGCCCGTCGCCGTGCCGTCGTCCAGGCCGGCGCACCGCCGGTAGCGGAGGATCGCCTTGCCGAGCTCGATCCGCTCTGGTTCGGGAAGGGTGCCGCCCTGCACGTAGTCCAGGATGTGCTCGGCGACCCTCCGCAGTTTGGTGTTGGTGCGCTGGGAGACGTCCCTGAGCGCCCGCCAGGCCTCTTCCGGGGCGATCTGTCCGACGACGACCACGGCTCCGATGGCCTGGTCGATCACCGCGTGCGAGGACACGGCGCGCTGCAACTGCTCGTTCTCGTTCACCAGCCGGTCGTACTCCGCGGCGAGCTCGGTCGAGGAGAGCAGGACCAGCGGCTGCTGCCGGGAGAGAGCGAAGAAGGCCATGGAGCACCTTTGCGGGGTCGGAAGCGTCACTGCCACGGCTGCCCTCGATGGGCGCTTGCACACCAATTGAACCAGCGGCGCGGGGCACCGTCACGCCGCTTGGTCCATGCCGCGGGGCGTGAACATCCGTGCGCCGGACCCGGCCCTGCCGCGCCGCTCGGGTGCTTGGGATTCCGGCCCGGCCGGCGCGCTTTCATCCCTCCCGGCCGATGCGGCCGCTCTCGGCCGCCCGGCCCACCGGCAGCAGGTCGCGGATGTCGGCGGGCAGGGCGCCGGCCATCCGCTCGGTCAGCTCCGGGGCCAGCGCGGCGTCGAGCACCTCCATCACCGCGGCGGCGTCCCGCAGGGCCGTGTCCTCGTCGGTGCCCGCCCGGTCGGCGATGCGTCCGGCGAAGACCGTCAGCCCGAACCGCTCGCCCGACACGCCGGAGTCTGCCCCGGCCGACGCGTCGGCCGCCTCCCGCATCGCCGCCGCCATGTCCGGCGGCAGCTGTGCGGCCACGTGCCGGGCCAGCCCGGACGGCAGCCGCTCCGACAGCGTGCTGACGACGGCGTGCGCGGCCCGTTCGGCCGAACCCCGGTCCGGCAGTTGGGCCAGCGCCTGCACCTTTCCGATCATCTCGTCGTGGTGCATGAGGCCGGTTCCTTCCTCACGAAGTCCTGACGGTGCCATGCCCCCTCGCCGCGGGCCGGGCAGCGGCCCGCTCCCGGCCGACGGCGCCGTCACCGGAGTCGGCCGGGCCTTCTACGGCCCCGGCCGAGTACCCCGGTCGCCGCGGCCGGTACCCGGCCCCAAAAGAGCGCCGGACTGCACAAGCACACCCTGGGCGGTGTCGCCGGCACGCTGATGACGGAGGTGTCCCAGCACGGGTTCACCGCGATGCTCGGGTTGCAGAACGTCTCCTTCGACCCTTTGCGTGTCGCGGCACAGATCGTCTCCGGCATCGGCTTCATCGGCGGCGGCCTGATCTTCGTACGGCGAGATGTTCGAGGCATGCCTGACCTACCGCACGGGGTCGGCGCTGCTGCCGCGGCTGAAGCAGACCCGCACGCGGCGCGGCTTGCGGATCACGCGGGTCACGGTGAACGGCTGCCCGGCCGCACGGACGACGCGGCCCGCGTGCTGCTGGAACTGGAGGGCGCCGAGGACCCGACGTGGCCGGCGGCGGGGCTGTTCCACGACGAGGGCGTGCACGACGTGGAGGTGAGCGCCGCCGCGGACGACGAACAGCGGGTTCAGCCGTCCGGCCCGCGCCGCCGGCTCAGCTCTCCGCGTTCTGCCGGGTCCACGTCCAGGCGTACTGCAGGCAGTCCGCGACCGTCAGCGCGCCGAGACCACCGCAGACCAGGCGGGTGAGCCGGGGTGCGGCCGCGTAGTTGCACACCAGGGCGCCGGCGGTCCAGGCGGAGGTACGGAACGGGCAGGAAAGCAGGTCACCGACGGCTCGCCGGAGCCCGTCGCCGCGCGGTTCTTCGACGACCTCGCTCGCCTCACCCTCGTCCGCTGCGGGTGAACGGCGCCCGCGGAAAGCTCGTGATCTTGTCCCTGGCCAGCAGCCTGGACACCTTGTACGTCGTCGCGTCCAGCAGCACGACGTCCCACGGCGGAAACTCCTGCGGCAGGCGGACACCCCGGCGGCGGGCCAGCACCGCGTACGCCCCGGCGCTCGCCGTGAAGACGGAGGCGAGAACGGCGTACCCGGCGAGAGGGACGTCGCCCTGGTCGTCGTACTGCCCTGCGTCCGCCATGCCCTGACCTCCGGTGCGTGTGCTGCCGTGGCCAGCAACGAGTTCCCCGGGGTCGGGGGCGACACGCGGCCAAGGGGCGGCGGGGCCGCGCGGCGTGGACGGCCGGCGTGGGGGATGCCACATATGACCTGGTTCGCACACCCTCCCTGTCCTGCCCGGTGTCCGGCTACCGTTGCGTCGATCCCCTGTTCCCCTTTCGCTACCCGGACGGCCCGGCTGTGCTCACTGATCTGTCCCCTCTCATCGCAGCGACGTCGCGCTGGCTGACGGTCGCCTATCCGTCGAGCGGCGGCGCGCTGGCCTCCGCGCTGTGCGAGGCGCAGGCCCGGCAGGCGGTGACCGTCGCCGCGTGGCTGCGCTACCCGACCGAGACCGACGCGGCACTGGTCACGATGGCCGGCCCCGGCGGCGCCGCCCGGCTGGACTGGGTCACGGGTGCCGAGCGCACCGGCGAGGAGGGCTCGGCGGAGGACTACGAGGACTGGGCCTGGCGGACCTGGGTGGACGAGGTCGTGGCCAGCTGGGCGGCCGGCCTGCTCACCGATCCCGAACTGGCAGGCCTGGCGGTCGCCGCACTCGCCGAAGGGGAGCACGGCCCGGGTTCGCCGGCCGAGTTCCGGCGCCTGCTCGCCCCGGACGACGGCGACCGGCGCGCCGCCGCCCTGCTGCGGCACCCAGACCTCCTCGCCCCCGTGGCCGAGCTCCACCTCGACCAGCTCCTGGACCGGCTCGGACCGGGCCGCACTCTCGCCGCCTGAGCTCGCGATCCGCCGGACAGGCCCGGTGTCGTATGCCCCCGCGGGGGTACTGCGGAGCTGATCCGGGGTCTGCGCACGGGCGGCCGGCTCCGGGCGCCGGCAGGGAGGAGAAGGCGATGCGCGTGCGAGTCGACGGCATGGCGGCCCATGCCCCAGCCGGGCCGTGGTCGAGATCGTCGGACGACGGCCCGGCGGCCCGTGGGCCGGTCCTGCCCACACCGGGGTGAGGCTCGGCCATGGCCTTCAAGAATCCCGTGCAACGCGGCGGGACGGGCCGCGGCCGGTTCGAGCAGTTCGCGGAGTACGCCTCCAACTTCACCAGCTCGCCGTTGTTCTTCCTCTTCTGCCTGCTCCTCGTAGGCTTCTTCGTCGCCGCGCACGTCGCGCACCTGCGGCTCGAACTGCTCCTGCTGGCGGGCGAGTCCATGACCGCGGTCACCCTGCTGCTCGTCGCCCTGCTGAAGAACGCCGAGATGCGGGCCGAGCACGCGGTCCAGCGCAAACTCGACGCGATCGCCGCTGCGCTGCTGGAGGCCCACGCCGGGGACGGGAGCCGGGCCTTCGAGGAACTGCGGAACGCGATCCGGATGGAGGAAGAGACCTGACGGAGGCGGACAAAAGGGCGCGGCGGTGCTTCACGGCACCTCTGCGAGGGACGACGATGCAGTGTCATGGACATTTTGCTCGTCGCCAGCGCGTTCAACAGCCTCACCCAGCGCGTGTACGCCGAACTGACGGACCACGGGCACCACGTGGACGTCGTCCTCGCCTCACAGGGCACCGAACCCGTCCGGGACGCCGTCCGGGAGCTGCGGCCGGACCTGGTCATCGCACCGATGCTCAGGACGGCGCTGCCCGAGGACGTGTGGCGCGAACACACCTGCCTGATCGTGCATCCGGGTCCGCCCGGTGACCGTGGCCCGTCCTCGCTGGACTGGGCCATCGCCGAGGGGGCGTGGGAGTGGGGCGTGACGGTCCTGCAGGCCGAGGCGGCGATGGACGCGGGCGCCATCTGGGCTGCGGAGTCGTTCCCGGTACCGCCCGTCGGCAAGAGCGACCTTTACCGCAACGAGGCCTCCGACGCCGCCGTCACCGCGGTCCTCACCGCCGTACAGCGCTACGCCGAAGGCGCCTACAAACCCCGGCCGCAGTCCGACGGCTCGGTCGGCGTGGTCTGGCGCGACGCCTTCCGGCAGCAGCGGCGCCGCATCGACTGGGAGCGGGACGACACCGAAACGGTTCTGTGCAAACTCCGCGGCGCCGACTCGCAGCCGGGCGTTCCGGACGAACTCCTCGGCCGGGAGGTGTTCCTGCACGGCGGGCACCCCGAGGACCGGCTGCGCGGCCGTCCCGGCGAACTCCTCGCGCAGCGGGCGGGCGCCGTCTGCCGGGCCACCCGTGACGGCGCGGTCTGGATCCCGGAACTCCGCCCCCGCAGGAACTCCGGCGACCCGGCGCCCTTCCGCCGCCCGGCCGCCTCCGTGCTCGCCGCCTGGCAGCCCTCCCTCGAACTCCCGGAAGCCGCCGTGCCGTTGGAGCTGCCGTCCGACCGGCGGACCTGGACCGACGTCCGCTACCGGCAGCGTGGCGACATCGGCTTCCTCGGCTTCTCCTTCCCGGGTGGCGCGATGAGCACCGACCAGTGCCGCCGGCTGCTCGCCGCCTACGAGCACGCGCTCGCCCGGCCCACTCGCGTCCTCGTACTCGGCGGGGACCGCGACTTCTTCTCCAACGGCATCCATCTGAACGTCATCGAGGCGGCCCCCGACCCGGCCCGGGAGTCGTGGATCAACCTCAACGCCATGGACGACCTGGTCGAGGCCGTGCTGCGCACCGACGACCGGCTGGTCGTGGCCGCGCTCGCCGGCAACGCGGCGGCCGGCGGCGCCATGCTCGCCCTCGCCGCCGACGAGGTGTGGTGCCGTACCGGCGTCGTCCTCAACCCGCACTACCGGCGCATGGGCCTGTACGGCTCGGAGTTCTGGACGTACACCCTGCCGCGTCGCGTCGGTGAGGAAGCCGCCCACCGGCTGACCACGGAGGCTCTGCCCGTCAGCGCCGCGTCCGCCGAGCGGCTGAGGCTCGTGGACCGACTCGTACCGGCAGCGCCCGGCGAATTTCCGGCCGCGGTCCGGCAGTTGGCTGCCGAACTCGCCTCCTCACCCTTCCTGGACGTGCGGATCGCCGCCAAGTCCGCCCGCGCCGCAAAGGACCATGAACGCCCGCTGGCCGGCTACCGCGAGGCCGAACTGGCCCGGATGCACACCATCTTCCACGACCCCGAGGCCCCCTACCACGCCCTGCGCTCCGCCTTCGTCCGCAAGACGCCGTCCGGCTCACCCCGGCCCCTGGCCGTGCCCGCCGGAGCCGTCCGGTGATGCCGCGGCTGCTGGTGGCGGGCGTCGGCAACATCTTCCTCGCCGACGACGCCTTCGGCCCCGAGGTGATCCGCGCCCTCGGCCGGCGCCCGCTGCCGCCCGTGGTGCGGGTCCACGACTACGGCATCCGCGGCATGGACCTCGCGTACGACCTGCTCGACGGGTACGACACCGCGGTCCTGGTGGACACCGCGCGGCGCGGTCACCACCCGGGCACCCTCTCCCTGATCGAGGCCGAACCGCCCGACGGCGGCGTCGTGCCCGAGGCCCACGGCATGGACCCGGTGAAGGTGCTCGCCCTCGCCACGCACCTCGGCGAGGAGCCCCTGCCCCGTGTCCTCGTCCTCGCCTGCGAGCCCGAGCTGCTGCCGACCGGCGACGAGGACCTCCTGCCGGGACTCAGCGAACCGGTCCGGGAAGCCGTCGGCCGGGCCGTGGACGCCCTGCACACCCTGATCCCGGCCCTGCTCGCCGACCCCGGCGCGCCGACGCCCCCGTTGGGCCGCCCGGTGGAATCCGGGCCCCCCCGCCCGGCTGCGCTGCCCGGCACGGCGGGCGGCTGAGCGGAAGATCGGTGGAGCCCGGGCCGCAAGGACGCGGACCGGGCTCCACCGCCGTATCCGAGGAGCAGCGCCCATGTGCCGGTCCGACGTCAAGCAGGCAGTCCTGGCGAAGAACGACGACCTGGCCGCGGAGCTGCGCGGCGATCTCGCCCGGCAGGGCGTGACCGTCGTGAACCTGCTCTCCAGCCCCGGCAGCGGCAAGACCGAACTCCTCGGCCGGGTCCTGGCCCGCGCGGTGCAGCGGGGGGTGTCGGTGGCGGCGCTGACCGCGGACCTGGCCACCGAGAACGACGCCGTCCGGCTCGCCCGGTCCGGCGCCCCCGTCCAGCAGTTGCTGACCGACGGGCTGTGCCACCTGGAGGCCCGTCAGGTGCGGGCCCGGCTGGCGGGCTGGCTGCCCGCGGACACCTCCGTGCTCTTCGTGGAGAACGTCGGCAACCTCGTCTGCCCGGCCGCGTACGACCTGGGCGAAACCCTGCGGGTCGTGCTGATGGCGGTCACCGAGGGCGAGGACAAGCCGCTGAAGTACCCGACCGCGTTCGGCTCCGCCCATCTCGTCGTGATCACCAAGACGGACCTCGCCGAGCCGGCCGGCTTCGACGAGACCGCCTTCCGGGCGAACGTGCACCGGGTCAACCCGGGCGTGGAGATCGTACGGTCCTGTGCCCGCACCGGCGTCGGTGTGGGCACCCTCCTGGACCGCGCCCTGGCCGCCCGGCACGGCGTCCCTCACCAGCCACCGCTCGCGCCGCACCCGCACGGCCACCACCACACCGCGCCCGCCCCCGCCGTATGACGGCCCCGGCGACCGGCCTGGTCCGCCGTCGGCTCACGGTGCGCGGCACCGTGCAGGGAGTCGGCTTCCGGCCGTACGTGCACCGCCTGGCCGCCGGCCTCGGCCTCGCCGGATTCGTCGGCAACACCGGCGACGGCGTGATCGTCGAGGTCGAGGGCCCGGCGGACGAGGTCGACCGCTTCTGCGCCGCGCTGGCCGAACAGCCGCCGCCCCTGGCCACCGTCAGCGGCATCGCCGGTGAGGACCTGCCCCCCACCGGCGACGCCGGCTCCTTCACCATCCGCTCCACCGAGCGGGCCAGCGGCCGCACCCAGCTGCCGCCCGACACCGCGACCTGCGCCGACTGCCTGCGTGAACTGGCCGATGCGGCTGACCGCCGGCACCGGCACCCGTTCGTCACCTGCACCCACTGCGGCCCCCGCTTCACCATCGCCACCGGGATGCCCTACGACCGGGCGGCCACGACCATGGCCGGCTTCCCGATGTGCCCCACCTGCGCCCACGAGTACGGCGCCCCCGCCGACCGGCGCTTCCACGCCCAGCCGGTCGCCTGCCCCGACTGCGGGCCGCGGCTCACCCTGATCCCGGCCCTCGGCGGCCTCCGCCCGGCCCGGGACCCGCATGCCCTCGCCACGGCACGGGCGCTGCTGGCCGCCGGGCGGATCGTCGCCGTCAAGGGCGTCGGCGGCTACCACCTGGCCTGCGACGCCACCGACGACCGGGCCGTGGCCGCCCTGCGCGACCGCAAGGAACGCGGCGGCAAGGCCTTCGCGGTGATGTGCGCCGATGTCGCCACCGCCGAGCGGATCGTGGTCCTCTCCGCTGCCGAACGGGCCGCGCTCACCAGCGCCCGCCGCCCCATCGTCCTGCTGCGCGGGCGAACTGCGCCGGACGGCCTCCGCCTCGCCGACCAGGTCTGCCCGGGCAGCCCGTACGTGGGCGTGATGCTGCCCTATACCCCGGTCCACACCCTGCTGTTCGGACTGCCCGGCGATCCGCCCGGCCCCCGGGTGCTGGTGATGACCAGCGGCAACCGCTCCGGCGAACCCATCGTCACCGACGACGCCGAGGCCCTGACCCGGCTCGCCGGTCTCGCCGACGCCTGGCTCGGCCACGACCGGCCCATCGCCTCGCCGTGCGACGACTCCCTGCTGAGGGTCCGCCCGGACGGCACCGAACAGGTCCTCAGACGGTCCCGCGGCTACGTCCCCCGCCCCGTGCGGCTCCCGGTGCCCGTACCGCCCGTGCTCGCGGTCGGCGGCGACCTGAAGAACGTCCTGTGCCTGGGCGAGGGCGACCAGGCGTGGTTCGGGCCGCACATCGGCGACATGGGCGAGCTGGCCACCCTGGAGGCGGCCGAGCGCGCCGAGCGGCACCTGACCCGCCTGACCGGAGTCACCCCGGCCGTGGTCGCGGCCGACCGGCACCCCGGCTACCACTCGACCCGCCGGGCCCGCCACCGTGCCTCCCGACTCGCGGGCGGCTTGCTGCGGCTGGTCCAGCACCACCACGCCCACATCGCCTCCGCGATGGCCGAACACGGGCTGGAGGGCACCACGCCGGTGATCGGAGTCGCGTTCGACGGCACCGGGTACGGCGACGACGGCACCGTGTGGGGCGGCGAGATCCTGCTCGCCGGTTACACCGGCTACCGGCGCTTCGCCCACCTCTCCCCGGCCTTGCTGCCCGGTGCAGACGCCGGTGTGGCCAACCCCTGCCGGCTGGCGCTGGCCCGGCTGTGGGCGGCCGGGCTGCCCTGGGCCCCGGACGTGCCGAGCGTCACCGCCTGCTCCGACGTGGAACTCGCCACGCTGAAGCGGCAGTTGGACCGTCAGGTGGCCTGTGTGCCGACGTCCAGCATGGGGCGGCTCTTCGACGCGGTGTCGTCGCTGGCGGGAGTGTGCCACCGGGCGGGATACGAGGCGCAGGCCGCGATGGAACTGGAGGCGGCGGCGCTGGAGGCCGGGGACGCGGACTCGGGGGCGTACCCCTTCGACGTCACCGGTACGGGCGTCCTCGCCTGCGACCCCGCGCCGATGCTCAGGGCGCTGCTCGCGGATCAGCGGCGCGGCACCCCCGCACCGGTCCTCGCGGCCCGCTTCCACCGGGGTGTCGCACGGGCCGTCGCCGAGATCTGTCGCCGCGCCCGCGCGGAGACCGGGCTGACCACGGTCGCCCTCACCGGAGGCGTCTTCGCCAACGCCCTGCTGGAGGGGGAGTGCACCGCACTGCTGGCCCAGGACGGCTTCACGGTGCTCCGGCACGGCGAAGTACCCCCGAACGACGGAGGGTTGGCGCTCGGTCAGCTCATGGTCGCGGGAACAGCAACCAACCACGAGACGGAGTGACCCATGTGTCTGGCAGTGCCCGGCAAGGTCGTGTCCATCGACCGGAGCGCCGACCCCCTGACCGGGCTGATCGACTTCGGCGGAGTGCGCAAACAGGCGTGTCTCGAGTACCTGCCCGATGTCCGGGTGGGGGAGTACGTCATCGTCCACGTCGGCTTCGCCCTGCAGCGCCTGGACGAGGAGTCGGCCCGGGCGTCCCTGGAGCTGTTCGAGCAACTGGGCCTGTTGGACGAGGAGTTCGGGGACGCCTGGGAGCAGGCGGCCCGGCAGGAGAGCGGGAGTGAGGCCCGGTGAAGTACATCGAAGAGTTCAACGACCCCGATCTGGCGCGCCGGCTGCTGGACGAGATCAGCGCCACGGTCACCCGGCCCTGGGCTCTGATGGAGGTCTGCGGCGGGCAGACCCACTCCATCATCCGCCACGGCATCGACCAACTGCTCCCGGAGCAGGTGGAGTTGATTCACGGCCCCGGCTGCCCGGTCTGCGTCACGCCGTTCGACGTCATCGACAAGGCCCTGGAGATCGCCGCCCGTCCCGAGGTGGTCTTCTGTTCCTTCGGAGACATGCTGCGCGTGCCCGGCACCGACCGGGACCTGTTCCGGGTCAAGGGCGAGGGAGGTGACGTACGCGTGGTGTACTCACCGCTGGACGCCCTCGACGTCGCCCGCAAGAACCCGGACCGCCAGGTCGTGTTCTTCGCCATCGGCTTCGAGACGACCGCCCCGGCCAACGCCATGGCCGTCCACCAGGCCCGCCGCCTGGGCATCGCCAACTTCAGCCTGCTGGTCTCCCACGTCCGGGTCCCACCCGCGATCGAGGCCATCATGACGGCACCGGAATGCCGGGTCCAGGGCTTCCTGGCCGCCGGTCACGTGTGCAGCGTGATGGGCACCGCCGAGTACCCCGACCTCGCCGAGAAGCACCGCGTACCCATCGTCGTCACCGGCTTCGAGCCGCTGGACATCCTCGAGGGCATCCGCCGTGCCGTCCACCAACTGGAGCGCGGCGAGCACCGGGTGGAGAACGCCTACCAGCGCGCCGTGCGCGAGCAGGGCAATCCGGCGGCCCTGCGCATGCTGGAGGAGGTCTTCGAGGTCACCGACCGCAACTGGCGCGGCATCGGACGCATCCCCGCCAGCGGCTGGCGGCTGTCCGACGCCTACCGCGCCTACGACGCCGAACACCGCTTCGACGTCGCCGGCATCCGCACCGAGGAGCCCGCCGTGTGCCGCGCCGGCGAGGTGCTGCAGGGGCTGATCAAGCCCACCGAGTGCGAGGCGTTCGGGAAGGCCTGCACCCCGCGCACCCCGCTCGGCGCCACCATGGTCTCCAGCGAGGGCGCCTGCGCGGCCTACTACCTGTACCGCCGCATGAACACCCCGACGACGCAAGGGTCGCGTATCCCGCAGGTCTCGCAGGAGGAGATGAACCCCGTTGGCTGACCTCGCCACACCCGAGGCGGCGGTCGTCGACCCCGCCGACTGGACCTGCCCCGCACCCCTGCGTGACCAGCCGGTCGTCGTCATGGGGCACGGCGGAGGCGGCGCCCTGTCCGCCGAGCTGATCGAGCAGGTCTTCGCCCCCGCCTACGGCAACCCCACCCTGGCCGCTCTCACCGACTCTGCCGTCCTCGACCTGGGCGGCGCCCGGCTGGCCTTCTCCACCGACTCCTACGTCGTACGGCCGCTGTTCTTCCCCGGTGGCAGCCTCGGCGACCTCGCCGTCAACGGCACGGTGAACGACCTGGCGATGAGCGGCGCCCGGCCCGCCTATCTGTCCACGGCCTTCGTGCTGGAGGAAGGCGTGGAACTGGACGTCGTCGGCCGGATCGCGCGGGCCATCGGCGCGGCGGCCGAGGCCGCGGGCGTCACCGTCGCCACCGGCGACACCAAGGTCGTGGAGTCCGGACACGGCGACGGCGTCTACGTCACCACCGCCGGCATCGGCCTCGTCCCCGACGGCGTCGACATCCGCCCGCAGCGCGCCCGGCCCGGCGACGCCGTCATCGTCAGCGGCCCGATCGGACTGCACGGCGTGGCCGTCATGAGCGTGCGCGAGGGCCTGGAGTTCGGCGTCGAGATCGCCTCGGACACCGCGCCCCTGGCGGACCTCGTGGCGACCATGCTGACGGTCACGAAGGACATCCATGCCCTGCGCGACCCGACCCGGGGCGGACTCGGCGCGTCCCTGAACGAGATCGCCCGCGCCTCCGGCACCGGAGTGCGGCTGCACGAGCGTGCCATCCCGGTCCCGGACGAGGTGGCGAACGCCTGTGGCTTCCTCGGTCTGGACCCGCTGTACGTCGCCAACGAGGGCCGACTGGTCGCCTTCGTGCCCCCGGAACACGCGGAGGCCGTCCTGGCGGTGATGCGGGCACATCCGCAGGGCACCGGTGCCGCCCTCATCGGCGAGTGCGTGGCGGAGCACCCGGGCATGGTCGTCGTCGCCACCGGCCTCGGCGGCACCCGGGTGGTGGACCTGCCGTTGGGGGAGCAGTTGCCCCGCATCTGCTGAGCGGACTCCCGGCCCCGCCGTCAGCGCGGGGCCGGGTCCGGTTCGACCTGAGTGATCTCCAACTCCCTCCCGCTGCGCAGCTCCTGCGAGGGCCGGTCGCAGCGCGGGCACCAGAAGAACGGCGGCATGCCCACCGCGAACTCCTCGGCGCACGGCGCGCAGTAGGCGTGTGCCGTGACCTGCTCGACGACCAGCTCGGCCGTCGCCAGCGCCGTACCCTCCCGGGCCACCTCGAAGGCGAAGTGCAGCGCGTCGGGCACGACACCGGCCAGCTCGCCCACGCGGACGGTCACCGCCGAGACGGCGTCCGCGCCGTCCGCGCGGGCGAGTTCGCCGGCCTGCTCCACGATCGCGGTCGCGATCGACAGCTCGTGCACGGCCGGCTCAGGGGTACCGGCGGTTGGCCCGCATGCCACCGGTCATCCGGTAGATGCGCAACTCGCGTACGATTCCCGGGAGTTCCTTGACGAACAGGGTCATGACCAGGCCACCGATCATGGCCGCCTGCACGACGAGCAGCTGACGTCCGGACATGCCGGACCGCGTGGTCCTTCTTCTCATGGCAACTTTCACGGCGCTCTCTTTCTGCTGTCTCATCCGGGCGAGATGTTCGGCATGTCCTGCACCAGGGCGTCATGCCGCTTCCAGTGGATACCGGTGGAGCGGCGCGCGTCGGAGCTGCCGTCCTTGTGGTGTCCGGTCTGGTCCTTGTACGGGCCCTTGTTGCCCTGGTGCAGCCCGCGCACGTGGCTCGGTGTGTCGGGCTTCGCCTGGGGGCGGCCCACTCGAATGCTGCCCATGTCGGTTCTCCTTCCGGGTCCTCAGGACCGTTCGGTCAGCTCCCTGAAGAACTGTTCTACGGCCGGCCAGACCCGGCCGCCACCGGAGAGGCCCCGCCACTCGCGGCGGACCAGGGCGATCATCCGGTAGCAGTCGTCGACCGGCACGATCCAGTGCTCGTCGAGACCGCGCACGGTGTTCACCAGCAGCGCCTCCACATCGGGTGCCATGGCGGCGAGCCGCGGAACCGTGGTGGCCAGCCGCTGCCAGGCCGCGGCATCCACCTCCCATCGCATGGCCCCGGCCGGGCTCGGCCCCTGCGCGGTGACCGTTCCGTCGGAGCGCGGCACGAAGAACACCAGACCCACCGGGACGCCGAGCACCGCCGTGTCGACCGGGGGCAGCCGCATCCGGCGCCGGGGCACGAGCCGGTAGCGGCCCTCGCCCGCCCCGTCGTCGGCGAACAGCACCGAGCAGGGGCCGCACACGCACCGCACCTCGGCGGCATCCGTGTCGTACAGGTGGGGATGTTCGACGGCCAGACGGGCGGCGCACAGCTCGCAGACCTCGGCCTCGGCCGTCGCCGCGCGGTCGGCCGTGGAGCGGATGACCCGGGCGAGTGCTCCGTCCATCCTCACCGCGCCTCCTCGGGCACGGCCCGTCGCTTGATCGTGCTCAGCGGTACGAACGCGGGTGCCGGCTTCCGCTCGGCGGCGTCCGGCACCGTCTCCACCGAGGTCAGCTCGGGAGCGACGGCCAGCACCGCTGCCCGGACCGCCTCGGTGACCTCCGACGAGCCCCCGCCACACCCGGAACCGCAGCCGCCGCCGGAGGACAGCCGCACCCGGGCCACCCGCCCGTCGACGCCGGCCCACTCCAGGTCGCCGCCGCGCTCGCGCACCGCCGGCCGCAGCTTCTCCACCGCGCGGGCGGCCCTGCGCTCCGGGGACTCCGGATGGACGTCGTGCAGCACCAGGAGATGCCCGAGCAGCTCGTCGCCGGCGAGCCGCTCCCGCAGCCCCTCGTCCGCGTGGTCCAGCACCCGGGCGAGGGCCTCGCCGTAGACCTCGGTCAGCAGCCGCACCGCCTCCAGCGCCGGGCCCGGAGCGGACTCCAGCCCGGCCAGCACCTCGTCGAGACGGGCGAGCCGCGCCTCCACCGCCGGGTCGGGCAGCCGTTGGGCGGTGTCAGCCATGGTTCGCTCCGTACGTGGGCGAGTGCACGGTGGTCAGGGTCTTGCCCTTGCCCATGTACATGTGGACACCACACGGCAGACAGGGGTCGAAGCTGCGCACGGTGCGCATGATGTCGACGCCCTTGAAGTCGTCGGGCCCGTTCTCCTCGAAGATCGGCTGGCCCTGGACGGCGTCCTCGTACGGGCCCGGGGTGCCGTAGCTGTCCCGAGGACTGGCGTTCCACGGGGTCGGCGGGTACGGGTGGTAGTTGGCGATCTTCTTGTCCCGGATCACCAGATGGTGGGAGAGGACCCCGCGCACCGCCTCGTGGAAGCCGCAGCCGATCGACTCGTCCGGCACCTCGAAGTTCTCGTACACCTTGGTGTCGCCGTTCCTGAGCATCCCCATGGCCTCCTCCAGGAACTGCAGGGCCATGGCGGCGGCGTAGGCGATGAAGTACGGCCGGGCGCGGTCCCGTTCGAGGGTGTTGCTCCACTTCGGGATGCGCCACTCCAGGGTCGTCTCCGGCAGCTTCTCGCCCTTGGGCAGGGTGATGCGGACGCTGCCGCCGGTGGCCTTGACGTACGGCGTGTCGACCAGGCCGCTGAGCGCGGTGGACCACAGCCGGGCCAGCGGCCCGCCGCCGGTGTCGAGCGCGAGATGGTCTCCGGTCTGCGGGTGGTGCCAGCGCGGGCTCATCACCCAGCTGTAGTTGCCGTCGAAGTCGCGCTTCTGCGGCACCGGGACCGTGGTCTGGTTCCACGGGTGGCGCATGTCGACCGGGTTGCCGAGCGGGTCGTGGGTGACGAACGGATCCTCGTTCACCCAGTCCTCGTAGAAGGAGCTGCCCAGCATGATGCGCAGCCCGAGATTGATGTCGATCAGGTTGTTGGTGACCAGCTTGCCGTCCACGATGATGCCCGGGGTGACGTACATCGCCCGGCCCCACTCGTTCATCGTGGCGTAGCGGTAGTCGACGACGTCCGGGTTCTGGAAGGCGCCCCAGCAGCCCAGCAGGATGCGGCGTTTGCCGACCTCCTCGTAGCCGGGCAGGGCCTCGTAGAAGAAGTCGAAGACGTCGTCGTTCATCGCCACCGCCTTCTTGATGAAGTCGATGACGCGCATCAGGCGGCTGAGGTAGTCGGTGAAGGTGTTCGGCTGCGGCATCGTGCCGACGCCGCCCGGGTACATCGTGGAGGGGTGCACGTGCCGCCCCTCCATCAGGCAGAACATCTCCCGGGTGATCCGGCTGACCTTCAGCGCTTCCTTGTAGACCTCGCCCTCGAAGGGGTTGAAGGCCTTCATGATGTCGGCGATCGTCCGGTATCCGTGGACGTCCCCGCGCGGTGCGTCGGTGCGCTCGGCGCGGGCCAGGACACCGGGGTTGGTGGCCTTGACCATCGCCTCGCAGAAGTCCACGAAGACCAGGTTGTCCTGGAAGATCGTGTGGTCGAAGATGTACTCCGCCGCCTCGCCCAGGTTGGTGATGTGCTCGGCCAGCTTGGGCGGCTTGACGCCGTAGGCCATCTGCTGGGCGTAGTTGGAGCAGGTGGTGTGGTTGTCGCCGCAGATGCCGCAGATCCGCGAGGTGATGAACCCGGCGTCACGCGGATCCTTGCCCTTCATGAACACCGAATAGCCGCGGAAGAGCGACGAGGTGCTGTGGCACTCGACGACTTCCCGGTTGGCGAAGTCGATCTTCGTGTAGATGCCCAGGTTGCCGATGATCCGGGTGATCGGATCCCAGGACATGTCGACGAGCTGGGCGGGTTTGCGTTCCGTGGGCCGGGACTCGGTGGTGGTCATCTGCGGTACTGCCCCTCGCTGTTCGGGTCGGGCGGTTGGGTGGCGGGACGGGGACGGACGGCGTCAGGCACGCCAGTGCGGGTCGTAACCGCTGGTCAGCTTGCGCTTGTTGTGGCGCCACTTGGGCTCGTGGTTCACGACGTCGTTGGTCAGGCCGCGCAGTCGGCGGACGACGGCTCCGTACGGCTTGACGAGCATCGTCGACAGCGTGCCGCCCGGGGGTTCGTCCATGAACGGCATGAAGGCGTCGGGGAAGCTGGGCATCGTGCAGCCGATGCAGATGCCGCCGACGTTCGGGCAGCCGCCGATGCCGGCCATCCAGCCGCGCTTGGGCACGTTGCAGTTGACGACCGGGCCCCAGCAGCCGACCTTCACCTGGCACTTGGGGGAGTTGTAGTCCCTCGCGAAGTCGGCCTGCTCGTAGTACGCGGCCCGGTCGCAGCCCTCGTGCACGGTCTTCCCGAACAGCCACTGCGGGCGCAGCATGTGGTCCAGCGGCGGCGGGGGAGCGGTACCGGCCGCGTGCTGGAGCACCCAGACGAGGGTCTCCATGAAGTTCTCCGGCTGGATGGGACAGCCGGGCACGTTGACGACCGGAAGCCCCGACCGCGCCTTGAACTCCCAGCCCAGGTAGTCCGCGAGACCCATGCAGCCGGTCGGGTTGCCGGCCATGGCGTGGATGCCGCCGAACGTGGCACAGGTCCCCGCCGCCACCACCGCCCAGGCCTTGGGCGCGAGCTGGTCGATCCACCAGTTCAGGGTCTGCGGCTCACCGGTGTCGGGGTCGTTGCCGAACGACGTCCAGTAGCCGTCGCCCCGGATGATGTTCTGGTTCGGGATCGAACCCTCGATGACGAGGATGAACGGCTCCAGCTCGCCGCGTGCCGCAGCACGGTAGGGAGCGAGGAAGTCCTCGCCGCCCAGGCTGGGCGAGAGCACCTTGTTGACGAGGTTCACCTTCGGCAGGCCCGGGATGAGGCCCAGCACGACGTCCTCGATGGACGGCTGTCCGGCGGCGGTCAGCGACACTGTGTCGCCGTCGCAGCTCATGCCCTCCGAGATCCAGAGGATGGTGATCTCGTCGAATCCCTTCCGCGCCTCGGCTCTGCTGGGCTCGCCGTGGACATCGGTGGTACCGCTCTGTGTGGTCATCGCTGCGACCTCCGTCGCTGCCGGTCTCGGAGTCGGTCGTAGGGGGTGGCCGGGGCCACGAGGGTCCGGGCCCGGGCGCGGCCGAGGGCGGCGGCGTGGTCGCGCGACAACCGCTCGGCCATGGGGTGGTCGTGCCGCGGCCCCTCACGGGCATCCATCGAACCGTCCCTCCTCCGGCCGGTCGGCCGGACGTTCGGGGGGCCGCGGGGGCTGCGGCCGGGGTGAGTGGACCGGACCCGGTCCGTCGGAGTCTCCGATCGGCTGGACCTCGTCGGGCCGGAAGTAGTGGAAACGGCCGTACCAGCCGTGCAGTTCGGCCGCGGGATCGTCGTCCACGGTGACGGCCAGGTGCGCGCTGCCGTCCACGTCGTGGCGGACGGCGGCGACCTGCGCGGTCCGTCCCTCCAGGAACATGTCCTGGGCGTCGGCGCCCCGGACGCGCGGACGCAGCCGGACCCGGCTGCCGCCGCCGACGGGCACGCCGTCCACGAGCACCGTGTCGGCCGCCGGGGACAGGCCGTCGTCGCCGCCCTCCTGCCACCAGGCGGGCCGCTCGGTGCCGGACCGGGTGTGTGCCGGGGTCAGGGAGCGGATGGCGCCGTGCAGTCGGGCGAAGACCTCCCGGGGCATGGTGTCGACCCGGTCGAGGATCTGTGCCGCCCGTGGATCGGTGGCCCGGGCCTCGGCCTTCTCCTCGTCGGTCAGCAGCATCGTGCGCAGGGTGAGGATCTCGTCGATCTCCGCCGCGTCGTGCAGATCGCCGGGACTCTCCGGCGCCACCTGGGGCCAGTCCGGCAGGATGATGGGAGCGGAGAGCATGACGGCGCCGGTCCTGCCCTGCTGGGGCGGGCCGGCGAGCACGGGGAACGTGAACGCGTTCCGGCAGCCCCGCGCGTGCCGCGCCAGGCCCTCGGGCGGATCGATCAGCGAGGCGAACTCCAGGCCGTCCCCGCCGACGAGGGTGTGCGTGGCGAGCAGCGCCTGCCGCAGAGCCTCGGTGCGCGGGGCCTGCGGGTCCGTCACCGCGCCGGTGTTCTCGGTGCGCACCCGCAACCGGTACAGCCCAGGCGCGAGCGGCTCGGCCTCGACCGTCGCCCCGGCCCGCAGCTCCCGGCGCCGCCGTACCGTCCGCCCGGTCCCGTCCGGCAGTTCCTCGGCATCCGTGCCGGCGGCCGCACCCACCAAGGCGGTACGACCGCCCAGCAGCAACTCCTGCAGCGGCAGCACCAGCTCGGTCTCGCGCGGCACCGCCTCCTCGAACGACAGATGCGTGGCGCCGTCGGCCGTCCGCAACGACTCGACCGGGCGGTACCGTCCGTCCGGGTCGGCGGCCTCGACCTGCTTGTCCTGCATCTGCAGACAGCGCACCCGCACCCGTACGACCGCGTCGGCGCGCGGTGCGCGCAGCAGGCACTCGGTCTGCTGGTACCAGGAGTCCGCGGAGCCGGCGATCCCCGGCGTGACCGGCACGTCCCGCTCGACCCAGTCGCGGGGCAGCAGCACGCCGAACTGCCAGCGGACCCGGTTCTTCGGCGAGGACCGGCGGTACGGGTAGAGCAGGTACCCCTCGTAGAGCACGGCGTCCGCGACCGAGCCGACCCGCTCGAAGACACCGCGGGACGTGCCGACGCCGTCCTCGTCCAACACGGCAGTGAGCCCCCCGCCGCCCACGCCGGCCCGGTCCGACATGCCGCCTCCTCGTCACCGGTTCAATCGCGCATTCCTTTCACCACCGTCACACCCGTCACGGCTTCGCGCTCGTCCGACGCACCGCCATTGCGCCGCCCAGGGGACGGCGAGCGGGTGGGCCCGCGAATCACCGGGGTCTCGCGCGCCGCGGTCGCCGCCCCGATGCTTCGAACACCGACCGGATCCGCCTTCCGCACCCCGGCGCGCGTGGGGATCATGGTCCGAAGGCGCGGAGAAGGCCGGCCCCAGAAGACCATGGAGGAGTTCGTCTCCGACAACGGGCAGGACAAGAACCGGGCGCGCGCCAAGAAGACCGCCATAGCCGCCGACGTCGCCCAGACGCTGCCGAAGGCGGGCAGGAAGCTGCCGACCACCGCCTCCGGCGGCAGCATCTCCGTCACGGTGAAGAACGACAGCCCGCACGACATCACCGTGCTCTACACCGGCCCGGTCACCGGCAGCTTCACCCTCAAGGGCTGCGGCGGCTGCGAGGCGTTCACGCCCGCCGACACCCTGATGACCGGCTTCAAGCCGTGCGGCGACAGCGGCAGGCACTACCCGCAGCGCACCATCAGCCTCCCGGCCGGCACCACCTACTTCGTGCACAAGTCGAACGGCAGCGGCACCGCCGCCCCGGCCTCCGACACGGCCGAGCTGCGGCCCGGCTACATCTACACGGAGTGCGCCTACACGACCCGGACGCTCGGGTCCGGTTACTGACCGGCGGCCGGGGCGAGCCGGTCGGTTCTCCCGCCGGCGGATCACCGCTGGCGACCGACGCCGGGTCAGGCGCTTTGTCCCGTCAGAGGAAAAAGTGTCGAGAGCTCGCGCGCAGCTTCTTCCCCAGGTTCGGCGGCCGCTGATACGTTCCCTGTCGAAAGCCCGATACTGGTAGCCGAAACTGACGGGGAGGGGCACGTGAGACGCATGACGGCTCGACCGGCGAACGCGCACCAGGCGCGCCTGCTGAAGCTGCTGCGTGACGGTGGCCCCAACTCCCGCGCCCAGCTCGGCGACCAGGTCGACCTGTCCCGGTCCAAGCTGGCCGTGGAGGTGGACCGGCTGCTGGAGACCGAACTGGTGGTGGCCGACGGACTCGCCGCCTCGCGCGGCGGCCGCCGTTCCCACAACGTCCGGCTCAACCCGGACCTCAGGTTCCTCGGCGTCGACATCGGCGCGACCTCGGTCGACGTCGCCGTCACCAATCCCGAACTGGAGATCCTCGGCCATCTCGACCAGCCGATGGACGTCCGTGAGGGCCCGGTCGCGGTCTTCGAGCAAGTCCTGGACATGGCAGGGAAGTTGAAGGCCGCAGGCCTTGCCGAGGGCTTCGACGGCGCCGGCATCGGTGTCCCCGGACCGGTCCGCTTCCCCGAGGGCGTACCGGTGGCCCCGCCCATCATGCCCGGCTGGGACGGCTTTCCCGTGCGGGAGGCGCTCAGCCAGGAGCTCGGCTGTCCGGTCATGGTCGACAACGACGTGAACCTCATGGCGATGGGGGAGCAGCACGCCGGAGTCGCCCGCACCACGGCCGACTTCCTGTGCGTCAAGATCGGCACCGGTATCGGCTGCGGCGTCGTCGTCGGTGGCCACGTCCACCGGGGCACCACGGGCAGCGCCGGCGACATCGGCCACATCCAGGCCGTGCCCGACGGACACCCCTGCGCCTGCGGCAACCGGGGCTGCCTCGAAGCCCACTTCAGCGGCGCCGCACTGGCCCGGGACGCGGTTCAGGCTGCCGCGCAGGGCCTGTCCGCCGAACTCGCCGCCCGGCTGGAGGCGAACGGCACGCTGACCGCCGTGGACGTCGCTGCCGCTGCCGCGGCCGGCGATGCCACCGCGCTCGAACTGATCCGTGAGGGTGGCACCCGAGTCGGTCAGGTCATCGCCGGACTGGTGTCCTTCTTCAACCCCGGACTGGTGGTGATCGGCGGCGGAGTGACCGGCCTCGGCCACACCCTGCTCGCTGCGATCCGCACCCAGGTCTACCGCCAGTCGCTGCCGCTCGCGACCGGCAACCTGCCCATCGTGCTCGGTGAGTTGGGCCCGAACGCCGGCGTGATCGGCGGAGCCCGGCTGATCAGCGATCACCTCTTCTCGCCCGCGTAGACCGACTCCGACCGGCTCGGGCCATGTCAGCGCGCAACCCGGCGGCCCTGCGCCGCCGACGGCCCTTATGACACGCGGGCCTCCCCGGTGTGTCCGGGGAGGCCCGCGCACGCCTGGGCGTTTCCCCGGGCGTTCGCCCTTGGGGCCGCTCCCCCGTTCCGTCTTCGGGCCCCGACTCCGCCACTGCGGCTCCTCCTGCGGGGACTTGTTGGCGGCGGTGTTCGCGTCCTGGTCGGAGACGCCGGAACCTTCCGCGTCCTTGCACAGCCGCGCCCTGCGGGTGTCGTGCTTCTTGCTGCCGGGTTCGGGCACGCCGATCACCTCCAGACCCGCCGGTCCCCAGCACTTCACGGAGGCAACAGGAGTTCCCCCACAGGGCCCGGCACCTCAGCCGGCCGCGTTGTCGACGCGCATGCGCACCTGCGCCTCCAGGCGCCGCAGACTGCCGTCGAGCGCGTCGAACACCGCCTGCTCGCCGGGATCGTCACCGGGGTCGAAGAACGACAGGTGCACGGTCACCTCGCTGGCCCCGCTGCCGATTCCGGAGACCTGCAGCCAGCCGGTGTAGCTGCCCTGCTCCCGGGTGCCCCACTCCAGGCGCATCTGGTCGGGACGGGCCCGCAGCAGGGCGGCCATGTCCTGGCCGGAGCGGTCCTCGTGCACCGTGACGGCGGGCGGTTCCTCGGCCTCCACATGCAGGGCGGCCGGTAGCCATGCGTCGAGCTGGCCCAGGTTGGACGCCTGGTCGAAGACCTGCTCGGGCTGTGCGGGCATCGTGCGGGACCATTCGTACTCGGTCATGGTGATACCGCCCTCCGCTCGGAAGTCGTACCCCGACCGCGTGCCCCTTCCGCGGCGACCGAAAAGCCCGCCACGGCCCGCGCTGCGATCCCGGCCTCACCGCCGTGAACTTGTCTGGTCAAGTTTGGTCGCGGTTCTTCCGTTGGACAGCGACGACCAGTACTCATATCCCGTTCGTTGTGCACAGTCAGGCCGTGCGGGCCCCGACCTGCACGGCACCCTCACCAACGGGACGAGGTACCACGTATGCGACTGCGCTGGAGATCCCTCGGCGGGCTTCTCGCCCTCCTCGGCGCACTGATCGTCGCCGCCCCTGCCCCCGCCGGGGCGGCCGGGAGCAGCGGCAATCTCATCGTCAACGGCGACGCGGAGAGCGGCGGCTCCTGCACCTCCGACTGGGCGGCCGCCACCACGGTCCCCGGCTGGACCACCGAGGCCGGCGGCCCGGACGTCATGTGCCACAGCGTCGCCTCCTTCGGGCTGCCGAGCGACGGCCGGACACCGGGCAAGGGGTTCTTCGGACCCGGCAACTTCGGCGACGGAGCGATGACGCAGACCGCCGACGTCTCCTCGGCCGCCTCGGCCATCGACGGCGGGGGAGTGCACTACAACCTCTCCGGCTGGCTCGGCGGCTGGACCACCTACAGCGGCTACGTCGCGGTCAGCCTGCACTTCCATGACGCGAACGGCCGCCCCGTCGGCGTCGCCGCCAAGCTGCCCACCGTCTCCGCGAGCGACCGGGGCCTGGCCACCACGTTCCTCTCGCGCAGCACCACCGGCGCGGTCCCGGCCGGCACCCGCTCCATCCAGGTCGAGGTGCAGTTCCTGTCGACGAACAGCGAGACCGGCTACCTCGACAACCTCTCCCTCACGCTGGACACCCCGGTCACCGCGCCCGCCCCGCTCGCCCCGCCCGTCTCCAAGGTCCCCGGCTATGACCATGTCTTCATGGTCATGATGGAGAACACGGACTACTCCGAGGTCATGAACGACCCGGCGGACACTCCGTACATGCACAGCCTCATGGGCCAGGGCGCCACGCTCACCGACTTCCACGGCGTCTACCACCCGAGCGACGAGAACTACCTCGCCATAGCCGGCGGCGACACCTACGCCAAGGGCGCCACCTACTTCCCGAACATCAACTCTCCCGAGCGCAACCTCGGTGACACCCTGGAGGCGGCCGGCAAGACCTGGAAGGCCTACGAGCAGGGCATGGGCACCCCCTGCAACACCAAGAACAACTACGACAGCTACTACGAGCCCGACGACGCGCCCTTCATCAACTACACCGACATCAGCGGTGACGCCCAGCGCTGCGCGGCCCACCTGGTCGACACCACGCAGCTCACCACCGACCTGAAGTCCGCGGCCACCACCCCGAACTTCTCCTGGATCGCCGCCGACGACTACTACGACGGCGAGGCCTCCGGCAACGGCAACACCACCAGCCTGAAGACCCAGGACGGCTGGCTGAAGCAGGCCCTCGCCCCGGTCCTCGCCTCCCCCGCCTGGACCCAGCAGCGCTCGCTGCTGATCCTGACCTGGGACGAGAGCCAGAACGAGGCCTACAACCACGTGGTCACCACGGTCGTCGGCTCCCAGGGCACCGTCCCGGCCGGCACCAGCAGCCCGCTCCACTACGACCACTATGGCATCGGCCGCACCATCGAGGCCGCCCTCGGCCTGCCCGGTCTCACGGCCAACGACACCTATGCGACACCGCTCGACGCCGCGTTCGCCCCGGCCACCGCGAGCACGCCGACCCTCACCGGCGACCTGAACGCGGTCTCCGGCGGCGGCAACGTCACCTTCCGCTACTCGGTGCCGTCGGCAGCCCAGGTGAACGCCAAGAACTGGATCGGCATCTACCCGGCGGGCGTCACCCCGGGCAAGCAGTCGTCGCTGACCTGGTCCTACGCCCCGAACGCCAGCGGCGCCCTGACCTTCTCGACCGGCAAGCTGAGCGGAGCGGGCAAGTACGACGTGTACTACCTCGCCAATGACGGTTACTCGGTCCTCGCCGGGCCGTTCTCCCTGACCGTCGGCTGACCGGCCACGACGGAAACGGGCCCACGCCTCATCGCCGCCCGGCGGAGCAGCCCACGGATCATCACCCCGTGGGCTGCTGCTTCCTCCGCCACCTCCACGCGGCCAGCGCGTGGGCCCGGTGGTCGTGCTCGAAACCCTCGCCCAGCGGCCCGACCCGGTCGACCGCCTCTTTGGCCTCCGGGTCCTCGCGCAGGACGAGACCGTGGGCGGCCTCCAGGCGCACGATCAGGTCGTCGTCCCCGCTCACTGACCGCAGAGCGGCGGCCCAGTGCCGCGCCAGGCCGAGCAGCCGCTCGCGGGCTTCCTGCGGAAGCCGCGGCCGGGGCTCCTTGGCCAGCACGGCGGAGAAGACTGCCGGAGAACCGCCGTCGACCGCACGCCACAGCGGAGTCGTGCCGTCCGGCAGGACCAGGTCGGGGTCCGCACCCGCCGTCCACCAGCGCCTCGGCGGCCAGCGTGTCGTACCGGGCCACGGCCTCGCACAGCACCGGAAGACCCCGCGCGTCCCGGGTTCCGGATCCGCCCCCTCCTCCAGCAGTTTCCGCACCGCCTGTGGGTCCCGCGCACTCACCGCCGCGATGAGCCGGCCCCCGAAGCCTCCCCGACGCGTGCCCCTTGATTCCCCCTGGCACCGGCCAACCCAGCGTTCCAGAAGCCGGCGCAGATGGCCCCTTGGGTCACAGGCCCATGGCGATGGCCACGCGGGTCATCTCGGCGGTGTTGGTGATGTTGAGCTTGGCCCGGATGCGGCGCAGGTAGGCGTCCACAGTGTGGGTGGAGAGGCCCATGTGGCGGGCGGTCTGGAGGTAGGTGCGGCCGGCGGCGATGTGCCGGAGCGTCTCCCGCTCGCGCGGAGCCAGCGCGGGGGCGGGGGCTTCGATGTGCGGAATGGCGAGGGTGGCGCTCATGGTGCTGTCCTCCGGCGAGGGATCTGACCGTTTAGGGCGATTTGCCCTTGTTTCTTCAGATTGCTCGCCGGACGTCATGGCCGTGTCCGCCGACTGTCACAGGCGCGTCACAGGGAAGGGGGAATGGTTTGAACCACTGGGAGGTGGCGGCGGGTGCGGGCTCCGGTGACGCCGAACGGGTGGACCGCGTCAGGCGAGACCGGCCCGGTGGGCGCACAGGGCGGCCTGGACCCGGTTCTCCAGGCCCAGCCCGGTCAGGATGCGGTTGACCCGGCTCTTCACCGTCGTCCGGCTCAGGCCCGGGTCCGCGGCGATCCGGGCGTTGGACAGGCCACGCGCGAGAAGCACCAGGACCTGGATCTCGCGCTCGGTCAGCGGGACGTCCGTCGGCACGGGCGTGGGTGCCGTCTGCAGCAGCGCGGGCTGCAGCGCGGTGACGGTGTCGAAGAGGCGCCGGGTGACGGTCGGGGCGAGGACCGACTCGCCGTCGGCCGCCGCGCGCAGGGCCTCGGCGAGCTGTTCGGGCCGGCTGTTCTTCATCTTCAGCAGGAAGCCGACGGCCCCGGCGCTCGGGGCGTCGCCGAGGGGCGTGTCCTCGCCACCTCGGACCACTTCACGACCGACCGGCAGACCATGGTGGCCGACATCCCCGTGCAGGACGTCACCACGGTCTACGACCGCGTCGGGGACACCTTCGCCTGTCTTTGCCTGGCCGCGCTCGTCTCACTCACGGTCACCGCGGTCGTCCGGCCCCGGCGCCCGGAGGACCGCTGGGGCGCTACGCGACGGCCTCGCGCGCCGTCCGCTCCACCAGGGAGACCCCGTCACTCATCGAGGCGCTGCCGTTCGACAGTACGGCCACGAGGTAGCGGTGTCCCTTCACGGTGACCTGGCCGACGCTGTTGACGTCCCAGAGACCGGTGGTGTTGCGCTGCAGCCAGCCGTTCTTCAGCGCCCGCGCGCCGCCGGAGCCGCCGACGGCCGAGACTCCCCAGGTCTGCTCGGCGATGACCTTGCCCATGAGGCCGCGGATGTAGGTCCGGGACTCCGCGTTCAGGGCGGACTTTGCGGTGGAGCCGGGCTTCGCCGTCGTGTCGCCGTCGAAAACGGCGCGCAACAGCCGTATCTGGTCGCTCGCGGTGGTCCGGGTCAGCCCCCACTTCACGCCCGGCCCGCCCGTCGTCGAGGTCAGTCCCAGCCGCTTGTTGGCCGCCGCCAGCCCGGAGGCCTGGCCGATCTCGCGCCAGAGCGCGTTGGCCGCCGTGTTGTCGCTGCGCTCGATCATCGGCTCGGCGCGGCCGCGCTCCTCGGCGGTGAGCCGCCGTCCCGCGTCCTGTGCTCGCAGCAGCAGCGCCGCCAGGATGTCGACCTTGACGATGCTGGCGGTGTCGTAGGCGCTGTCCTGCCCGTGCACCACGGGAGTGCGGCCGGTTCCGTCCAGGTCGAGCACGGCGGCCGTGGCGTGCGGGGAGGGGGTCGGAGCGGAGGCCGCCGCAGCCGGTGCCGGGTGCAGCGCGCCGACGGAGACGAGGGTCGCGACCGAGGCCAGCAGGGCGCCGGTCCGTATGCGTGCGGTGGTGGGGGAGGGGCGAGACGGCATGGCGCCGAACGTAGACAAAGCGTCCGCCGGGCGACGTGGCGGCCGTCACCTTCGGGCCCGTTCGCGGCGAATTGTGAGAAGAGCCACCAGCGCCGCCCAATGGAGCGCATCGCGACATCCGGGTCGGTCAGGTGGCGGCGTGTACGCGCGGGCCGTGCGCCCCGCTTGTCGTCGGCCAGACACCGACATCCGGAGTGATCATGGAACAAACGGATGAACTGGTCGGCGTGGCCGCGGGTGTGACGGTCGTCGCCCTCGGATGCGCCGTCCGGACGCCGCATCCGGCCGCGGCCGCCCGGTGCCGCCCTCGTGGTCGCGCTCGGTGCCGTCGCCGTGCTCGTCCTCGCCGGCGCCCAGTGGCTGAACCAGCCCGCCGTCCAGGCCTGGCGCACCGTGTGCCTCGCCATCACCGTCCAGGCACTCCCCTTCCTGCTCCTCGGCACCGCCCTGTCCGGCGCGATCAACTCCTTCGTGCCGGCCGACCTGTTCACCAAGGTCCTGCCGAAGCGGCCCGCCCTCGCCGTGCCCGTCGCCGGAGCAGCGGGCGCGGTGCTGCCCGGGTGCGAGTGCGCCTTCGTCCCGGTCGCCCACAGCCTGATCCGACGCGGTGTCACCCCGGCCGCCGCCTTCGCCTTCCTGCTCTCCGCGCCCGCCATCAACCCCGTCGTGCTGACCGCCACCGCCGTCGCCTTCCCGGGCACCCCGCGATGGTCGCCGCCCGGCTGCTCGCCTCCCTCGCCACGGCGGCGGTGATGGGCTGGCTCTGGCTCTGGCTGGGCAAGGAGCAGTGGCTGCGGCCGATCCTGCGGCACCGGCACACGGGCCACCGGCACGGCCGCAGCCGCATGCGCGAGTTCCGGATCGGCCTCCAGCACGACTTCCTGCACGCCGGCGGCTTCCTCGTCCTCGGCGCCATGGCCGCCGCCACCTTCAACGTCGCGGTGCCGCGCTCCGTCCTCGACGCCTTCTCCGGCTCACCCTGGCTCTTGGTGCTCTTCCTGGCCGGGCTCGCCGTACATCATCTTCACGTGCTGTGCGGCGGACTCGCAGACCGTCAAGATCCGCGTGCACGGAACCGAGGTCTCGCCCGCGAACACCTGGCTCGCGGTGACCGGCACCTGGAACCCCCAGGGCACCCTCGGCACCAGGACCGCGCGGGCGGCCCTCGACGTCAAGGAAACCCGCCCCATCGCCCAGCCGGTGAACGCCTACACCGATGACCAGCCGCTCACACCGTCCTAGCCCTCGTGCCGGAACGACCCGGCGTCCGGGGCGCCCGCCGCACGGAGCCCTTCGCGGGCCCGGCAGGTGTGTCGGTGAGGAGCACGCCCGTCACCAGAGAGGGGCGGATGCGTACGGCCTGGTCCATGCCCTCCTCCGGCGCCCAGGGGGCGAGCAGCGTCCGGACCCGGGCCAGGTCCGCGGGATCCGTGACAAGCCGGGCGTAGCCCGTGACCACCACGCTCCAGCCGAGATGCGTGTCCGGGTCGATCGCGTCGGCCTCGTAGGCGACCACCACGCCCTCGCCTCCGCCCTGCTGCGTGTGCGCGGTCAGCGCGGCGCCCTCGTGGGTGCGGATCACGATGTCGCCGCCGTCGAGGACGTGGTTGACCGGGCGGACGGTGGGCAGCGCCTGCCGGGTGAAGACGATCCGCCCGAGGGACACGCTGTCCAGCAGCCGCAACGCCTCCACGGGGTCGAGGTCGATGCGCCGGTGCGCCGGATTGCCGTTACGGATCATGGCTGGCTTCTTCGCGAGTGCGTGACACTCCCCGTCTCTCGCCGGCCCCCGGCGCGCGGCGGCGATCCCGGGGGCGGAGCGACACCGCGGGGGATCGGTGCCGCTCCTGACCCCCCACTCTCGCGCGTCCCACGCCGTCCACCCAGTGTCCTTCGGCCCACGGCGGGAGGGCCGGACGTCCCGATTCCGACGGTCGGCAGGGTGCGCCGCGAAGCCGTCACGAGCCTCTTTTCCTCTCACCCCGCCGACTTCCGGATTGAGGTGCACGATGGTGTGGTGACACTCGACGGCCGGGTCCGGGAGACCGCCCCGAGCCCGCTCGCCGCCCGCCCGGCGCGATCCTGCCCGGCGAGAGGTGCGTGGAGTGGGTGCGGCGAAGCCGACGGTGCGCGAGAGGAGGCGGTGACGATGAACCGGACACCTCCCACGACGGTCACCCAGGTACGGCTGTGGCGCTGGCGACGCAATCCGCTCAGGCGGCACAGCGATGTCGTCGAGGCCTGGATCGTCCTCGTGACCTGGGCGCTCGCCGTCCTCGGCGGAGTCGCCGCCGGCCTCGTGGCGGCCCAGACCGCCGGCGCGGCGTTCTCCGCCCGCGAGGCCCAGGTGCACGCCGTGTCCGCCGTGCTCACCGACGCCGGGGCGCGGACCCCGGCCTCGGGGACCGGCTACGACGACGGGCGGGTGTGGGCCACCGTGCGCTGGACGGACGCCCACGGAAGCGTGCACACCGACCGGGCGAAGGTCCTGCCGGGCGCCCCCACCGGATCCCAGGTGACCGTGTGGACCAACCGCGCGGGCCACGTGGTCTCCGCGCCCGTCACCGGCGCTGCCGCCGATCTGCAGGCGGCCCTCACCGGCGTCCTCGTCGCCCCGTCGGCAGGCGCGGCGGTCTGGGGCGCGGGCTGGGTGGTGCGCAGCCGGCTGATCAAGCGGCGCATGGCCGAGTGGGACGAGGAGTGGAAGCAGATCGGTCCCCGGTGGGGGAACCTCAGCGGCGGACGGGGCTGAGCACCCGACACCGAGCGCCGCCGTCGGCGCAGCGCTCCGAGCACCGGATTCACCGACCGCCTCCGCTGGCCGGGGACGCCAGGGGCCGGACCTCGCTCCAGGGCGTACCTGCGCACGGCCGCGGGACGGCCGGTGCGAGGAGACGGGACGACAGGGCGGGAAGGGCCATCCGCTTCTCGCGGATCCGGATTGCGCGGTGCACGGCTCCGGGCCGTTTCCCCGCGTCTGTTCTCGGTCCTTCCCGCCGCTACCAGCACACCACGGAAACCGCCGTCCCACCAGGCCCTGCAGCACTCCGCCTTCGCACTCCCGGTTCGCCCTGTCACCCGAAAGGGGTCGTTCCCGCACCTCACGGGCCTCCCGGCGCAGGACAGGACCCGCCGGTCACACATCGCTCAAAGAGACAGACTCCCGGCGACTCGCTCCCGGGTCCCCGCCCCCCGCTCGGCACGAGGTCGTGTTCACGGCGGACTTCGGCTCCGCCCGGCAATGGCCGGCGGGCCCTTCCTGGGCGTATCCGGACGGAGGCCCGGTGAACCCGGGCGACGACAAGCTGGACCACCTGGTACCCGACGCCTCCTACGCGCGCTCCGGTGTCTTCGGGGCCACCCGCCGGCCCGACGGCTAGCGGGACACCGGCCTGCTGACGACCGAGGGCGGCGAGGAGGCGTTCATGGTCCGCTCGGGAGACGTGCTGGAGGCCCGGGCACGGCTGCCCGGCGAGATCGGGGCGCGGCCGGCGATCTGGACCTGGCGCGACGGCGACCAGGAGAGCGACGTGTTCGAGTACCACCCGGACCTCCTGGAGTTCAGCAACCATGTCCGCGGTGCCGGCCACGGCTTTCGCGACGACGCGGTCCGCCCCGGCTCCTGGGTCGACCTGCGCACCGAGTTCGGGGCCCGCTCGGTCGTCTGGTCGGTGAACGGCGTTCAGGTCTTCGCGGACCGGCGTGGAGTGGGGCACCGCTGGCACGCCTTCCCCATCGTCAACCTCTCGGTCTGCGCGGGCCGCTATCACCCGGCGCCCGCCGCGCAGACGACCGAGATGTCCTTCGAGGTGAGCAGTCTCGTCGTACGACGCCCGGCTCCGCACGGACACCCACCGGGCGGGGCGGCTTCCGCTCCTCGGCGGGACTCTCGGGTCCCGCGTGCCCGTACGACCTCCGGGGCTTTCGAGTGTCCAGTACATGATCAGCCGGCCGGCAGGGCGCGGCATGCCCTGTGCCCCCGAGGAGAGACCCGTCGTGCGCCCAGCCTTCCGTCCCGCGGCGACCTGTGTGGCCGCCGCCGCGATCGGCATGGGCTTTCCGTGTTCGCCGCACCCGTGGCGCACGCCGAGGACCCGGCCCCCGATCTGGTGGTCTCGGGTACGTCGGGCGCGACTGCGACCGGCGGTTGCGCCGGCACCGGCGGCAGCCTCGCGGCCACGGGCAGCGACGCCATGCCGATGCCGGCCACGGGCGCGGTGGCCGCGACGGGCCGGCGCTGGTGGCCGTACGCCGCAGGCCCACCGGGAAGTGAGCCGGGCTCCCGCTCACGCCCTGTGCGGTACGACGGTTGAGGCCGCGCGCGGCACGACCGCTCAGGCCTTGCGCAGGACCACGAGGAGCACCAGCAGCACGGTGGCGCCGGCGGTCGTGCCGTGGGCGACCACGGCCGTGAGCGGGAAGTGTCGTTCGGCCGTGGCGTCCCCGTGGGAGTGGCGTCCGGAACTGGGCAGCCAGCGCAGCAGCATCATGAAGCCGAACGCGGCCACGATCAGCACGACCGCGCACGCGGTCCAGGCCGAACTCCGCACCCCTCCCACCACATAGGCGGTCCAGGCGGCGAGTCCCGCCACGGCGAGGGCCACATGCCCGAGCACGAGCCACAGCGGCAGCCGCGTCACCCCGGGCGTGCGCTGCCGCAGTCCGCCGTACCGGACCCACACCGTGCCGAGGTATCCGCCGAGCCCGGCGGTCAGCAGCCACGCGCACAGAACGAAGACTCCCATGCGTCCCGCTCCCCCCTGTCCTGGATACGGCCGGGCCCTGTGACGGCATCAGGGTTGCCGGCTCAGCACACCGCACAGGGCGGGCGGAGTCCGGACGTCCATCCACCGATTCACCCGTTGGGATGAAAAGGGGCCTGGCTGTCCCACGGGCCGCCCGAAGGGTGCAAGAGCGTGCGTGCCGTTCAGGCCACGGTGTCCCGCTGGGCGCGCGGCACTGCCGGTGCGGCGGCCGCAGCCGAGGCCTTCAGCGCCGGGATCAGGCCGGCGACCCGTTCGAGCTGCTCTCGCTGGGAGGCCAGGCCGAGAGTGCCCAGGCGGACGACGAGGTGCCGGGCGCCCGCCTCGACGAACCGGGTGAGCTGTGCGCGTACCTGCTCGGCGGAGCCGGTGACGACCGCCTGGATCCGTTCCAGCTCCGCCAGCGGCATGCCGTAGACGGCCCGCACGTACGCGTCCAGCTCGTGTCGGCCGCCGTCCGTGTCCTCGCCCTCCTCGGTGATCCGCAAGGAGACGAAGAGCGCCGGCGTGACGTCCTGCGCCAGGCGCCCGGCGCCGGTCGCCGCAGCGCGCACGTTCAGCAGCCCGGAGGCGTAGTCGGCCGGGTCGGGCGGGTACGGCAGCCAGCCGTCGTAGAGCCGGCCGGTACGGGCCTGCGCCGCCGGGGTCCCGCCGCCTAGCCAGACCGGCGGGCCGCCGGGACGGTACGGCGCGGTCGCCGGCGGGATGCCGTCGAACCGGAGGATCCCGCCATGGAAGGAGTCCGCGCCGGTCCACAGGGCCCGCCACAGCGCCACGGTCTCGTCCAGCCGGGCGAAGCGGCGCTCCCAGGGAACCTCGGACAGGTCGTAGAGGGGCCGTCCGAAGCGGCCGGGAAAACCCGCGCCGACGGCCACGGTGAGCCGGCCGCCGGACAGCAGGTCGAGGGAGGCCAGGGTCTGCGCTGTCTGCACCGGCCGGCGCAGGAACGGCATCAGGGCCGCCGTTCCCAGGGTCACGCTCTCGGTCGCCGGGGCCAGCGCGGCCAGCATGGTCAGTGCCTCGATGCGCGGACTGATCAGGGAGTCGTTGACGAAGAGGGAGGAGAAGCCCGAGCGTTCGGCCCGGCGGCCGAAGGCGACCAGCTCACGCGGGTCGTCGCCCGGACCCCACTGCGCGGTGCCGGTCGGAAGGAGTACGCCGATGTCCATGCCGACGATGCTCCGGTGCGGGCTCGCGGCGCGACAATTCCCCGCAGGGAATGGCCGGGACGCCACGCCGGGCGCTAGAACGGGCGCGTGGACTTCCCCCGCGCCCTGCGCGCCCGCCGTACCAGCCGTCGTCTCAGCCAGCTCGACCTCGCCCTGCGGGCGGGCACCACGCAGCGCCACCTGAGCTTCATCGAGTCCGGCAGATCCGCCCCCGGCCGCACCATGGTCGTACGCCTGGCCGAGTCGCTGGAACTGCCGTTGCGGGAACGCAACGAGCTGCTGCTGGCCGCCGGGTACGCGCCCGTCTACCCCGAGAGCTCCCTCGACGACCCCGAACTGGCCCCGGTGCGTACGGCGATCGACCACATCCTGCGCGGGCATCTGCCGTATCCGGCGCTGGTCGTGGACCGGCGCGGTGATCTGGTCGCCGCGAACGAGGCGTTCGGCGTGCTCACCGAGGGCGCGGCCCCCGAACTCGTCGGCCCCGGCACGAACGTCTACCGGCTCGCGCTGCACCCGCGGGGGCTGGCCCCGCGCATCGGCAATCTCGCCGAGTGGTCCCGGCACATCCTGGCCCGCCTCGGCCACCTGCCGGAACTGCGGGACGAACTCAGCGATTACACACCCGAGTTGGAGCCGTCCGCCGATCACCTCGGGTTCGCCGTCCCGTTGCACCTGCGCACCCCGTACGGGGAACTACGGCTGATGACGACCGTGACGACCTTCGCCACCGCCGTCGACGTGACCCTGGCCGAGCTGAGACTGGAGGCGTTCCTGCCGGCCGACCCGGCCACCCAGCAGGCCCTGACGACGCTCGCGGCGCACCGGGACGTCCAGGAGCCCGACCAGCCCGCCGCGGGCTTGTCCCCGGGGCGCCCCACCCACTTCAATGCTCCTACCTCCCACAGGAGAACACCTGTCCCACACACCCAGTGAAGGGGTTCTTCTTGACCGCTCTACGCGTCACCGCCGGCACCGCAGCGGCCTGCGCCACCGTGCTCGCCGTCGCGCTGCCCTCCTCCGCGATCAACTCGTACAACGCCACGCCCGCACCCGAACGCACCGAGGTAGGAGCGCTCGTGGCCACCTGGGACGCCGACAACGACCCGGCGACCCCGGACCGGGTCGACTGGGTGTGTTCGGGCACGATGATCGATGCCGACACCTTCCTGACCGCCGCGCACTGCACCAGCGACTGGCCGGCCGGCGTCCGGTTCTATGTCTCGCTCGACCAGGACGTCCAGGCCGGGCTCGACGCCGCCGCGAAGAAGTACCCGGGTGACCCGGCCGCCCAGGCGAACGCCGTGGCCGTCGAGGGTGTCGCGCACACCCACCCCGACTACCCGGGCCCCGCCTCCGACCCACACGACATGGCGGTGATCGAACTGCCCGCCGCCAAGGTCGCCTCCCGTTGGTCCTTCACTCCGGCCACCCTGCCGACCGAGAACCAACTCGGCGCGCTCGCCCCCCAGGGCCTGAACTCCACCGACTGGTTCGTGGCCGGGTACGGCACCCAGGAGGCCACCAACGGGCCCGGCGGCCACACCCACCCCGGCGGAGGCATCCGCATGAAGGCACCCGTGACCTTCAACGCCCTCAACAAGGCCTGGGTCCACCTCGCCATGACAGCTCCCCAGGGCAACGGCGGTGCCTGCTACGGCGATTCCGGCGGGCCCAACTTCGCGGTCATCGGCGGCAAGAACGTCCTCGCCGCCACCACCATCACCGGCGACACCCCCTGCTACGCCACCAACGTCACCTACCGCCTCGACACACCCGAAGCCCGAGCCTTCCTGGCACCGTTCGTTAAACTCCCCTGAGCGTGAACGGCCCGCCTCTGGCGGGCCGTTGGCGGACCTCGTGCGGCAGCACGCCCTCGCGCGCCCCGGGATCCGACCAGCCGTCCGGCAGCGGATTTCCGGGCGGTTGGGCCGTGCCGACCACCAGCGGCAGGTCCAGGCACACCGTGCTGCACAGCGCCAACACCGTGGGGAGGGCGGTCAGCAGCCGGGTGGCGGTGCGCGGATGGAGACGTTGCTCGGCCAACGGTGTGATCGGCCACGCGAGCACCCGTGTTTCCAGCGCTTCCTGCGCCCTGCGCCGACGGCGCTGACCGGACGGGTAAGTCGCGGGAGTTGCCGAACAGGATGCGGTAACCGATGAGCAGCACCAGGGAGCCGGCGATGGCCGCGCCCCAGGTGTAGAGGTCGAAGAAGTGCTTCTCCACCGGGCGGTCGAGGAATCGGGTGGAGAGCCAGCCGCCGATGAAGGATCCCGCGACGCCGATGAGGGTGGTGCCGATCAGGCCGCCCGGGTCGCGGCCGGGCAGCAGGATCTTGGCGATCACTCCGGCGAACAGGCCGAGGATGATCCAGCCGATGATGCCCATGGTGTTGTTCCTCCCATCGGGTCGGGATCCGCGCCGAGTGCGCCGGAGACCGACACTTCGTCTGCCTGCTTGCGCAAGCCTAGGGGCGGGTCGAGCCGGCCTGACAAGGGCTGTTGGCCTCCGGCGGGCCTCTGGTGATGTCCCGTCGAGGTTCTGCTACATGACTAAGACATTGCGCAATCGAGGACCTCAGAGTGGCCCGGGGGCGTTGATCACGATGGACGCGGGAAGTGCGAGCGGCTGCGGAGGACGTGGATGAGTGCGTCCCTGACCAAGGGTGGCAATGTGTCGCTGAGCAAGCAGGCCCCCGGTCTGACTGCTGTGACGGTCGGGCTGGGCTGGCAGGCGAACACCGGGTAGGAACTGGACGCCGGAGCGCTGCTGTGCGCTCTGTCGGGCAAGGTGCCGTCCGACGAGCGCTTCGTCTTCTTCAACAACCTGACCAGCCCCGACGGTTCGGTCCGCCACTCGGGCGGTGGCGCTCCGGTCGACGGTGACGACCAGCGGATCGAGATCGACCTGTCCGGGGTCCCGGACGGGATCGAGAAGGTCGTCTTCACCGTGTCGCTGTACGAGGGCGCGAGCCGCGGCCAGGCCTTCGGGCAGCTCCACCGCGCGCACATCCGGGTCCTCGACCGGGAAAACGGCACGGAACTGGCCCGCTACGACCTCGCTCCGGCGGCCTGTCGACCGAGACCGCGCGCGTCTTCGGCGAGCTGTACCGGCACGGCTCGGAGTGGAAGTTCCGCGCGGTCGGGCAGGGTTACGCCGCGGGACTCGCCGGCATCGCCGCCGACTAAGGCGTCTCCGCCGCACCGCAAACGGGCGCCGCCACGTATGTGCCGCCCGCCCGACCGAACCCTCCGGTCGCCGCTCCGCCCGCCCCGCCGAAGCCTCCGGTCGCCGCCCCGCCGGCCCCGGCGTTCCCCGCATCCCCGCACCACCGGGAGTTCCAGCGTGACCTGCTTCTTCGACCCCGACCACGGCCCTGGCGTGACGACCGTGACCTGGTCGCCGCAGTGGGGCGTGCCCCGGCCCGTGCAGACCTGCGGCGCCTGCGCGCAGCGCGTACAGACCACGGTGCCGCCGTTCTACACCCCGCCTCAGCCGGGCTATCCGCAGCCCGTGCCGCAGCCCGTGCCGCAGGGCTATCCGCAACAGGGTTACCCCCAGCAGGGATACGGCCAGCCCTAGGCGGACCACGACCATCATCACGAGGCCGGCGGCCGGCGCTTCGGTGCCGGCGCGCTCATCGGCGCCGGTGCGGCAGGCCTCATCGGCGGCGCGCTGCCCAACGAGGCGTTCGACGACGAGCCGGAGGTGATCAACAACTTCTTCGAGGAGTGAGTCCTCGGGAACGAGACGGACGTCTCCCGCCGCTCCGCGAGCATGCGCCCGGTCCCGGCGAGGCAGGCCGGGCCGTCCCGACGGCGCCCGGGCGCCGGAGCCGGACGCCTACACTGGGTGGGCGCATGTGCGTCGGCTGTGCCGAGGGCGGGGACGGGAGGGGACTGTGACGGAGAGCGCCGCTGGCTTCGGGGACCCGCCCGCCGACGTGCTGGCCGAGGCCGCCGCGGCGTACGGCCTGCTCGCCTCCTCCGCCCGGCTGCATCTGATGTGGACCCTGTCGCAGGGGGAGAGCGATGTCACGCGTCTCGCCGGCCGGGTGGGCGGAGCGCTCCCCGCGGTCAGTCAGCACCTGCGCCAAGCTCAAGCTTCACCGGACTCGTCCGCTCGCGCCGTGAGGGTCGACGGCAGGTGTACTTCATCGATGACCCCGACGTCGTGACCTTGGTCCGGGTGATGGTGGGACAACTGGCGCGCTCGACGCACACCGCCGCCCCTGTCCACGGCCTGCGCAGGATCGGCGGCTGAGAGCGCCGCGCGAACCCGCCGGCACTGTCCCGATCCCTTCTGCATGTCGCGTATGTACCGTGCTTGCGCAAGGCCCATATGTCGCTCTTATGTGAGGCGCGTAGACTCCCGCTCCCGTACCGCGCCGGGCCCGCGCGGCGGTCCATGAGATGCCTCACCTATGAATCATGTGTGTATCTGTGCAGTTCGGGCCACAGGTTTGTTAGATTGCGCAACCACGCAAGCAAGGTGGAGCGGCGCGCTCCGCCCCCCGTACATCGCCGCGCGGGTCGGGCCGTTCACCCCACGGCCCGGCCTGACGGGCCCGACCGTTCATGGGAGTGGGAGATGAGCGACCCGTGGGACGGGCCCACCGGGCAGGCCACGCGCAGCCATAGCGCGCGGGTGCCCGGACAGCGAACGGCCGAACCCGACGGGTTGCCTCGGCCGGGCGGCCGGGCCGCGGCCCGGGCGGCTGCCCGCGGGGGCGGAAGGCGGGGGCGCCGTGGCCGCCGGGTGGGCCGCGGCAGGAGGGCGCTGAAGATCCTCGGGATAGGCCTGTCCGTGCTCATCGTGGTCACGGCGGGTGCGGGCTGGTGGTTCTACGAGCACCTGAACGGCAACATCCACAGCGTCGCGCTCGACGGCAAGGGCGGCAGCGAGAAGGCCGACGCCTTCGGCCGCACCCCGATCAACATCCTGGTCATGGGCTCGGACGGCCGTACCAGCCAGGCCGACTGCAAGCTCGGCGGCGGCTGCTCGCAGACGGGGGTGCAGAGCGGCAGCAACGCGGACGTGGAGATGGTGCTGCACATATCCGCCGACCGCTCCAACGCGACGGTCATGAGCATCCCGCGCGACACGATGACCCAGGTCCCGGCCTGCCAGGACACGGAGACGGGTCAGTCCACGTCCGGCTACTACGGCCAGATCAACAGCGCCCTGCAGTACGGCCCCGCCTGCCAGGTGGCCACCGTGCACCGGCTCACCGGCATCCCGATCGACCACTTCGTCAAGCTCGACTTCTCCGGCGTCGTGAAGATGTCCGACGCCGTCGGCGGCGTCTCCGTCTGTGTCAGCGACAACGTGTACGACACCTACTCCCACCTGAAGCTGTCCAAGGGCTCCCACACCCTCAAGGGCGAGGCGGCGCTGGAGTTCGTCCGCTCCCGCCACGGCTTCGGCGACGGCAGCGACCTCGGCCGTACGATCTCGCAACACATCTTCCTCAGCTCGATGATCCGCAAGTTCAAGAGCGCCGGGACGCTCACCGACCCCACCGCGGTCTACGGGCTGGCCGACGCCGCCACCAAGGCGCTGACCGTGGACGACGGCCTGGGCAGCGTGCAGAAACTGATCTCGCTCGCGTCGGACGTGAACAAGGTGCCGACCAAGCGGATGACGTTCACGACGATGCAGACGGCCCCCGACCCGAACAACAAGGACCGGGTGGTCGTGGGCCAGGGTGCCAAAACCCTGTTCTCCACCATCGCCAACGACCAGTCGCTGACCACCGGCTCCGGCAAGAAGTCCGCCGCGGCCTCGGCGACCGCGAAGGCCACCGCCTCGGCCGTGCCCGCGTCGCAGATCGCCGTCACCGTCGAGAACGGCACATCGGTCACCGGCCGTGCCTCGGCCATCGCGACCGCGCTGACCGACCAGGGTTTCAGCTCCGGCACGACCACGGCCAACGCACCGAGCCCGGCGACGACCACCACGCTGACCTACGGCGCCGATCAGAAGGCGCAGGCCACCACGGTCGCCAAGGCGCTCGGTCTGCCCTCCTCGCACGTGAAGCAGGGCACCGGCGGCGGCCTGACCCTGGTGATCGGCAGCGACTGGCCCAGCGGCACCGGCTTCCCGGGCGGCACCTCCTCACCCGCGCCGGCCGACACCCAGGCCGCCGTCGGAGGCGCCCACGCCTCCACCGCGGACCAGGCCAAGACCTGCGCCAAGGTCAGCCCCTACAAGACGGTCAACCTCAACGGCGTCGCCATGACACCGGCCCAGGCGTACGCCGCGGCGAGGAGCAAGCCCGACTCCGACGCCTGACCCGCCGGGAGCGGGCCGGCCGACTGAGCCGCGTCCACCGTGCGGATCAGGGGCTGGCGATGTCGAAGCCGTACCGCAGGGGCTCGCTGGTGACGGTGTAGTCGCGGCGGTACAGATGCACCGCCTCGGCGCGTACGCCACCGGGCGGTGCGGCCTCGACCCGGCAGGGGTACGTCACCTGGATCACGCGCGGGCGGTCGGAGACCTTCATCCGCAGCCCGTCCGCCGGCCCGCCGTCGAGCACGGCGGTCTCCCAACACGTCACCTCGGTACTCTCCACGGCGGAAAGTTTAAGGGTTGCGCAAGTTTCGGGCCCGTGAGCCGGGTCACGGGGGCACGCGGCATGCGAGGCCGCTTCTGCGCAGGTGGTCAGCCGCACCTTGGCGATGAGTCCGCGGTGGCGTCCGGCTTCACCGGCGCGCGTGCCGGCTCGCCGAAACCCCGGCCGGGCTACGCGGGTCGCTGGGAGGCGGCCGCTTCGGGGCGCAGGTCGGAGAGGGTCAGCGGGTACGCCGGTGGGTCGGACACGGCGATGCGGGAGGTCACCCGCAGATCGGCGGCCACGTGCAGCAACTCGCCGGGAGACATGAGCTGCCACTGCGGGCTCTCGTCCATGGGCTCGCTGGCCACCACGACCGCCGGACGATCACCCAGATGCGCGGAGCGCACCCGCAGATGACCGTGCCTGCCGGCGTGGTCGAGAGGCCGCGATCCGTGGTGACCGCCTGCCGGGCGCCGTAGGACGTACAGCTCGTGGGTGGCGGGATAGCGCAGCGCCCAGAGCTCTCGCGCGGTGACGAGGACGATGTTGAGGGCGTACAGCGGCAGGTTCCCGGCGACCCAGCGTGCCGCGGACACGATACCGGCGGACACGTCCCCGCCGTGCGCCGCCGTCTCCCGCGTGACCAGGGCGAAGAAGCGCTCGGAGTCGGTGTCCCCGTGCACCAGCGAACGGTCCTCGCCGAGCTGACGGTCGAGCCTGTCCAGCCCCTCGATCACACCGTTGTGCGCGAACAGACGTGCGTCCTGCTCGAAGGGATGTGTGTTGCGCACATCCAGCCCTCCGGTCGAGGCATAGCGGATGTGCGCGAGGAAGGTGGCCGACTCGACCTCCCGGGCCTCCCGGGCGAAGGCGCGGTCCTCGTACGCGGCTATCGCCGCCTTGTGCACCTCCGGCGTACCGGCCGCGTCGAAGAACCCGAGCCCGGTGCCGTCGGGCTCGCGGCGACTCTGCACGCTGAGACTGTCGGGGGCGTCCAGCAGCCAGAACGTGGCGTGCGTCCGCAGCGGGGAGCTGATCAGCCCGAACAGCCGGCACACGGCATCCTCCTCGTCGCCCGTCCTCCGCCGAGCCCGGTCGTCCGGCGACCCACCCGGACGACCATGGTCCCGCGCGCCGGACGTTCCCGCACTCGCGCCACGGACGGCGTCCGGCCCGCCCTCGGCTTCCTTCGGCCGCGTCGACGGCCTCCTCAAGCGGCCGGTCGCAGCACCGAGCCGAGCGCTCCGTCGATCGTCGGATGAGCGAAGGAGAAACCCGCCTTGTGCAGGGCGGCCGGTCCGACGCGTGCGCTGCACGTGATGCTCGCGGCGAACTCGCCGAGCGCCGCGCGCAGGGCGAAGGCCGGCACTGCGGCGAGCGCCGGACGGTGCAGGGCGCGGCTCAGTGCCCGGGTCACGTCGCGGTTCGTGAGCGATTCGGGGGCCGTGAAGTTGACCAGCCCGGAGAGTCCCTCGGTGTCGAGGGTGAAGCGGAGCGCTGCGATGTGGTCCGTCAGGGAGATGAACGGCCCGTACTGGTCGCCGGAGCCGAGCCGGCCGCCCAGGCCGAAGCGGAAGAGCGGGAAGAGCCGGCCGAATGCGCCGCCCTCGGCGGAGACGACCAGGCCGGTACGCGGGTGCACCACGCGGATGCGGCTCGCCGAGCCGGATCGGCGGCCGCCTCCCAGTCGGCGCAGACGGAGGCCAGGAAGTCGTCGCCGGCCGGCTCGCTCTCGTCGACGATCCGTTCACCAGTGTCGCCGCAGTAACCGGTCGCGGACGCGGACACCAGGACACGCGGCGGGTCGGCGGACGCGGCGCAGGCTCGCGCGACGGTGTCGGTGCCGCGCACCCGGCTGTCGCGGATCTCCCGCTTTGTTTCAAGTAAACCGACGAAGCCGGCCTGCCCGGGGCCGCGACGACCTGGCCCGCCGCACAAGATCCACAGCGGCCGGCTGCCACTCGGGATACGCGAAGTCGAACCCAGCCGCCGACAGCCGGCCCGGTACCACCCGGCGGCTTTTGAGCAGCAACTCCGTGTCCGAGCGCAGCGCGAAGGCCCCCAACTCCGCCATCCACCGGGTCGCAGGCAGCCCCACGGGGACGCCCCGGGCCGCGCGTAGCGTCCGCATGAACTCCCGCTGCGGGAGCGGGCCGGGGGAGGCGAGGTTGACCGGGCCGTCGATGTCGTCCCGGTCGATCAGGAACTCCACGGCGCGTACGAAGTCCTCGTCATGGATCCAGGAGACGTACTGTGCACCACCGGCGACCGGCCCGCCCAGCCCCAGCCGGGCCAGTCCCAGCAGTACGTCGAAGACGCCGCCCCGGTCCGGGCTCATCACCATCGCCGAGCGCAGCGCCACCTTCCGCGTCGCCGGTGCCGGTGCCTCGGCCTGGGCGTGTTCCCAGTTCCTGGCGATGTCGACGCTGTAGGCCCAGTAGCCCGGAACTCCGGCCTCGCAACCGCCGATCACGCCGGTCGCCTCGTCGTTCGCCGCGTCGAAGCGATGGGCGTAGATCGTCGCCGTACTCATCTGCAGCCAGGCCCGCGGCGGTTGCGCGGCGGCGGCGATCGCCTGCCCCACCACACGCGCCGAGTTCACTCGCGAATCCATCATGGCCCGCAGGTTCTCGGCGGTGTAGCGGCAGGAGACGCTGCGTCCGGCCAGGTTGACGACCGCGTCGCTGCCGTCGATCACCTCGGCCCAGCGGCCGAGCGTGGCCCCGTCCCAGCCGACCTGCCGCTCTCGCGTCGGACGCCGGGTCAGCACGGTGACCTCATGACCGGCTGCCGTCAGCGCACGATCGAGAATCGCGCCGACCTGTCCGGTTCCCCCAGGCAGTACAACCTTCATCGAGCCCCCTCGGTTCGGTGCGCAAAGCGTAGCCGCATATTTGAACGCGTTCAAAAGAGTGAGTCGGGGGGTTCAGGCAACTGCCGCAGAGCGCCTTTTCGTTGACAGGCGCTGCGGTAAGGTACGAGCTGGTTGGTTTAATTTTCAGCTTGAGGAGGGTCCATGGCTCAGCAGGAGCGAGCTGTCCGGACCCGGCGTGCTGTTCTGGAAGCCGCCGCCGCGGTGTTCGCCGAGCGCGGCTACGCGGCCGCCACCATCGCCGAGATCCTCAACCGGGCCGGCGTGACCAAGGGCGCCCTGTACTTCCACTTCGACTCCAAGGCGGCGCTCGCCCGGGGTGTGCTGCAGGAGCAGTTGACCACCGAGTACCACGTCCCCAGGGAACTGAAGTTGCAGGAGTGGGTGGACGCGGGCATGACACTGGCCGAGCGGCTGCCCCGGGAGCCGATGCTGCTCGCGGGGGTCCGGCTCTCGGCCGACCTGCAGGGCCGCGATGTGTTCGGCAGCGCCTGGCCGGTCTGGGCCGAGCTGACGGGCTCTCTGCTGGCGGTGGCCAAGGAACGCGGTGAGGTACTGCCGCACGTGGTGCCCGAGGAGACCGCCCAGGTCTTCCTCGGCGGGTGGATCGGCGTGCAGTTCGTCTCCCAGGCCGTCGCGAACTGGGCCGACCTCGACCACCGTATGTCGGCCCTCTTCAGCCATCTGCTCCCCGCCGTCGCCGCGCCGGCCGTCCTCGTCCGCCTCGACACCGCACCGGACCGGGGTGCCAGGGTGATCGCGGAGGTCCGGAGGAAGCCGGAGACGTCTTGGGCCGGCGTCAACGGCTGAGTCCTGGTGCGGCGCGCATGTGGCACCAGGTGATGGCAGCCGTTACCAAACCGCTGGGTCGGTTTCCTGGCTGCGCCCTGACCACCGTGCCAGTAGGTTGAGCGAATGACGCCGATGCCCGTGATCCTGTTGCTGTCCGGGAGCCTGCGGAAGGGCTCCACGAACGAGGCCGTGCTGCGTACGGTGCGGGCCGTGGCGCCGTCCGTGGGTGTGGACACGGTCATGTACGAGGACCTGGTCCAGCTTCCGCATTTCAACCCCGATGACGACACCGACGCGTTGCCGGCCCCGGTGGCCGCTCTGCGAGCGACGCTGGACCATGCGGACGCCATCCTGATCTGTACCCCCGAGTACGCGGGCACGCTGCCGGGCTCGTTCAAGAACCTGCTGGACTGGACGGTCGGGGGCACGGAGATCTGCGACAAGCCGACTGCATGGATCAACGCGGCCGCCCCTGGCCGTGGCCAGGGCGCGGAGGCCACGCTGCGGACGGTTCTGGGATACACGGGCGCGTCCGTCGTGGAGTCGGCCTGTGTGCGGATCCCGGTGGGACGGGACATCCTCGACCAGGACGGACTCGTCGCCGATCCGTCGGTACGCCGCCAACTGGGCGAGGTGCTCGGGCTGTTGACTCGGACGGCTGGTTGAGCCGGACGTCCGCGTTCTGGTGGACGCCGTCGAGGCGCAGCCCGGCACGGCATGCACCGCCGTCGGATCGCTCGTGCCGGTCCCGTCGGTAAACGAAACGCAGACAGGCGGTGTCGCGACTCTGGTTGTCCCGGTGCGGTCCGGGGCAACAGGGTCACGGCGGTGAGCGGGAACGGTGTTGCGCGGGCGGCCTGTCGGCGCGGTGATCCCGTGCGACGGGATGCGGCCTGGGCGGGGAGGCCGTCCGTCACCGTCAGAGCCGCGGCGGTCGCGCCGGCCACGGTGAGGCAGGATCGTCTGCCGAGGGGTTGTGAACAGCTGCCGCGGAACAGCGTATGAGTGTGTTCTGGCGCGGATGAGTGAGTGTTCGGGCTGTGGTGGGCGTACGGGGAACGATAGTTCTCTCATCGAATGGGTGACCTCGGCGGGTGG
>NZ_JBFAWG010000058.1:0-7881 GCF_040680215.1 Streptomyces sp. NPDC052107
ATCGCCCTCGTCATGCTCACCCTCGCCGGCGACCGCCCCACCCTCCCCGGCCGCCAACCCGCCACAGAATGACCCACACATACGGCAGGAGAGCCCCAAATACGGCGTACTGCTCGTCAGCGTCGAAGAGCCCTACTTGGACACGTCTACTCCCATGGGCGTTGCGATCTTCGGCCTCATCGCTGCGCTGGCTCAGCAAGAGTCAGACCTGAAGTCGGCGTACATCACGGCGACTAAAGAGACCCTGCGCGCCGCTGGCTCCCACGTGTCCGGCATGGCCCCGTACGGCTTCCAGTCGAGCCGTGAGCCGCGCGGGGACCTGGTGGTGGTCAAGCTGGTCCCGGACCCGGCAGAGGCACCGCCCGTGCGCCAGATGGTCGAGTGGGCGTTGTCCGGCGTAGCCGCATCTGCCATTGCCCGCAGGCTGAACACAGACGGCGTGCCGACCAAAGCGGCGGACATGACAGCGCGCGTGGCCGCCCGGCGGGGCAGGGGCATAAGTGAGCCGCTGGAGCGCACTGCGTGGGTGTCCTCGACCGTGCTGCGCATCCTGCGTGATCCTCGCCTTGCTGGCTATGCCGCTGAACGCCAGGGCGCCAAGCGAGTCATTCTGCGCGACGATTCCGGCGCTCCCCTGATAGCACATGAGGGCATCGTTCCCGCAGACGACTGGTGGCGCCTTCAGGATGTTCTAGACGGCCGCACGCCGCAGGTTGTGAGGCAGGGTGGCCGGTCTGTGCCGTCGCTGCTCGGCGGGACAGGGATGCTGTTCTGTGGGGTGTGCGGATCGTCCATGGTGACCGACCGACGCAACGGCAAGCAGCTCTACCGGTGCAACCGGGCCCAGTCCGGCGCTGTACCGGAGCATGGGGGGCTGGCCATCAACATGGAAGCTGCTGATGATGTGGTCGCCCGCACCGTGTGGTCGCGCCTGACTGCGCTGGACCCCGAGGACCGTGAAGACCTGGAATGGCTTGATGAGGCAGCGCGCCGATTTGCCGCCCAGGCAGACACGGGCGAACGGCAGGCCGAACTAGCCGCCGCGCGGGCTGAGTTGGAGCACGTACGGGAAGCCCTCCGCACGCTGTACGCCGACCGGCAGGCAGGGCTGTACGCCGGGGCGACCGGCACGGCCATGTTCGCTGAATCCGTCGAGCGGCTGACTGCCCATGAGGCTCGCGTGAGTGAGCGCGTAGCTGAGCTGGGGCGGGATGAGAGCGGCACCGTGATCATCCCCTCGGAGTGGACGGCCCCGGAGGGCGACCCCATCGGGCCGGAGTCGACGTGGGGCAGTTGGGACCTGGAGCAGCGACGTAGCTTCCTGGCTTTCTTCCTCGACCGCATCACCATCGCTAAGTCCGTCGGCCGTGGCCGGAACGCGAACACGGAGGATCGGGTGACTGTGCACTGGGCAGAGGCACCAGCCAAGTAGGCGCCTGGGCGCCCTCTGAGCCCCGTTCGGGCCTCCCTGGCGGATTAGGTCACCCCCCGCTAGGACGTCATCGGCGAGTCGTAGGCCGTGCACCCGCTTCTGTAGGTCATCCACGGTGCCCATGCCGATGCGCCCTGAGCGCTCCTCTAGCGGGCCAAGCGGGTCCCCTTCGGGCAAGGAAGTCAGCCAGGGGCGGCAAAGGGGGTCAGCGGGGTTCTGAGGCGCCCTGAGCACTTCCACGGATACACCCAGGGCGACAGCGAGGAACGGCAGCCATTCGCGGGGCGTTCGCTTTCCGGTCTCCCATCGGCTGACTTCCTGCCGTCCGACTGGATCACCAATCACCCCCGCTGCCCGGCAGACCTCATGCGCTAACCGTGCCTGACTCCACCCGCGCTCTTCGCGCAAGCGCCGGATGTTGGCCCCGATGTCGCTGCCCATGTGCCAATTCTGGCCGACATCTGGCCTACAGGTGGCCGCTAGTTCTAGATCCACTTCAGGCGGAACCTGGGCGGTATGACTGAGCCAAGGAGTTACCCCGGTGCTCCGATCCAACTCCCGATGAGCGAACAGACGTTGGAGCCTACCCGGTTGAGGGGTGCGCCAGCTGCGCCGAACTTGCGAGGGTCCGGAGTTGGGCACGCGCGGGCAATGATCAGACGACTGTCACGGACTGCAATGTCTTCATGGCCAGGCACCCCGACGGGCAGTGATGACCACGGCCCCAGAGCGACCGGCTAGCCGCTCTCGCCCAATCCGCCGACCAGACAATCCCCCTCGCGCTGGACGGACGGGCGGCCAGCCCCCTTGGTCCCTGTGGAAGTACGGCGACCTCTGCGGGTGCTGCGCTGGCCACGGCGAAATCTGGTGCGATGGCTGCTGCGGATTTGGCGGTTGCCAGCATTGCGGCTGGACGGAAAGACGGCCGTGCCCCCTCTGCGTGGGCGGGGATGCTGAGCCAGTCCGCTGGTAGGGGTCAGCGGGTCGCGTAGCTCGCATCACTGCAGGTCAAGGTCAGGTCATGTGCTTACCTTGGCATATTTATTGATCATGGCACCGTCCTGGCCCACCACCATCGCGCTCCGGCGCCGACCCGGGGTGTCACCGTCGGTCGAACACGTGCATGATTGCGAGGGCGTCGCGGGCGGGACCGGTGAGGGGGACGGTAACGGTGCGGAGAACGCGGGGAGCGGGAAGAACCAGGGCCGGCACGAGAACCGGGACGCTCACGGCGGTTGCCCTCACCTGCACCCTGCCTCCGCCCTCCTCCTCACCTCCTGCGGCCCCTCCGACGGCACCGAATCGGCCAGGTCGGCCAAGCCTCCGCACGCCCCCGCCCGACTCCCCGTCCCGCCGGGCAAGGGCAGCAGGGTTCCCGACGACTTCAACGGCGACGGCCACCGCGACCTCGTCCTCGACGATCTCGTCAAGGCGCAGAGCCACGCCGACGACGCCGGCATCGGGATCGTGTACGGCGGCGCGCACGGACTCGTCCCCGGCGCACGGCAGTTGCTCGCCCCGAAGAAGCAGGCCGCCCCCGCCAGGGGCCGGCTCCCGGCCGTCTTCGACGCGGAGGAGAGCTGCGACCTGAACGGCGACGGCTTCACCGACCTGATCGCGTCGACCGACCCGCCGTACGACGGACAGGGCCGGCCCCCGGTGCCGCTGCAGATCCTCTTCGGCTCGCCGGCCGGGCTGACCGGACGCGCCGTCCAGCTCACCGTCCCGGCCCGCGCCCCCTTCGGCAACGACTGGCCCGACCAGCCGGTGTGCGGCGACTTCGACGGCGACGGCGGCGAGGACCTGGTGCTGCACGCGTCCGGCGGCAGGCTGACGTACCTGCGCGGACCCTTCAGCCGTCAGGGCGCACCGCATGTGGCCGGCGCCCTGCTGCCCGCCCCCGGAGAGGTGCCCACCGGCCCCGCGGCCGATGTGAACCGGGACGGGTACGACGACCTCGTCGTCCGGGCCGCCGACGGCCCCGGCAAGGCCGCCGTCGTGCTCGGCGGACCGGCAGGACCGGCCCGCACCGGCACGGTCCTGCCCGCCGGCAGCGATGTGGCCCTCGGCCGCTTCGGCCGTGGCGCGGCGCTGGACGCGGCGGTGGGCACCACGGCGGAAACGTCCCTGCGCTACGACCTCCCGGCCACGTCCGCACGTGGCACCCTCCGCTCCCCCGGCTCGACGCTGGACGCCGCCGACTTCGACGGGGACGGGCGCGACGAGCTCCTCTCCGGCGGCTCCCGGCTGCGCGTCCTGCGGGCCGGTGCCGTCGGCCTGTCGACGGCGGGAGCGGTCACCGGCGTGCCGCCCGCGCCCGGCACGACCCGTGTCCTCGCGGTCGGTGACTTCGACGGGGACGGGCGGGCGGACCTGGTGGTGCGGACGTACCGGGGCGAGACGAAGGACACGGTCGCCGTGTACCGGGGCACGGCGCAGGGCCTGCTCACGGCCGGGCCGGCGACCACCTTCTCGACCTCGGAGTTCCTGGCACCGTAACGCGTCGACCCGACACGCACACCAGCCTCATAAATTTACCCAGCTCACGTACAACCCTTACGCGTCCCGGCGGGTCTCCTGATCACCGACCGTCCGGTGAACCGTGGGACAACTCACGGCGAACGGGGACGGTCCACAGCCCATCGACTCCGGATGTCAGCCAGGCATCCCCCGCATGCCGCAGGAGAAACCCGCATGCACAAGCCTCTGCGACTCGCCCTCGCCACGGCCACCGCGGCCGCGCTGACGGGCGGTCTGCTCACCTTCTCGGCCGCGACCGCGGCGGCCGCGGACTCCACCTCCGTCCCGCAGGCCGACTTCAACGGCGACGGCATCGGCGACGTGGCCTTCTCCGCCGACGGCGCCTCCGTGAACAGCAGGAGCGCCGCCGGCCGACTGGTGGTCCTCTACGGCACGAGTAGCGGCGTCTCCTCCGCCAAGCGCTCCACGATCAGCCAGGACACCACCGGCAACCCCGGCACCGCCGAGGCCGGCGACCACTTCGGCGCGGAGAGCGCGTACGCCGACTTCAACGGCGACGGCTACGACGACATCGCGGTCGGCTCCCCCGGCGAGGACGTCGGCACCGACAAGGACGGCGGCGGCCTCGCGATCCTGTGGGGCTCGGCCCAGGGCATCACCGGCAAGGGCGTCTCGATCGCCGACCCGGCCCCCAGCGCGCACGACTACTGGGGCAAGAACCTCGCCGCCGGCGACTTCGACGGCGACGGCAAGGCCGACCTGGCCGTCGGCAGCTCCGCCGCCACGATCTACGTCTTCAAGGGCGGCTTCAACGTCTCCGGCGTACCCGGCGGCAAGTACACGATCAAGCCCCCGATCATGGGCACCGACGCGAACGGCCCGCTCAACCTGACCGCCGGCAACATCAACGGCGGCCGCGAGACCGACCTGGTGGTCGACGGCTACGAGACCTCCACCGACTACGGCTGGAACCGCAACTACTACATCCCCGGCACGGCGAGCGGCCTGGACATGTCCCAGTCCATGACCCTCAAGCCGGGCGTGATCACCGCGATCGGCGACATCGACCACGACGGCTACGGCGACGTCGTCAGCGGCGCCTACTGGAACACCACCACCGAGGACGGCACCGCCGTGCCCGACTCCGGCAAGGGCGGCAAGGTCTGGGTGACGTACGGCTCCGACGGCGGCCCCCTCACCCCGAGCGCCACCGGCATCACCCAGGACACCGGGAACGTCCCTGGTACGGCCGAGGGCAACGACTGGTTCGGCTACGAGCTCGACCTCGGCGACATCAACGGCGACGGCTTCCTGGACCTCGCGATCGGCGTGGCGGGCGAGAACATCGGCACCGCGACGAACACCGGTTCCGTCGCCGTCCTCTACGGCACCGCGAAGGGCCTGGACACCACCTCCGGCGCCCAGGGCTTCGCCCAGTCCACCCCGGGTGTGCCCGGCAACGACGAGAAGGACGACTACTTCGGCACGGACGTCAAGCTCGACGACGTCACCGGCGACGGCAGGGCCGACCTGATCGTCGGCTCCCAGGAGAACGCGGGCGACGGCGCCGTGACCTACCTGCCCTCCGACGGCACGAAGATCACGACGACCGGCTCGCGCTCCATCTGGCCCGGCGACTCGGGCGTCTCGACGTCGGGCACGCCGTACTTCGGCGCCAACTTCGCCGACTGACACTCCACGCCCACGCGGTCGCCAAGAACTACGACGACTTCAACGGCGACGGCTACCGGGACCTGGCCTTCCTCGGATACAACCAGGGCGACCGCACCGGCGGCGCCGTCACCGTCGTCTACGGAAGCGCGAAGGGCCTGGACACCGCGCACACCCAGACCGTCGACCAGGACAGCGCCGGTGTGCCCGGCAGCGGCGAGGAGGACGACAGCTTCGGCGAGGTCCTCGCCGCCGCGGACCTCAACAAGGACGGGTACTCCGACCTGGTCGTCGGCAACCCGACCGAGCACGTCGGCAGCGCGGAGTACCGGGGCACGGTCACGATCGTGCGGGGCTCCCGCTCCGGCCCGGCCGCCGCCGCCACATTCGGTCACACCGTGCACCTGCGTGACCTGACCGGCGACGGCAAGGCCGACCTGGCGATCGGCCTGAGCGGCGGCGCCGTCCTACTGCGCGGCACCTCCACCATCCCGACGACGTCCGGGGCCGTCCACCTGACGACCGTGGGCGGTCACTTCCAGGACTGACGGCCGGCCGGGGGCGGGGAACCGGGGGAAACCCCTGAGCGCCCCCTGGTCGGGTCGCTGACGGTCCCTTAGGGGATGTCACAGGTCGGCCGCAAAGCCGGGCCCGGACGCCCGGGCCCGGCACACCACTCTCCGGGACCAGGTACGTTCGATGACGTGGCTGGATTCAGGATCGGACGCGGGGGCCGGGACAACCGCACCCCCCAAGGACAGCAGGCGCCGCAGGGACCGTCGTACGGCCGGCCCGGACCGCAGCACGGTCAGCCGGGGCCGTCGTACGGGCACCCCGCGGGGCCCGCGTACGGCTACCCGCAGGCACCGCAGCGGCCGCGCCCGCAGCAGGGGCAGCCGCCGTACGGCCGGCAGGGGCAGTCGTACGGGCGGCCGGGGCAGTCGTACGGCTACCCGGGCCCGGCCGACGACGGGCCGGAGTACCTCGGGGACGGCGGCTACCCGGGCGGCGCTCCCGGTCACGACCCGTACGCGGCCAACAACCCGGGCCACACCCAGGCGTTCTCGGTCGACGAGGCCGCCGGTTACACGCAGGGCGCGACCTACCAGGCCGGCTCGGCCGCGGCGCCGACCGCCCCGCTGGGCCCGCCGCTGCACTGGAAGCAGCTGCTGAAGGGGATCATCCTCTCCCCCGACCAGACCTTCCTGCGCATGCGGGACTACACGATGTGGGCCCCGGCGCTCATCACCACCTTCCTCTACGGCCTGCTGGCCGTCTTCGGCTTCGACGGCGCCCGCAAGGACGCGATCGGCGCCACGCTGTCCAACGCGGTGCCGATCGTGCTGATCACGGCGGTCGTGATGGTGCTCGGCCTGTTCGTCCTGGGCGTGGTCACCCACACCCTGGCCCGTCAGCTCGGCGGCGACGGCGCCTGGCAGCCGACGGTCGGCCTGTCCATGCTGATCACGGCCCTCACGGACGCGCCGCGACTGCTGGTCGCCATGTTCGTCGGCGGCGACGCGACCTTCGTCCAGCTGCTCGGCTGGGCCACCTGGATCGGCGCGGGCGCCCTGCTGACCCTGATGGTCTCCCGCTCCCACGATCTGCCCTGGCCAAGGGCGCTGGGGGCGTCGGCGATCCAGCTGATCGCGCTGCTTTCGATCGTGAAGCTGGGCACGTTCTAGTTCCCCGTCCCAGTCCCCTGTGAGCACGAAAGGGCCCCCGGCATGACAGCCGGGGGCCCTTCTCGCATACGCGTCGTCGCCGCGGGAGTTCTGGGCTGTACGGGAAAGTACGAGGGAAAACGCGGACACCGCAGTGTGCCTAGTAATCGTTCCCGCCTGTCGTCGCCATCCTGCTCCCTAAAGCCCGAGATTCGACACCAGGGCCGACGAAAGGTCGGTCGAGTGAAGCTCGCCAAGCGTTTCGCCACGATCAGCGCCGCTGCGACGGCGGCGATTCTCTTCAGCGTCGGCGGCGCCCAGACTCAAGGCGACGGGGGCTCCTCTCGCTGCTGGGCAACATTCGGAAATCAGACCACCAACAATAACAACGGCGACACCCAGGTGCCGGGCACCGGGACAGGGGGACTCCTCCCGTTGCGGGGTAAGTCACCCTTCAACTTCCAGGTCCGTTATCCGACGGGGCAGACCGGAACGGGCAACACCTTCACCGGCAATCAGAACGTCAACTGCTACCAGAGTTGAGGCGCCGAGGCGCGCACGTAAAACAGTCCGGCGACCAGGTGCATGTGCACCTGCGGCCGCCGGGCTGTGAAGTTCAGCCGTTGTTGTTAT
>NZ_JBFAWG010000058.1:7978-8097 GCF_040680215.1 Streptomyces sp. NPDC052107
GTTTGTTGTTGTTGTTCGCCCCGCCGCCGTTGTTGTTGTTATTGTTGTTGTTGTTCGCCCCGCCGCCGTTGTTGTTGTTATTGTTGTTGTTGTTCGCCCCGCCGCCGTTGTTGTTGTTA
>NZ_JBFAWG010000058.1:8193-42320 GCF_040680215.1 Streptomyces sp. NPDC052107
GTTATTGTTGTTGTTGTTCGCCCCGCCGCCGTTGTTGTTGTTATTGTTGTTGTTGTTCGCGCCTCCGCCGTTGTTGTTGTTATTGTTGTTGTTGTTCGCGCCTCCGCCGTTGTTGTTGTTATTGTTGTTGTTGTTGCGGTGACCCTTCTTCTTGCCGTTGTTGTTGTTATTGTTGTTGTTGTTGTTCCCGCCTCGGTTGTTGTTGTTATTGTTGTTGTTGTTGTTCGCCCCGCCGCCGTTGTTATTATTGTTGTTGTTGTTGTTTCCGCCGCCGCCGTTGTTGTTATTGTTGTTGTTGTTGTTTCCGCCGTTGTCACTTGGCGCCATCGCGTGAGTGACCGTAGGCGTCGGGGCGGCGAAGGCGGCGGACGGTACCAGGGCGCCTCCCGCGGCCAGTGCAGCCGAGGCGGTCAGCACCGCAGTACGCTTTGCGATCTTCTTCAGCATGATGATTCCTTTTCGATGATCCGGATTGTGCCGATTCGGATTCGGAGCCCACTTCATTTCGCGGAGGATTCTCCGAGTGAGCCATCCGTTCGACCTGATGATTCAATTAGGCCCCGGCACTCCGCCCGCGTCATTCCCCGAAATCTCGTGACTTGACAGACGACGGCAACCTGTTGTTTCCTACGTTCTCTTTGGCTGGACGCTCTACCGGAGTCGTGCCGGTTCGCGCCCCGAGAACTGAGGAACCCGGTTCTGGGCTTCTTTCGTCAGCATGCTCTGCCGCAGTCGGGGGGCACATCGGGTGGACACCCCAAGTTCCACCCCGGCACACCCCACGTCCCACCCCAGAATCCCGAGACAGCACCCCACCTGCCGACCTGTCTTGATCGGTCTGGATCTTTTGCGCGCCTCCGGCCACAGAGGGAAACTGGCTGGTGATGGACCTGCTAGAGCGAGAGGGCGTGCTCCAGGACCTCACCGGTCACCTGCACGATGCCGTGAGCGGCCCTGGACGTCTGGCCCTTGTGCGCGGCGAGGCCGGCATCGGCAAGACCAGCGTCGTCAACCGTCTTGCCCGGCTGGCCGATCCCCATATCCGGGTCCTGGTCGGTGCCTGTGACCCGCTGGCCACACCCCATCCCCTGGGCCCTCTGGTGGACCTGGCCCCGCACTTGGGCCGGGCGGCGCGAACGGCCCTGACCGGGGCGTTGGCCGGCACCTGCCGTTCCGACGAGGTCTTCGACTGCCTCCTCGCCGACTTGAGCTCCTATCCCAGCCTGCTGGTCGTGGAGGACGTCCACTGGGCCGATGAGGCCACGATGGACCTGCTGCGCTACCTGGCCCGACGCCTGCCGAGCGTTCCGGCGCTGGTGGTGGTCACCTACCGCGACGACGAGATCGGCCGCACCCACAACGTGACCGCGCTCCTCGGCACCCTGGCCGGCTATTCCTGGGTGTACCGCCACGACCTGGCACCGTTGAGCCGTCGGGCCGTTGCCCAGCTGGCCACCGGACACGCCGTCGACGCCGAGCAGCTGTATCAGGTCTCCGCCGGCAACCCCTTCATCGTCACCGAGATCCTGGCCGCCCCCGACGAGCCCATCCCGGCCACTGTGCGCGAGGCCGTCGCCGGCCGCCTGGCCGGCCTGTCGGACGCGGCACGCGGGGTCGTCGACGTGCTGGCCGTCCTGGGGCGCCGGGTCTCGCTGCCGCTGCTGGCGGGCATGCTGCCGGCCTCGGAGGAGGCGCTCGACGAGGCCGTGGCCTGCGGAATCGTGCGGACCGACGAGCATGTGACCGAGTTCCGCCATGAGCTGACCCGACTGGCGGTGCTGGAGTCCGTCCCCGCCGCCTACCGTCTGCGGGTGCACCGGCAGGTGCTGACGGCGATGCAGTCCCGCCCGGTCGCCGCGGACGACCTGGCCCTGCTGGCCGATCATGCCGAAGGTGCCGGGGATGTGACCGCCGTGTTGGAGTACGCGCCCGCTGCGGCCGCTCATGCCGCCGCGTCGGGCGCGCACCGGGAGGCAGCCGCCCAGTACGCCCGCGCCCTCAGGTACGCCGACGGCCTGCCGCCCGACCAGCACACCTTCCTACTGGAGGGCCATTCGCGGGCCTGTCTCCTGTCCAGCCGGCTGGACGAGGGGGTCACGTCTCGCCGCAGGGCGGTGCAGCTGCGCCGTGACCTGGGCGACCGGCTGCGCGAGGGCGAGGACCTGCGCTGGCTGTCGAGCTGGCTGTGGCCGGCCGGGCGGACCGTCGAGGCCAGACGGACCGGCCTGGACGCGGTGCGGGTGCTCGAAGCACTGGAGCCGAGCCGGGAGCTGGCCCGGGCGTACCTGAACCTCTGTCAGCTGGCCTGCTACGGGCACGAGGGCGTTTCGGTGGCCACCGCCTACGCAGACAAGGCGATCGCTCTGGGTGAGCGCTTCGGCGATGCCGGGGCGGTCGTCCAGGCCCGCTTCCATGCCGCGGCGGCACGCATGCTGAGCGAAGGGACCGGCTGGGAGGACTGCGAGCAGGCGGTTTCCAGCGCGATGGCGCAGGATCTGCCGGAGGACGCGGGTCTCCTGGCGCTCACCATGTGCTGGTTGACCGCGCTCCAGCGTGATGCCGCCCGGACCGCTGCGGCCGTGAACCGGGCGGAGGTCTATTGCCTCGATCGCGACCTGTTGTCGTACCTGCTGTGCACGAGGGCCTGGGGCAGCTGGGGGCTGCTGAACCGGGGCCTGTGGCCGCAGGCCGCCGACGCCGCACGGAACGTTCTGTCCCACCCCAGCTCACCGCCGGTCGTCCGGGCCCTCGCCCTGACCGTCCTGGCCCTGGTGCGGGCCCACCAGGGCAAGGCCCAGGTGTGGCCGCTGCTGGAAGAGGCGGCGAGCCTGGTCGACTCGGACTGTCTGCTGGACACGGGCCTGGGGTGGGAGGCCCGGGTCGAGGCGGCCTGGCTGGCCGGTGACCACGAGCGGGTGCGGACGGAGGCACAACGCGGTCTGGACGCGCTGGCGGACCGTACCCATCCCTGGCTGTCCGGGCCTCTGGCCTGCTGGATCCGCCGCGTCGGAGGGACACCCCCACAGGTGGCCGCGGCCGGACCCTACGCCCTGGAGCTGGCCGGCGACTGGGCCGGCGCCGCCGCCCAGTGGGACAGGCTCGGCTGCCCGCACAACGCCGCGCTGGTCCGCCTGTCCGGCGACGCGCCCGCGCTGCACCAGGCTCTGACCGCCTTCGAGGCCCTCGGTGCCCGGCCGTCCGTGGCACGCACCCGCGCCGTGATGCGTACCCACGGTGTCCGCCCGATCCGGCGTGGCCCGCGGGCGGCCACCCTGGCCAATCCGTACGGCCTGACCATCCGGGAAATGGACGTCCTCAAGCTGCTGCACGAGGGCCTGTCGGATGCCGAGATCGCCGCCCGCCTCTACATCACCCCCAAGACCGCCGGGCATCACGTGGGCGCGGTACTGATCAAACTCGGCGTTCATTCCCGCCAGGAAGCCGCCCGCAAACTCCACCATTCCGAGCGTTGAAGTCCACGCGCGACTTTGAAGTCCACTCGCAACTTCTACGGGTGATGAGAATGCAGAAAGCACCTTCGCGGAGCGTCAGCCGCGTGGTCGCGGCCGCCTCCTGTTGCATGGCGCTCGGCGCATGGGGCGCGGCAACGGCCGAAGCAAGTGTCCTGCCACAGAACTCAGGGTCCGCACCGCAGTCCGCACCCACGAAGTCGGCACTTCGTTGTTATGCGACGCAGAGCAACCCCAACGCGACCGTGTGCTACCGGTATTCGTGGAAGGCCGAGTACAGGCACGGCGAAGTGGTCTATGTCCCCGTCCTCATCCAGGTGCCCACGCCGTCACCCACGCCGTCCGTGACGATCGTCGACAGCCTGAACGACATCCGCCCGACCGACACGAGCCCGGGCGACGGTCCGGTCCCCCGTTGATCGCGCCTCAGGCGTCGAGAACCTGCCCGGCCCGCTGCACGACGGGCGGCTCGACGCTCCAGGGGAAGTTGATCCAGTCGTCGGTCCGCTTCCAGACGTACTCGCACTTCACGAGGGAGTGGGACTTCTCGTAGATCACCGCCGAGCGCACCTCGGCGACGGTGTCGAGGCAGAAGTCGCGCACGAGCTTCAGCGTCTTGCCGGTGTCGGCGACGTCGTCGGTGATCAGCACCTTCTTGTCGGAGAAGTCGATGACGTTCGGGACGGGCGCGAGCATGACCGGCATTTCCAGGGTGGTCCCCACCCCGGTGTAGAACTCGACGTTCACCAGATGGATGTTCTTGCAGTCGAGGGCGTAGGCGAGGCCGCCCGCGACGAACACGCCGCCCCGGGCGATGCTGAGCACGATGTCGGGCTCGTACCCGTCGTCGGCGATGGTCTGCGCCAGCTCGCGGATGGCACCGCCGAACGCCTCGTAGGTCAGGTTCTCCCGCACTTCACTCATGTTGCTGTGGCCCTCACACCTGGGTCCGATGGAAATTGACGTAGGACCGCGAGGCGGTCGGCCCGCGCTGCCCCTGGTACCGGGAGCCGTAGCGCTCGCTGCCGTACGGGAACTCGGCGGGTGAGGACAGCCGGAACATGCACAGCTGGCCGATCTTCATCCCCGGCCAGAGCTTGATGGGAAGCGTGGCGAGATTGGACAGCTCCAGCGTCACGTGCCCGCTGAACCCGGGGTCGATGAACCCGGCGGTGGAGTGCGTGACGAGCCCGAGCCGCCCGAGCGAGCTCTTCCCCTCGAGCCGAGAGGCAAGATCATCGGGCAGGGAGATGACCTCGTACGTGGAGGCGAGCACGAACTCCCCGGGGTGCAGGATGAACGGCTCGTCGCCCTCCGGCTCGACCAGCCGGGTCAGATCGGGCTGCTCGACCGAGGGGTCGATGTGCGGGTACCGGTGGTTCTCGAACACCCGGAAGTAACGGTCCAGCCGAACATCGACGCTCGACGGCTGCACCATGGATTCGTCGTAGGGATCGATCCGTACCCGCCCGGCGTCGATCTCGGCCCGGATGTCCTTGTCTGAGAGAAGCACGTAGCGAGGATACGCAAGGCGCGCGGAGCCGTGACAATCGTGACGACTCCGCGCGCCTGTGTTACTGGGTGCGATCTCTGTGACGACCGCTTGCCTCTGTTACCGCTGCTGCCTGTACCGGGCCCGCTAGCGCTTCTCCAGGGCGACCGGCACCACGTTGCGGAGCCGGGCGCACCGGGGGCACCTCATGAGCCGGCCGGGGCCGAGCCGCTCGGCCTGCTGCATCGGGAACGAAGCGGTGCTGAAGACGTGCCCGTCCGCGCAACGGACGACGGTGCGTTCCATCAAGTCCCTTAAGTCCCTTCCCCAAGAGCCTCGTCGGGCGTACCGCCCTGACGACAAAAGCCACATTACGGGATCAAAGACGCGACTCTCCAGGCGGCACTCCGACCTCCCCCGACCCCTCCGCCAGGCCTCCATGGTACGCCCCAACTCGCCCCACCCGCAGCCGGATCCCACCCCTGAAACAGACTCAGACCCCCGCGCCTCGGCACCAGGGGTCTGCGATGATGTAGAGTGAGCAAGCGTCCGGACATCGACTCCGCCAGGATCATGTCCGCACTTACGCGGGTGTAGTTTAATGGTAGAACATCAGCTTCCCAAGCTGAGAGCGCGAGTTCGATTCTCGTCACCCGCTCCAGGATTGAGGCCCAGGTCAGCGACCTGGGCCTTTTTGCTGTCCTCGGTGATCACTGGCCGCGTGCCTGATTCGTGCCAGCAGGCTTGTCGCCCGCCTTCTTGGCTGCGGCGGCCCGAGCCTTCCGGACGGTGGCGTCGAGGCCGGCGGCGACCTCCTCTGCCGCTCCTCGTCCGAGTGCTGACAGATCAGCGCCGCTTAGTCGGACGACTGCCCAGCGCTTCCGGCACCAGCGCCGGGCCCGGGGCCGGGACTCCGGCGTCGGCCGCAGAGTCAGGAGCCGGAGCCGTCCAGGGGGATCCGGGTCCAGCTGAGGACCTGGGGGCTGTGCGGCTGGACAGTGACCTTCACGTAGTCCTTGGCGTTGTTGGAGCCGTCGACGGTGATGCGGTGCAGGTTGGGCACGGCGGTGGTCAGGTGATAGAACGACAGCCACGAGGAGCCGGCGGCCAGCGGCTGGTCGCTGTTGTAGAGGTGGCTGTCGCCGTTGAAGAGGTAGACCGGGCCGTCGAAGGCGGCCGACTCGCGGGCGATGGCGTCGACGATCGGCTGGAAAGCGTAGTAGTCGGCGTAGGAGGGATCGCTGACGGTGGGGTCGAACATGTCGGCCTGCATCATCAGGGTGACGGCCCGGCCGTGATGGCGGCGGGCCGAGGTGAAGGTGTCGTGGATGGACTCGATCACCGACGCCGTACGGGCCAGTACTTCGGCGGCCTGCTCCGAAGTGGGCTGGGTGTTTCCGGTCCACGGCTCCATGCTGTTGTTGCTGCCCACCACGTCGACCGCGGCGAAGGCGACGCCGGCACGGGTGTAGCGGACGTCCTCCGGGACACCCTCGTCGGCCTGCGAGGTCACCCGCACGCTGTTCTGGCCGAGGGTCCAGCCGGGGCGGGCGAAGAACACCTGGCGGATCTTGGCGAGACGCTCAAGCGGGTTGTACGAGCCGTTGTTCGGCCGGTGGCAGTCGGTCCACTCGTTGTCGCCCACGGTGTACACCAGCGGGTCCTTGAACTGGTCGAAGTCCGACTTGATCATCTGAAAGTACGCGTCGCTGCACACCGTCGAGCCGTTCTTGATGTCCCCGAGGTGCGTGACGAAGGTGACGTCGGGGTCGGCGTTGATCTGGTTGATGACGTGCGGGAAGTCGGCGATCTCGGCGTCGCCGTAGGGCATGTCGCCGAACACCGCGAAAGTGAACTGCGTGTCGTCGTTGGTGGTGCCGGTGTCGGCGGTGTCCGGGCCGGCCGAGGCGGTCCCGGCGGACACGGCGAGCGTGAGCAGGCTCAGGGCGGCGGTGGCGGACAGGGTGTGGCGCCACGATCTCATCGGGTTCTCCCTCGCGGTCGAGCGGCCCGGGTGGGCCGGGGACACGGCTGGTCAGCAGCCGACGTGGGGGGAGCTGTGCGGCCCGCAGCGGCGCGGGCGGCAGTCGCTGATCGGCCCGGCGGGGAGTCTGGCGGCCCCGGTTGGCCTCAAGGTCGGTGGGTGAACGGACGGGCGGTGAACTCTTGTCAGCGCTCCGGTGGCCGATCGGCGAGTGAGGCGGGACGTGAGCATCGGTCGCCGTCCCGCCCCAACTGGCTGCACCCCTACTTGTCGGCCGGGGTGATCTCCCAGGTGGTGTTGTCGCCGTGCTGCTGGGTCCAGAACAGCCGCCAGCCGTCACGGAACAGCGTCGGTACCTTGGCGCCGAGGATGCCGTCCGTGCCCGGGTCGCCGTCGGAGACGTGGATGCCGGTGATCTCGTTGTCACCGTCGTTCTGGATGCCGCCGTTCACCGAGGACAGCATGTTGTCCAGGGTCGCCGAGGGGTCGCGGCCCTCGGCCAGGAAGCGCACCGGCTGTGCGCCGCGCGAGTAGTCGGTTGTCGTGGCGAAGACGTATCCGGAGTCCAGGGCGTCCCGCTGGGTGTGCACGGTGTCGCTGGCGTCCTCGACGAACGCGACGTGCGTGCGGTCGAGGAAGGTGACATTGTCGATGCCGGTGTGCGCTTTGTCGCCGGCGTAGAAGACGCTGAGCTTGCCGTCGTTTGAGCGCGGGTCGCTCTGCGTGAGCTTGTAGAGGGTGCCCCAGCCGCCGTAGCCGTCATTGGCCGTGCTGGTGGTGTTGGTGTCGCCGGTGGCGTCGAAATAGAACTCGCGGAAGTCCGTGCCGGGGCGGAACTGGCCGTTCTCCGGACGCTTGAACGGGGTCGCCTTGGCCGCCTTCGCCAGGGCGTTGGCGTCGAACGCCCTGCCAGTGGTGTCGGTCTTGGTGTCGTGGATGGTCACCCAGTGGGTGCGCAGGGCCGGACCGTAGTTGGTCAGGTCCTTCTCGTCGTCGGTGAACGCTCCGCCGGTGGGGTGCGCGCTGTCGACGTTCTGGTACGTGATGGGCGAACCGCTGCGGCGGGAGACCACCTGCAGTGCCTGGAGCCTGCCGCCCTTGGTGAGGTCGTGCTTGTCGTAGGGGATCAGCCGGTAGACGAAGCTGTTGGGCACCTTCGTCTTGTTGGCGACCGTTGTTCCGCCGGTGTCCTCGGCCATCCACAGGTTGCCGGCGGAGTCGTTCTGGATGCCCTCGTATCCGGCTCGTCCGGTGACGAAAGAGATGTCCTGGACCTTCGAGTTGATGTCCGGGGTGGCCTGGAGCACGGCGCCCTCGGCCCCCTCCTCGGAGGTGAACAGCAGCCGCTTGGCCCACGGGTCCCAGGTGGAGCCGTCGATGGCGGGAATGCTCGTGCCGTCGGTCTCCTTGGTGGCCAGCAGCGTCACGCGGTGCGCCTGGTCTGCGTCGAGGTTGACGCGGGTGATGTACCCGGCCTCGCCGCCCTCGTGGCCTTGGAAGAGGAAGTGCGTGCCGTACGGATACGACGCGTCGGCGCCGTGCTGACCGGACAGCCTCAGGTAGGTGTTCTTGTCGGGCTCGGTCTTGCTCGCCTCGATCTTCACGCCCGGGGCCTGCTTGATGTCGGGGTCGGGCAGCAGCGTGCCGTCGCCGAGGTATCCGTAGTACGGGACCTGGTCGGTCGGGTTCTCCAGCTTCAGGGAGCCCTGCGCGACGGGGTGCTCGGTGAGCCCGGGCGACAGGACGTTCGGAGCGGTCACGCCGCGGGCGTCGGTGACAGCCGGCACCGACGACCAGGCGGCCACGCCGCCACTGGCGTCGGCCGCACCGGAGGACAGTGCGAGGCCGGCACCGATTACGCCCGTCGCCACCGCTGTTGCGACAACGCGGCTACGTCTCTTCTTGGCCATGTGCGATCACCTTCCAGATGAGCGAGGGCACACAGTCAAGGCACAGCCGCCGTCACAGGATGGCTGGATCGGTGTCAGTCCGATTGATGATTCGTGAACATTGCGCGGCCTTGCCCGGCAAGGCTGTACAGCAGCGGAGTACAGCAACTACCGCAACCACAGGGGGCCTACAACCGCACCGGCCAAGACTGGTCATCGGCGGGGCCACCGCTCGCTCTCTGACAGCGCCTCCGCGATGCACCTGCCGGGACCAGGCGTGTGCAACCACGACGCCGCTTCAACAGCTGATCTCCGTACGAGGCGGCCCGCGCGCTGCAGCACTATCAGTGGCGTCGGCCTCTCCCCCCGAGGTCCCGTGCCCTCCGCGTGCCGGTAAGGACGGAAAACCACGGTCAACAGCGGTGCGATCCGACCCACACGACCACTCCAAAGACCTGGTGTCTGCCCTGATCAGAGCCATGGAGCCCACCCAAGCGCCGTCGCTTCCCAAGCTGAGAGCGCGAGTTCGATTCTCGTCACCCGCTCCAGAGAGAAACCCCAGGTCAGTGGCCTGGGGGTCAAGCTGCACGCATCGTTCTCGACCATCAGGAGTGCTTCGACAAGATCCTGTGGGAGTGGTGACCTGTCGTGTCGCCGCTCCTGTGGAGGTTGTGGATGCCGTCGGTCGTGGGGTTGCTTGAACAGCGCGAGCTCGTTGCCCCGCGTCGGGTGGACGAGCTGCGGGAGGAGGCCGACCGAATCCAGGCCGAGCTGGCCTTGGCCGAGCGGGACTGGAAGGAATGGGCCATCGCCCGGGCGCGGGTCGGCGAAGTGCTGGACCCGGTCGAGGAGACCGTGCAGGGCCACGACCAGGTCGGCCGGACAGCGCCGACCGCCGGCGGACGGGCCGAGCAGACGTCGTCAGCGGCGGGAGCCGCGAAGCCCAGGTCGCAGGTGCCGGTATGGCGTCAGGGGCTGGCCTGGTCGGCACTGTCGGCGGACTATCAGCGCATCCCTGAGGCCCTGGGGGACCGGCACCGGCTCCATCACGGGCCGTTGACCTGCCAGGAGTTGGCCGTGATGTTCGGCCTGGACGCGGTGCCGGCCAAGGTGGAGGCGCTGCCGTCGAAGGCGAAACGCCTGGTCTCGCGAGGCTGGCTGGCCGAGCGGCAGCCGGGCCGGTTCACCCTCGCCCAGGGTGTGGCCGGGCAAGGCGGCGCGTCATGAGCAGGGTCATCGACCAGTAGACCATCGTCTCGGCGCTGGTGGTGCGGCGTTCGAAGTCGCGCGCCAGGCGGCGGGTGCGCGTCAGGTGGGCGAAGAGGCGCTCGACGATCCACCGCTTGGGCAGCATCACGAAGCCGCGCATGTCGTCACTGCGTTTCGCGATCGCCAGGACCAGCGCGAACGCGGCCAGGCAGTGCTCGACGAGGCTGCCGGTGTAGCCGCCGTCGGCCCAGACCAGTTCCAGCCGGTGGTGCGGATTGCGCAGGGTTACGTGGTTTGGCCCGAAGCACAGCAGGGGAAGAAGGCACAGCCACGGCATCGCATGCATCGGGGCGCAGGGCAAATCGGGGGGCGCACGTGGGAACGCTCGGGGCCCTGAAGCCGGAAGACCCGAGACAGGTCGGCCGCTACCAGATCGTGGCACGCCTCGGTGTAGGCGGGATGGGCCGGGTCTATCTGGCGCGCTCCCCAGGGGGCCGCTTCCTCGCGGTGAAGGTCGTATGCCCTGAACTGGCCGACGACGATGACTTCCGTCGCCGCTTCGCCCGTTAGGTTACTGCCGCCCGACGGGTCAACGGAGTATTCACCGCCGGCGTGGTCGATGCCGACCCGAACGGTTCCCCAGCCTGGCTGGCCACCGCGTACGTCCCAGGCATATCGCTGTCCGACGCCATCGCCGGACATGGACCCTGGAGCAGCCAGCCGACCCTGGCGCTCGGCGCCGCGCTGGCCGAAGCCCGACCTCAAGCCATCTAACGTACTTCTCGCCGTCGACGGCCCCCGCGTAATCGACTTCGGTATCTCTGTCGCGACCGGGTCCAGCCTGCTGACCGAGGCCGGCATGACCATCGGCACTCCCGGCTTCATGTCCCCCGAACAGGTCTCAGGCCGTGCGGTCGGTCCCGCCAGCGACGTCTTCTCCCTCGGAGCCGTACTCGCCTACACCGCCACCGGTGTAGCCCCGTTCGGAACCGGCACCTCGCACGTGCTGAACTACCGCACACTGCACGGACAGCCCGACCTCCGCCGCCTGCCGCCAGCACTTCACCAGGTGGTCGCTGCCTGCCTGGCCAAACAACCACAGCAACGCCCGACGGTGAGCACGCTACTCCACCAACTCGCCCAGGCAGGCCGTAGAGGCGAGCAACCGGAAGCTGTCACGCTGCAGCTCACTGGACTTGACTGGATGCCCCACGAGGTCGCCCTGCTCGTCCGAAGGCACAGTTCTGCTCCACTACCCCAGATGTCGCCCCCCGGCACCAGCTTCACCGACGGGACTCCGCCCGCCTTCCAACCCCGCACATCCGCCCACGAACGGTGTGGCCCCAGTTACCGACCCCGATCCGATGGAGCCGCGCAACACATCAACCCGGGCCGGGACGCAGACTGACGGAGACCCTCCGCCTCTGCCGGGGTCGGCACCGCCACATCTCGCAATTCCTCCGGTTGGCCTCTCCTCCGACCGCCGGGGGCGGCTGACCCAGCGAAGCGAAAAAGGTGGCACGTTGGCTGCCATCGGTCTGGTGCTCGGAGCCATCGCTTCAGTGGTGATGATTCTGCAGTTCGTCGGAACTCCCCAACTGCCGCACGTGGACCCGACACCCGATCAATCCAAGAGTCAGCACGCGGACCCGACCGCCGATCAATCCAAGACCGTGCCGGCCGCCATCCAGCTGACACCCGAGTCCGGCCGGGCGGGATCAACGGTCATCGTGAAGGGCGAGGGATTCACACCGAACCAAAAGGTCGAGATCCACTTCCATTCAAACAAGGTCGCGGACTCCCTCCCCGACAGCAACGGCCGCTTTACACTCACTTTCAAAGTCCCGCTGTTCTACGGCCAGTTCCCCGACTCCTACAGCGTGCAGGCCGTGCAGGCGTTCACCATGAACAACGACGACGCAACCTTCAAGGTCACCGGTTGAACTCTCGACCTTCGACGATTTCGTTGATCGTCGCGTGGGTCGCCCAGGTGGGTGCCTTCGTCGCCGCCCTGGAGACGGGACGCACGTCCTGGACGGCCGTGCGCTCTGGGCAACTCGATTATGACTGGCCGACTGCGTGATCCGTTCCGGGTCACTGGCAAGATGCTCGTTCCCCGAGCGCAACACCGGCTGACGTAGGCACCCGCAACAACGTCCAACGGTAGACAACAGAACGAGGCAAACCGGGCCAACCAGCTCATACGGCCACCTGCGAACGAGAAAAGCGCGCCGATCAGGGCGGCAGACCTCGCGCAAACCCATCGCTCCCCAGGCTGAGAGTGCGAGTTCAATTCTCGTCACCCGCTCCCGTACGAAGGCCCAGGTCAGATACCTGGGTCTTGTCCATTGCCGAGGGCTTTCCATGCCCGCGCGGGTGCTTCCACGGTTGCTGAAGCGCGCCGAAGAGCTGTCCGTGCCGGGCGCCAAGAGGGGCAGCCGGCTCAGGCGACGGTGTACTCCGCATCCCCGAAATCCGCGACAACGCGCAGCCGACCACCCAGCGCTTCCACATAAGCCCGGAGCGTCGCCACCTCGGCCCGGTCCAGCTCGCCGTGCTCGATCGCGGAGACGCGAGGTGCCGAGACCCCCATGGACGCAGCAACCTGGCGCTGGGTCAACGCCTGCTCACGCCGGACCTCCGCAAGCTTGTAAGCACGTACCTCCGCGGTCAGCCTGTCCATGGCTGCCTGCTTCTCCTGAGCCGAACGCACCGGCAGACCAGCGGCCTCGCGCCGTTCACGCGCCTTGCGCTTGGCCTCCTCCCAGCTGACCGTGCTCATTCATACTCCCTGGTTTCAAGATCAGTTACATGCGCCCGGTAGCGCTCCTCGGCGATCGGGACGTTGACGTCGTACCAACGCTGCCAGTTTCCGGCCTTGTCGCCGGCCACCAGCAGCACGGCCCGGCGCACCGGATCGAAAGCGAAGAGGATCCGGATCTCGCTGCTCCCGGACGAACCCGGTCTCAGCTCCTTCAAGTGATGATTGTCGGCACCCTTGATCCGGTCGACCAGCGGGCGACCGAGCGTCGGGCCCGTGGCCGCCAGCATGTCGACGGCGTCTTCCACCTGTTCGGCGCTGTCTCAGTCCTTCTCGGCCAGCACCTCGAACCATGCCGCGACCTCTGCGACGAGGACCACTTCCCATTGAGCCACGAACCCCGTGTTAACGCAAGCATTAACATGGGCTGTGCTGAAGCGGTCGGCAGCTGCAAACCTCGTCTCGACCCGCGCGGCGAGTGAACGTACCCACCCGGTGCGGTTGCAATGACCATCCCCGGGTCGCTCCCCGCGACAGGGCACCGGGCTCGCCGCGATCCGCCAAGCGCCGCTGGCAGCTCGGCGTCTCTGACGCAAGCCCATAGCGTGCCCGTAAGAGCGGACAGTCACGGTAAACAGCAGTGTGATCCAACACGCCGACGGCCCAGAATCAGCCGCGTGTGACCAGGCCAGAGGGCACATGACTGGACAAGCGCCGCCGCTTCCCAAGCTGAGAGCGCGAGTTCGATTCTCGTCACCCGCTCTTCTTGAAGTCCCAGGTCAGTGGTCTGGGGCTTTCTTGTTGTCCAGACCTTTTATCGGCCCTTGCGCTCCGGACACGGCTCGAGATAGGGCACAGGAGGGCAAGGCGTCGTGGGCACGGAGGGCAGCCGGCCGGATCCCGGATCGCGGCCCGCCTTGCGGCTCGTCTCCGAAGAGGCGGCGTGGGCGTTGGCCGAGCGTGGCGTGCGTGCGTCGGTCGTGCGGCTGCCGCAGTCGGTGCACGGTGAGGAGGACAAGGCCGGCTTCATCGGGCGCCTGATCGCCATCGCGCGGGCGCAGGGCGGGTCGGCCTATGTGGACGACGGGTCCCAGCGCTGGGCCGCAGTGCACCAGCTCGACGCTGCGCGCCTGTTCCGGCTGGCCGTGGAATCCGCTCCCGCGGGCGCCCGGCTGCACGCGGTCGGTGACGAGGGCGTACCGGTGCGGGACATCGCCGAGGCCATCGGCCGGCGCCTGGACCTGCCGGTGACCGGCCTGTCCCGGGACGAAGCCGACGGTCATTTCGGCTTCCTCGGCGCCGTCCTCGCGCGGGACAACCCGGCCTCGAGCACACAGACCCGGCGGCTACTGGGATGGCAGCCCGCGCAGCCCGGGCTCATCGCTGACATCGAGAAAGGCCACTACTTCACCGGTCGGTGATGTGGAGACACTGGAGGACACCGAGATGGATTACGTTCTCGATCCCGAGCTGGCTGCGGCAGCACCGATGATCCCAGCTCTCGACCTGTCCGATGTGCCGCGCATACGTGCTCTGGCCGGGCAGTATCTCGGGTCTGTCCCCCGGTACGAGTCAGCCCGGGTGTTGCGTGTCGATGCACCACTACAGCGGAGCCTTCCACCTGGCGCACATGATCCCCGGTACAGCCATGGGCAACCGTCTGATCGCCGCGCGGATCGACGCCATCCAGCGACTGCTGCCCGGACTCGCGAGCCGCAGTTGGCTCCAGATGTGGATCACCCAGGGCCACGCCCGCGGGAGCGGTGTATCCACGGGTCGCACTTCAGCCCGGCCGTTTCGGCAGACCGCGACCCGGGGCTCATGTGGACTCGCACCGCATCCCCCGCTGTGCCTGTACACCGGCAAGATCGTCGTGATCGTTGGTCACGGAAGCGCGACGCCGGCTGATCATTCCCCAGGTCGACCACCTGGTCATGTATCGCTTGAGATATCATTGATGGCGTTGCTGATATCAACGGAGGTGGTCGGTGTGAGTCGAACCGTGATCGATCTCGACGACCAGCTGGTGGCAGACGTGGCCAAGGCCCTCGGCACCAGCACCAAGAAGGAGACGGTCAACACCGCTCTCCGCGAGGTCCTCGAGAACCGGCGGCGCGCTCTGGCGCTCACCCGCCTGCGCGCCGCGGCGGAGGAGGGCGCCTTCGACCTGGACCTCTTCGAGGACAAGGGGAACTACCGCCGGTGAACGCCGCGCAGTTCCTGATCGACACCAGCGCACTCGCCCGGCTGCTGCGTGGCGATGCCGAGCAGTACGGATGGGACCAGGCGGCAGCAGCCGGGCTGATCGCCACCTGTCCCGTCACCGAGCTGGAGTTCTTCTACAGCGCGCGTTCCGCCGCCGACCGCACACAGGGCATCGAGGACATGCGTGTGCTCTTCGGCTGGGTACCGGTCGACGATCGCGCCTACGACCGCGCCTGGCAGGTCCAGGAGATTCTCACGCAGCGTGGACAGCACCGCAGCGCCGGAGCCGTCGACCTCGTGGTGGCCGCCACGGCCGAGCTGCAGGGACTGACCCTCCTGCATCGCGACCGGGACTTCGAGTGCATCGCCGCCGTTACCGGCCAGGCCCTCCAGTGGTACGGCCCTGAAGCCGGCAAGTGAGCTGGGTCGAGCGTTGTTCCGAGGAAGCACGAGAGCCGACCCCGTACAGCCAGGCGGTGCGGACGGTGTACCTCCACCATGCTCCGGCTCGCCGCCCGGCGTGTGCCCTGGACGTCGTCGACGACCAGCACGGCCAGCCCACCTGGTCGTACGCCCTGGCACAGCAACTGATCAAGCTCGGACAGGCCGTCGCCGGCTGACCGTGCTTCCTCGAAGAGGGAGCGCGGTCGGATGCGGCCCAGTACAGGTGAGAAACGGCGAAGCAGACCCGGGGGCCTTTGCCGTCCGGGCCGGTGTCCTTGCGACCGTGACCTCGTCGTCGAAGCACGCGCCCAACTCCTTGCCGGCACGCGGCAGATCATCCGGGACGTGACCCGCCGCTCAGTCCGAGTGAGGTCGGGCCAGGCCGTGGTCGTAGGCGAAGATCACTGCCTGGATGCGGTCGCGGGCGCCGATCTTGGACAGGACGCGGCCGACATGCGTCTTCACCGTGGACTCCGACAGGACGAAACGCGTGGCGATCTCGCCGTTGGTCCAGCCCTTGCCGATGGCGACGAGGATCTCGCGTTCGCGGTCGGTGAGGGCACTCAGGCGCGGATCCTCGGCGAAGCCGTCGCCGCCGGGTGGTACGAGTCGGGCGAACTCGTGGAGGAGGCGGCGGGTGAGTGCGGGCGCGATCACCGCGTCTCCCACGGCCACGGCGCGGATGCCGGCGAGGAGTTCCTCGGGGCGGGCGTCCTTGAGGAGGAAGCCGCTGGCTCCGGCCCGCAGGGCCGCGTGGACGTACTCGTCGAGGTCGAAGGTGGTCAGGACGAGGACGCGGGAGCGGTCGCCGGCGGCGACGATACGGCGCGTGGCCTCGATGCCGTCCATGCCGGGCATGCGTACGTCCATGAGGACCACATCCGGGCGGAGGTCGGCGGCCTTGCGCACGGCTTCGGCTCCATGTGCCGCTTCCCCGACCACCTCCGTCTCGGGTACGGAGTCCAGAAGCATGCGAAAGCCGTACCGCTGAAGCGGCTGGTCGTCCACGAGGAGCACGGTGGTCACCGGGCACCGCCCTCAGGAGCGAGGTCCAGGGCGGCGCGCACCGTCCATCCCGGGCCCGCAGGACCCGCGCTGATGTGTCCGCCGTAGAGAGCTGCTCGTTCGCGCATGCCCACCAGGCCGTGTCCTTCCTCGTTCGCCGTGCCGGGACGCCCGGCCGGTGCGGGTGGGCCGGAGTCCTGGACGGTGATGGTCAGCCGTGCGTCCTCCACGACGATCGCCAGGTTCGCACGGGCGCCCGCGCCGGCGTGTTTGAGGGTGTTCGTCAGGGCCTCCTGCACTATGCGGTAGACCGTGAGCTGCACCCCGCTGTCGAGGGCGTCGACGTCACCGGCGGTACGGTAGACGACCTCCAGGCCGGCCGCGCGTACCCCCTCGCACAGCGCGTCGATGTCCGTCAGACCGGGCTGCGGGCTCAGCTCGGGCTCGCCCCGCGGGCCGTCCGCCTCACGGAGTACGCCGAGCACCCGCCGCAGCTCGCTCAGGGCCTGGCGACCGGTGTCGCCGATGAGGTGCAGTGCCTCCTTTCCCCGCTCCGGGGAGGCGGCGGTGGCGTAGGCGCCCGCGTCGGCGAGGGTGATGATGACGGACAGGTTGTGGCCGACGATGTCGTGCATCTCGCGGGCCACCCGCGCCCGCTCTGCCGCGACGGCGAGCCTGCCCCGCTGGTCGCGTTCGATCTCCAGCCGGGCCGCGCGGTCCCGCAGCCCGGCCAGCTGAGCCCGCCGGATGCGGATCATCAGGCCGAGCGCGAGGGCCGCGGTCGCCGTGCTGAGCAGGAAGAAGAGCGCGTCCCAGACCGGCACCGCCGCCGAGACCCGCGCCGCGACCAGGCCCAGCGCACCCGCCATGACCGCGCAGGCCCACGGCAGCTGCCCCAGCCGCCCGTGCAGGGCCAGGCTGTACAGGGCGACGAAGAGGGCGACGTCCGCACGGAGCGCGGCGCCGAGGGACCACTGGACGACGAACACGGCCGTGACGGCGCCGAAGGCCACTGCGGGTGCCCGCCGCCGCCACAGCAGCGGCAGCACCAGCCCGGCCTGCAGGGCCAGCATGCCGACCGCGGGCAGCCGGGTGAACGCCAGGCGGAGGCGGCGCGGGCCGTCGCCGTCCCCGCGGATCGCGCCGATCGCGTGCAGCAGGTCCGGCAGGCAGAACATCAGGAAGACCAGCACCACCACCGCGGTGTCCAGCACCCACGGACGGGCCTGGTCGGCGTGCCTGAGCCGCTGGCCGGCCCGGCCGAGCCGGGCGACCAGCGGCCCCATCCCGCTGAGATCATCGGTGGTCATGGAGTTCACCCACCCATGATGCGCGCCCATGACGCGGGTGCCGTCGCTCAGACGTCGCTGCGCAGCAGCCGGTACGCCGCCCCTGCCAGCGCCACTGCTGTCCAGCCCAGGAAGACCAGGAGCCCGGCGGAGGGCGACAGGGTGGTGGAGTCATGGGTCAGCGCGAAGATCGACTCGCCCGCGTGGCTCGGCAGGTAGGGGTCGATGTCGCCCTGCCACGAGGTGGGCAGCAGGGAGACCAGTCCGGGCACCAGCATGAGAGCGGCGACCAGGACCGAGATGCCGCCGGCGACGGACCGAAGCAGCGCCCCGAGGGCGGTGCCGATCACGCCGACCAGGCCGAGGTAGAGCCCGGCGCCCAGCAGGCTGCGCACGACGCCGGCGTGGCCGAGGCCCATGGCGGCGGGCGTGCCGGACAGGATCTGACTGCCGACGAGGAAGGCGCCGAAGGCGCCGACGGTCGCGACCACCAGGGCGACCAGTCCGTACACCGCCGCCTTGGACCACAGCACGGGCAGCCGGCGCGGTACGGCCGCGAGGGTCGAGCGGATCATGCCGGTGGAGTACTCGCCCGCCGTGACCAGCACGCCGAGCACGCCGAGGGCGAGCTGGGCGAAGTTCGTGCCGAAGAGCGACAGGCTCACCGCCGTGGCGGAGGCGAAGTCGCGGTCCATGTGCCGGCCGGAGTCGAGATTGGACTTGTAGTGGCTCGCCGCGATGACGCCGAAGGCCACGAGGAACAGCAGGCCCAGACCGAGGGTGATCCAGGTGGAACGCAGGGACCAGAGCTTGGCCCACTCCGAGGCCAGCACGCGCCGTCCGGTCACCCGGTAGCCGGGGCGGGCCGGAGCCTGAGTGGCGGTCTCGGGCGTCTCGGGTGTCGCCGTGAGGGTGCTCATGCCGCGCTCCCGGAGGTGTCGGTGCCGGTCGTGGAGCCGTGGTACTCCACGGCGTCCCTGGTCAGTTCCATGAATGCCTCCTCCAGCGACACCGCCTTGGTGGTGAGCTCGAAGAGCGGGATCCCGTGCTCGGCCGCCTTCAGGCCGATCTCACGGGCGGACATCCCGGTGACCTGCAGTTCCTCCGTGCCGACGCGGCCGGTGATCTCCACGCCCGGGCCGGCCAGCACGTCCCGAAGCCGTGCGGGGTCGTCCGTCGCGACCTTCACGGTGTCGCCGCCGGCCTCGCGGACCAGGTCCCGTACGGTCGTGTCGGCCAGCAGTCGTCCCCGGCCTACGATGATCAGGTGGTCCGCCACCAGCGACACCTCGCTCATGAGATGCGAGGAGACGAACACCGTTCGCCCCTCGGCCGCGAGGGACGTGAGCAGGTTCCGGATCCAGAGGACGCCCTCGGGGTCCAGCCCGTTGACGGGCTCGTCCAGCATCACCGTCTGCGGATCGCCCAGCAGCGCGGCCGCGATGCCGAGCCGCTGTCCCATGCCGAGGGAGAAGGCACCGGCCCGCTTCTTCGCGACGCTGCCGAGACCGGCGAGCTCGACGACCTCGTCGACCCGGCGGCGCGGAATGCCGTGGGTCAGCGCGAGCGCGCGGAGGTGGTTGTAGGCCGAGCGGCCCGGGTGGATCGACTTCGCCTCCAGGAGCGCCCCGACCTCCTGCAGCGGAGCCTGGTGACGGGCGTAGCGGTGGCCGTTCACGCTGACGGAGCCGCTCGTCGGCGCGTCGAGTCCTACGATCATGCGCATCGTCGTGGACTTGCCCGCTCCGTTGGGGCCGAGGAATCCGGTCACCGTACCCGGCTTCACGGTGAAGTCCAGACCGTCGACAGCTGTCTTCTCCCCGTACCTCTTGGTGAGCTGCTGGGCCTCGATCATTCGCGTTCTCTCTCTCGGACTCCGGCGCCCGGCATGCCCGACGCCTCCTCCGCCACGGTAAGTCCGCGATCTCCCGGATCCGGTGGTACCTGGGGGCTGAACACTGGCGGGCAGGTGGTACCGGGGTACTACGGCTCCGGTGGCCTCGCTGGTCGAGCCCGGTTCGCCCGCCGGTATTCCGGCCCGACGCCGAACAAGAACGGATCAGGATGAAATCGGCATTCCGTTCATGGATCCCGCCCGGGAGCCCGAAGGGGTGGACCCGCCCCGCCACCAAGGCCGATCGTGAGCGGCATGGACGATCACCACAGCGCACCCGTCTACCCCGCCCGCTCCGCCGAGGCCGATGAAGTCCGTCGTTTCTGGGGCCGGCTCGGTCTTCCCGGGCTGGTCGACGTTCACACGCACTTCATGCCCGAGCGTGTCCTGCGCAAGGTCTGGGACTACTTCGACGCGAACGGACCACTGATCGGTGGGCTCGAGTGGCCGATCACCTACCGGAAGGGGGAGGCGGAACGCGCGGCGCTGCTCCGGGAGTTCGGCCTCCGGTCCTTCACGGCGATGCTCTACCCCCACAAGCCCGGCATGGCCCGGTGGCTGAACGGATGGGCGGCCGATTTCGCCCGCCGCACCACCGGCTGTCTGCACACCGCGACCCTCTATCCAGAACCGGGGGTCGAGACGTACGTCCGCGAGGCCGTCGAAGCGGGCGCGCGCGTGTTCAAGGCACATGTACAGGTGGGCGCGTACGACCCGGCCGACGAACTTCTCCAGCCGGCCTGGGGGTTGCTGGCCGAGGCACGGATCCCCGTGGTGATCCACTGCGGCTCCGGACCCGCGCCGGGCAAGCACACCGGTCCCGAGCCGATCGCGCGGGTCCTGGCGCGGCACCCGAAGCTGCGGCTGGTCGTCGCGCATCTGGGGATGCCCGAGTACGAGGAGTTCCTCGGCCTCGCCGAGCGGTACGTCCAGCTGCAGCTGGACACGACGATGGCGTTCACCGACTTCACCGAGGACTTCATGCCGTTCCCCCGCCGTGCCCTGCCCCGGCTCGCCGGGCTCGGCGACCGCATCCTGCTCGGCTCCGACTTCCCCAACATCCCCTATCCCTACGTGCACCAACTCCACGCCCTGGAGCGCCTGGGTCTCGGCCGGGAGTGGCTCCGGGCGGTGTGCCACGACAACGCGGCAAGGCTGTTCGGGCTGTGAAACGGGCCCTTCCCTGCGACTACTGCGGAACCGCACCACCGCTGGAGACCGACGCGGCGCAGCAGCAGGCCGGTCGGAAGAACGGCGACATCGGCTACGCCGGTGGCTGGTTCGCCCTCCTCTTCGACGGCCAGGAGCACTCCCAGAGCTGCACCGGAATGATGATCAGCGGCCACGTCGACACCGTCCGCGCGCTCGACAGGGACCATGCCGTCCAGGTCGTAGACGCGGAAGGCCGTTCCTTGACGGCACTCGTACCGTGCAGGCAGTGCACGCACCGCTGATCAGGGGTGGAGGCGGGCCGCCCGCGCAGGTCGGCTGCACAGTCCCGCGTCCCGGCACGTACGGCTGCCGCGGCAACCGGCCCCGCCCGACGAGCCCGGATCGGGGCGGCTACGCCCGGCGGGCGTGACGCCCGGTCGGCTTTCCGGGTCCGTCCGGCCACAGCAGGGGAGTCCGCTTCGCGGCGAGGTCCTCGTTCCAGCCGAAGGCGAGGGTCGTGAGGGCGATCAGGGGCCAGACCAGGGCGAAGGTCCACAGCGGATACGTGGTGTCGAGCGCCGCCGTCGCACGGTCGCTCTGCAGGAACGGCAGGTCGTACGCCCGGTCGATGATCGGGACCGTGGCTGTGATCAGCAGGTTGTGCCACAGGTAGATCGTGACCGCGCGGTTGTTGGAGAGCGTGACCAGCTTGTCCCAGCGCGCCAGCCGGCCCGGCAGCCGCTGCCAGGACGGGGCGTACTGGAGCAGGATCGCCACGAAACCGAAGGACCAGGTCGCCTGCGCCAGGGGAATGTCGTTCAGGTCCCAGCCGTCGGGGCCCGGATGAGCCGACGCCCACCACAGACCGAACACCATCACCGGGACCGAGCAGGACACCACCGCGTACCGCGGGATCCGCTTCAGCATTCCCTCGTGATGGGCGAAGCCCAGGACCCAGCAGCCGCCGTACACCGCGAAGTCGGTCACCACGTCGGCCGTCTCACCGGGGATGGTGACCAGGCCCGTGCCGACGATCGCCGTCAGTGCAAGCGGTGCCAGCAGCGTCACCCACGGGGCGCGGCGGAACGCCCACAGCAGCAGGGGGGAGGCGACGACGAACCACAGGTACGCGCGCAGGTACCACAGCGGGCCCACCGCCTGGACCGCCCATGTGTCCTCCAGCAGACCCGAGTTGGAGCCGAGGTGCCCGGGGTACGGCGGGGTGCCGATCGGAACGGCGTAGTCGAGGAGTTCGACCAGGCCCCAGGTGCCGCCGTGGTCCGGGTCCTGCACCGGGTTCCAGCCGTCCGCGAGCATCAGAAGCAGCACCACCGCGCCGAACACCCACAGCGGGGGCAGCAGGCGGCGGAGCCGGCTCTTGATCACGTCCCGTGCCGGACGGTTCAGCGAGCGTGCCGTCAACGAGCCCGCCAGCGCGAACATCACGCCCATGGAGGGGAAGAGGATGGTCAGCCAGGCCCAGCCGAAGAGGTGGTAGACGACCACGCGGACGAGCGCGAGTGAGCGGAGCAGGTCCAGGTAGCGGTCACGGCCCGGCCTCGACGCGGTCGGAGCGGAGGTGGGCGTGGACGCCGGGCTCGCTTGCCGGTCGTACCCGGGTGGGCTCGGGGGCGAGGTCGCCTCCGCCGTGTACTGGTGTGTCGTCATCCGACGGGCCTCCGATCACTTCCGCTCCGCGCGTCTGCTGCTGCGGGACCGCGCCCGGGACCTCCACCACGCCCGTGCGCCGCAGCTTCTGCCAGCGCAGGCGGCCTCCGGTGAGCGCGGTGATCCAGGACTGGAGCAGGACGACATACATCAACTGCCGATAGAGGATCTGCTGGAGCGGGAGAGACATGAGGTGCGTCAGCTTCTCCCGGTCGAGCCGGAACGCGTACGCCGCACAGGTCGCCTGGACCGCCAGGACGCCCAGCCAGGCGACAAGCGTCTTCTGGGTGGGACCGAAGACCACCCCGTACAGCAGGAACACGTCGATCAGCGGTGACAGCAGCGGGGCCACGACCGTGAACAGGGAGACGAGCGGCAGGCCGATGCGTCCGTAACGGCCCGACGGTCCCTTGTCGACCAGGGCGCGGCGGTGCTTCCAGATCGCCTGCATCGTGCCGTAGGACCAGCGGTAGCGCTGCGACCACAACTGCCGTACGGACTGGGGCGCTTCGGTCCAGGCACGCGCGTTCTCCGCGTACACCACCCGCCAGCCGTCCCGTTGCAGGGTCATCGTGATGTCGGTGTCCTCGGCGAGCGTGTCGTCGCTCATGCCGCCGACACCCTCCAGCGCCGACCGGCGGAAGGCCCCGGCCGCGCCCGGAACCGTCGGCATGCAGCGCAGGATGTCGTACATACGGCGGTCGAGGTTGAAGCCCATCACGTACTCGATGTGCTGCCAGGCGCCGATCAGGGAGTCCTTGTTGCCGACCTTGGCATTACCGGCGACCGCGCCGACCCGGGGGTTCGCGAAGGGCTGCACCAGCTCGCGCACGGTGGACGGTTCGAACACCGTGTCGCCGTCCATCATCACCACCACGTCATGACGGGCGATGGCGAGGCCCCTGTTCAGCGCCGCGGACTTGCCCGTGTTGGGCTGGCGCTCGACACGTACGTTCGGCAGACGCAGGTCCTCCACGATGCGGGCCGTACCGTCGCTGGACCCGTCGTCCACGACGACCACCTCGATCGGGTGCTCGCTGGCCATCAGGGAACGGACCGTTTTCTCGATGCATGCGGCCTCGTTGTACGCCGGCACCAGCACCGACACCGGTTCGGTGACCGGGACCGGACCCCAGCGGAAGTCCTCGCGGCGTACGCGGCGGGCATGCGCGCCCGACAGCAGGAGCATCAGAGCGAAGCGGGTGAGGACCAGCACGCCGATGACCACCAGCCCGACGACCAGGCCGTCGGTGACGTCGTCCGAGACCCGCACCAGGAAGATCCACGCCCTGCCCTGCCACAGGTTCACGCCGGTCACCGCAGTGTTCGCGCCCGGCGTGTGAAGCGCCTCGCTGAGGTTCTGGAACCGGTAGCCCTCGGCCTGCAGCCGGGGCAGGAACTCGTCCAGCGCCTCGACGGTCTGGCGGCGGTCGCCACCGGCGTCGTGCATGAGGACGATCGCGCCCTTGCCGCCCTCGGGGGTGGCCCGGCGGACGATCTGGTCGACGCCCGGCTTCTTCCAGTCCTCGCTGTCGGTGTCGTTGACGACGGTGAGGTAGCCGCGGGTGCCGACGTACTTCGTCACCGGCCAGGACGCGTTGTCCATGGCATCGGCGAAGGAGCAGTACGGCGGCCGGAACAGGGACGAGCGGATGCCGGCCGCCCCGGTGACCGCGAGCTGGCTCTGGGACAGCTCCCAGTCGATGCGACGCCTGGACTGGTAGGAGAGGTCGGGGTGGTCGAAGGTGTGCAGGCCGACCTCGTGGCCCTCGGCCACCATGCGGCGGACGAGGCCAGGGTGTTGCGAGGTCATGGTGCCGGTGACGAAGAAGACCGCGTGCGCGTGGTACTTCTTCAGCACGTCGAGCACCTTGGGGGTCCATGTGGGGTCCGGGCCGTCGTCGAAGGTGAGGACCAGACGGTGGTCGGGCACGCGCAGGCTGGTCGTGCGCCCGTCGCGGGTGTCGATGACCGGGCCGCCCCCGAGAATGCTGTGCGGCACCTCGTCGGTGGCGGCCTCGGGGCGGACGCGGTAGTCGGCGAGGATCTCGCTGTGCACGTACCCGCGCAGCATCAGCATCGCCATCACGGCGAGGAGGACCACCAGGGGCAGCAGGAGGCGCATGCGCAGCCGCGCGCGCCGGACGCTCGCCGTGTTCTTCTGCGTGTTCTGCCGTGCGGGAGCGCAAGGGCCGGAGCGGGGTGCCATCAGCGGACGTTCTCCGGGGACGAGAGGCGGCCGGTGGAGCCGGCACCGACGGGTACGGGATCGACGGAACCGCCGGCCTCGGAGCCGTCGTTCGCCGTGGACGGGCTGGGGCCGGGTGTGACCCCGTCGCCGGACGTGGTGGGGTCCGGCGAGGAGCCCGCCGGGGTGGACGGCTCGGGGTCCGGGGCATCGGTGGTGCGGCCGGAGGTGGGCTTGACGGAACTCGTCGACGGTTCGGGGGTGGTGGATGCCCCCCGGGTGACGGCGCTGCCCGAGGGTGCGGGCAGGGCGGTCGCGGCCGCCGACGAGGTCGTACGGCCCCGGGCCGGGGTGCCGGGTCCGAAAGCACCGCTCACGGGGCGGGCCGGCCCGGCCGAGCCGCTCCGGGAGCGGGATGGCTCGGCCGAGCCGGAGGGACGCGGCGAGGTGTCGACCCGCACGGCCGACGTGCCGGCGTCCCGGTCGGGCACCGGCAACCAGGGCGCACCGGAGTTGCCCGACAGGAGGGTGGCGAGGATGACGACGGGGTAGGCCACGCAGGCGAGTCCGACGGCGATGCCGAGGCGGCGGAAGCGGCGGCTGCGACGGCCGGACGCGTCGACGAAGACGGGTCCGTCGGAATCGTCCGCGGCGCCGGAGGTGCCCTGTGCGGGCTGGAGCAGCAGGTCGTCCATGCCGTGCTCTACCACCACGTCGGCCGCCCACGGTCCCGGCGCCACGCCGCCGGCCGTGGTGAGGAGGGTGGTCGGGCCGCACCGCTTCGGGGGCGGTGCGGTGCGGCCCGTGTGCCCGAGACGGGCACAGGACCGGAGAGCACCCGGCGCAACCGGGCAAGAGTCACCAGGTGCTCTCCGGAGTCGAAGGGGGATGCCGGGCTCACGCGTCGCCGCCCTCCTCGGCGCCGGCCGGATCTGGGGCGGAGTGAGAGGCCCCGGTCGCCGGATCGGGGGAGAAGAGAGTGGCCCCGGCCGCCGGATCGGGGGCGAAGCCAGCGGCCCCGGCCGCCGGATCGGGGGCGAAGCCGGCAGCCCCAGCCGCCGGATCGGGGGCGAAGCGAGCGGCACCGGCCGTCAGCGGACCGGCGTCGCGGATGAGGTGTGTCAGGGCCGAGGGCTCGTCACGGTCTCCCCGCCACAGAAGAGGTACGTGGTCCCGGGGCCGGAATCGATGGTGCTGCCAGGTGTCGCCGTTGCGGTCGGTCAGCGGCCGTGCCAGGTCGTAGACACGGCCCCACAGGAAATACGGTTCGCGGGCCGCCTCCCATGCCTCGCTGAGGAGACGCGGCACGTCGTGCGCGACCAGATGCACCGGCACTCCGTCCCGTGTCCCGAAGGCCAGTTGCGCATATCCGGCCTGCCGGGTGTCGGCGTCCACGGGTGCCCCGATGACGGTGAGCCAGAAGTCCCAGTCGGCCAGGGACGCCGCCTTGATGCAGACCACCACGCGGTCGCGGTCCCACTCGATGGCCATGAGCTCCGGCCTGCGGCCGTGGAACTGCATCCCCAGCGCGGCCCAGACGGTCTTCGCCCGGGCGCACTTCGCCTCCCATGCCACTGCTTCGGCCTCCAGCGAGCCCACCTGCCCGGTGTCCGGTTGCCCGGCGAAGACCGGGCCCTGCCACAGAACCACCGTGTCGCACGCCCGCTCCGGGTGCCGCTCCCGCTCCTCTTCGGCCGCCCCGGAAGTCAGCCGCAACACGGTGTCGGCGTCCAGCGCCAGTGCGAGCCTGACCGCCACCTCCGCCTCGAAGTTCGCGAAGCACTCACGGATGACGGTGGCGGCCGTTCGGATGCTCCCGTCCTGCATCACGCTCCCACCGCCCAGGTCGACCGGACGAGCTCGGTCAGGCTGCGCATGGCCCGGTGCTGGAGTGACCTGACCGCGTTGGGCTGTCGGCCCATCACCCGGGCCGTCTCGGGCACGGACAGCTCCTCGAGAAACCTGAGCCGGAGGCAGGTGCGCTGGTGCGGGTTGAGCAGGGGCAGCGCGTCGCCGACGACCTTGCGGGCCTCCGCGGCCAGCAGACTGTGGAGCACGGTGTCCTCGGCGTTGCTGTCAAACTCGCACCACTCGCCGAACTCTCCGGTGGGCACCTCGCGGCGCGCACGGCTGGAGGTGTAGTGGTCGGCGATCAGGTTCCGGGCGATCGTCAGCAGCCAGGCATCGATGCTCTTCCCCTGCCAGGTGAAGGTCTCGATGCGGCGCAGCGCCCGCACGAACACCTCCTGGGTGAGGTCCTCCGCCAGGTCCCGGTTGCGCACCCGGCGGACGATGCCGGCGTAGACCGTGTCACGGTGCTGGCGGTACAAGGCCGCGAACGCCTTCCGGTCGCCGCTTCGCGCTCGGGTGATGAGCTCGGGTTCCAGCCCTCTCAGGGGACCGGTCTCAGCCCAGGCATGAGTCACTTCACTGTCTCCGTTCGGCTTGGGCATCGGCGAGGAAGCGGCGGGACACGGCCGGCCCTGCCGACGCCCGGGAGACCGCCGTTCTCGGTTCCCTCCCTGGGCTGCCCGCCACCGCCCACCCGACAGGACAGGAACGATTCCTCGCTCACGGCCCCTCCCTGGTGATGGCCTCGACGGGGATCTCCAGAGCTGCGGCGATCCGCCTCAGGGTCTCGGGGGTCGTACCCCGGCATCCTTCTTCGATGCGCATGATGGTGCTGGGATGCCTATCCGTGAGGTTCGCCAGGCTCCTCAACGAGTGCCCACGCGCTTCACGGAAGGCGCGAATCGTGGCTCCGTTAGGTGTCACGGGGAGGACACTAGCGAGCGATACACCTCACCGCAAGGAGTGAATGCAATCCGAAGAACCGGGAATACATCACCGTGATGCGTTGACCAGGCTCGTCGGCCGCACGGAGGCGTCACATGAACGTGTCATTGGCGAGATGGACGTGTCACTGGTGAGGCTGAATCCGCCGGGCAACGGGTTACCCGCCCGGACCCCGGCTCGTTACTGGTCAACAGCTTGAAAGTATCTGTAGGTGTTGCCTTACGGTGAGGCATCATGACAACTGTGACCACCACTCCCCGAGACTGGAAGCGCCTCGCAGAGGCCATCCGTGACGCACGCAAGGCGCGCGGCTGGAGACAGGAAGACCTCGCGGAAGCGGCGGGCACCGGTTACTCCACGGTGCAGCGCGCCGAGTCCAGCGACGGCTACAAGACCATGCCGCTCACCATCGACAAGATCGAACGGGCTCTGGGCTGGGCACCGGGAAGCGCCAGGACGGTCCTGGAGGGCGGCACACCCACCCTGGTGACGGATTCGGCCATACCCGGCCCAGCCGCCGAGACCCCGGCGGCCGGCTCCGGGGACGCCGCCGGATTCGTCGCCCGACTCCCGGCCCGCATCCAGCACGAACTGGCCGACGGGGAGCTCGTGGACACCGACGTCATCGAGTTGAAGCGCAAGGGCATGCGGCTGATCGTCTTCGCCACGCGCGATCCCGAGCAGGCCCCGGAGGACAGGGCCGAGAAGGCCGAGGACATCCGGGAATGGACGCGTGTGCAACGCCGGCTGCGCGGTCTCGCGTCCGATGGTGACTCCCTCGATAAATAGACATTTGAGGACTTTCGACCAATCGCTACACACGCGCTGTATTCGCGTGGTTCCATTCCGTCTACCTCTGGCGGGGTCTGACCGCAACAGGTAACTGGGGATGGGGTGTCCGTATGGAGACCAACGAATGGCGTGTGGAGCGAGTCCGGGGCATCCCTCATGGTGCGAAGGTTGTCATCGACGCTCCGGATGGCGAGGTCGGCATCGTCTGGGTCAACGAGGAGGAGTTCACCGGTGATGTGTCGGGCTTACTCGCGGAGCGCCTGACGAAGCCCTCCTCGTGGCCCTGCCACGCTCCCGATTGAAACCCCAGGTCAGCGGCCTGGGGTTGGTTGCCCAACGGCATCGAGCGCGACGCCGCCGCCGACGGGCAGCCGCCGCTGCAGACGCCGGGCGAGGTTTCGGACAAGGTCCTGACTGCACGTCAACAGCGATAGCCTGCGCGTACCGAGAGCTTCTCGCGCAGCGCGACCAGCGGTGCCGTTCCCGGCGAGTGACGAAACGGGCGGCCGTCCGACGGCTCCCGGAACGGACCGCACGATGGAACCCAGCGGAACGCCGTCCGATGTGCACACGTACCGCATGCCCTTGCCCCGCCTGACCCTCACCCCGGTCGGCGGCCATGGCCCGCTGGACGGGGCCTGGTGGCCGCGCTGTGACGCGCTGGAGCTGGAACTTCCCCCGCTCGTCGGCTCGTTGCAGCCGGACACGGGCACGACGGTACGGGTCATGGTGGACCCCGCCGAATGGCCCGGCGCCCCGCACACGGTCATGGCGCCCGGCCGGCAGATCGCCGTGGAGCCGGCCGGGTCCGGAGGCGAGGCACACGTCATCACCGTGGACTGCGGCACCGTGGGGCGCTGGGTGCTCCTCGTCGTACCGCCCGGGGAGCCCGCCGGAACAGCCGCCCGGCTGCTGATAGCCGCCGGCGACCCCGAGAACCCGCTGACCGCCACCCGGATGCTGGCACTCGCCGAAACCTGGCGCCCGGACGGCACGACGGGGGAGGCGCAATGAGACACGCGACCCGTCGGCAGCCCATGGCCCAGAGGAGGCGCCCGCGGTCTTCGAGGAGTGCGGCATCGTCCGCGCCCTGACCGAGGCTCGCGCGACCCACCCGCGCTCGGCAGCACTTTCCCGGCGGCGGGCGAGGGCGCACGGCAGCTCATCCGGGCGCATGCGGAAATCTGTCACGGCGAGGCCACATCTGCGCACCCGGCGGAGTTAGGGTTGTCGGACGAGGCAGATGGCGCTGAGTCTTCGAAGCGCGGGTGCCACGCACGCCCGGGTTCCCCCGCCGCGTCCCCGAAACGAAGGTGCTATGCCCGCCGAGAACGCCCCTGTCGCCGGCAACCTCGACGACGACGACTACCCCGCCTACACGATGGGCCGGGCCGCGGACGTTCTCAGCACCACCCCCGCCTTCCTACGGGCCGTCGGCGAAGCCGGGCTGATCACCCCCCTGCGTTCGGAAGGCGGCCACCGCCGGTACTCCCGCCGCCAGTTGCGCGTCGCCGCCCGCGCCCGTGAGCTGGTCGACCAGGGCACCCCCGTCGAGGCCGCGTGCCGCATCGTCTCCCTGGAGGACCAGCTCGACGACGCCCTGCGGCTGAACCGGGAAATGCGCCGGAAGCTGGACGAGCGCGACGCGGATATCTAGTCCCGCCGGTACAGAATTACGGTCCGTGCCGGGACGAGAATTACCGGACGCGCCAAAAAACGCATGGGCGCTGCCACCCGACTGTGTTAGCGTGATAGCAGTTGCAGTTTTGGTTGCCAGAGATTTTTTCTTTGCAGAGCTTTCCGGATCTTTCCGGAGGGGTGATCATCGCGGCGACTCGGCTCCGCAAAGCGCGGAGTCCGGCACTGCCCCCCAAGGGAGATTCAATATGGCATCTGGCACCGTGAAGTGGTTCAACGCGGAAAAGGGCTTCGGCTTCATCGAGCAGGACGGCGGCGGCGCTGACGTGTTCGCCCACTACTCGAACATCGCCACCAGCGGCTTCCGTGAGCTTCAGGAAGGCCAGAAGGTGACCTTCGACGTCACGCAGGGCCAGAAGGGCCCGCAGGCCGAGAACATCGTTCCCGCCTGACGCTGACGCGAATCGTCGCGAGCCTGTGGTTCGCGCATCATGTGGCTGGGGCCCGCGCTCTTGGGCGCGGGCCCCAGCTTTTCTCTTTTTTTCTTCGGCTCATTCTTGTGATTCCTGGTGCGGCCGCCCGCCGCCGGGTGGGAATTCCTCGATACGCCGCATCGAGGAAGGTTCCGCCATGAACCGCACCCGTCGCACCGGCGGCAGTTCCAGTCGCTTCCGTACGGACCAGGGCCGGTCCCGCACCGAAAAAAGTTCCGCGCGCTCGGCAGGGTCCGCTCGCGGCAGCCGCTTCCATGGTCAGGAGACGGGCCGGCAGGGCTCCCGTCCGGCCACCGCGCGCGGCCAAGGAGCACGCTCCACCGCACGCGGACAGGAGTTCGCCCTGCCGGTCACCCTCACCGAGCCGCTGCCGGCGGTCGAGACGTTCGCCGAGCTGGACATGCCGGCACGGCTGCTGGCCGCCCTCGGCGCCGAGGGCGTGACCGTTCCCTTCCCGATCCAGGCGGCCACGCTGCCGAACGCGCTGGCCGGCCGGGACGTCCTGGGCCGGGGCCGTACGGGCTCGGGCAAGACGCTCGCCTTCGGCCTGCCGCTGCTGGCCCGCCTGGAAGGACAGCGCGCCCAGCCCCGGCAGCCGCTCGCCCTCGTTCTCGTCCCGACCCGGGAACTGGCCCAGCAGGTCACCGACGCGCTCACCCCTTACGCCCGCGCCCTGCGCCTGCGGCTCGCCACCGTGGTGGGCGGCGTGTCGATCGGCCGGCAGACGAGTGCGCTGCGCGGCGGAGCCGAGGTCGTCGTCGCGACGCCGGGCCGCCTCAAGGACCTCATCGAGCGCGGAGCCTGCCGACTGGATCAGGTCGCCGTCACCGTCCTGGACGAGGCCGACCAGATGGCCGACATGGGTTTCATGCCGCAGGTGACCGCGCTGCTCGACCAAGTCCCCTCCCGCGGCCAGCGGTTGCTGTTCTCAGCCACCCTGGACCGCAACATCGACCTCCTGGTACGCCGCTACCTCCACGACCCCGTCGTGCACTCGGTCGACCCGTCCGCGGGAGCCGTCGCCACCATGGAGCACCACCTGCTGCACGTGCACGACGACGACAAGCACACCGCCGCGACCGAGATCGCCGCCCGCGACGGACGCGTGATGATGTTCCTGGACACCAAGCACGCGGTCGACCGGCTGGCCAAGCACCTGCTGTCCGTCGGAGTGCGTGCCGCGGCCCTGCACGGCGGGAAGTCCCAGCCGCAGCGCAACCGGACGCTCGCCCAGTTCAAGAACGGTCATGTCACGGTCCTGGTGGCCACCAACGTCGCCGCCCGCGGAATCCATGTCGCGGGCCTCGACCTCGTCGTGAACGTCGACCCTCCGAACGACCACAAGGACTACCTGCACCGCGGCGGCCGTACCGCCCGCGCCGGCGAGTCCGGCACCGTCGTCACCCTCGTCCTGCCGCACCAGCGGCGCTCGGTGGACCGTCTGATGGCCGACGCCGGAATCACTCCGCGTACCGTCCGGATCCGTCCCGGCGAGGCGGAGTTGCAGCGCATCACCGGCGCCCGGACCCCCTCCGGCGTGCCCGTCACCGTCGCCCCACCGGTCGACGCACGGCGCGAGGGCGAGCAATCCGCCGCCCGGAGCCGCAGAGGCCGGGCCGCCGGCCGGGGCGGGAGCGACCGGACCGCCCCCCGAGCCCGTCGCTTCGCCACGAGGAAGACCTCATAGCCCAGTCACGGGGATGCGCTCTCAGCGATCGACAGGAGCCGTCGCCCGGCCCGCCCGGCCCGACGAAGAGGAGAAGCCCTTGACGCCGATTCCGCCCCGCACACGACAGGCCGACGGCACCGGTCTGACCGCACGTGACGCCATGCACGCTCCCGGGCCCCAGGTGGACGACCACATGGCGGTCGACGTGGCGTTGTCCGTGCTCATCGGCGCCCGCGTCCCCCACCTGCTCCTCCGGGACGAGGACGGGCGGTGCGCGGGACTGGTCACCCGGGCCCAGCTCGCCGCGCACCGCGGCGGCACGTGGTACAGCGACCGGACGCGGCTGCGGGACATCCCGCTCGACCGCGGACCGTTCACCTCGTCCATGGCCGTACTCGGCGAGGCGGAAGCCGCCATGCGGGACCGGACCCTGGACGTGTCCCCCGTGATCGACGAGCACGGCTACGCCTTGGGGGTCCTCGCTCTCACGCCCTGAGCGTCGCCCGACCCTCCTCCGGCCGCCGTCTACATCGACCTCTCCGGCGTTTTTCCCCGTCCCCCTGTGGAGGCATCCATGCGCTGTGTCATCGCCCGTTTCCCCTTCGACCTGATCAAAAGCGAGGTCGAGCAGTCCATGAGCGGCATCACGCCCGAACCCGTCGCCGGCGTGTCCGTGACCATCAACCGTCGCGTCTACCCCGTGATGCAGGTCGGGGAAGTGATCACCAGGCAGAACCGCCGGGACTTCACGGTGACCGAGATGCGCCGGGCACTGACCCGACTCGGCTTCACCTGCCACGACGCGCCTCTCGCCGCGCCCGCCCGGGACGCACGAGTCGACGAGGATGCGCTCGGCTGGTGAACCTCGACAGCGACGACAGGTGATGCGTCGTTCGCGGGTTGGAACACCGAAGGATGTGGCACCCGGCTAGTGGCTGGCCGGACGCGCGAACCGCGTCCCGTAGGGCCAGCGGTTCGGCACGGAGCCGCGAGCCGCACGAGGCCGGTACCGGCCTGTTCCCCGGTTGTCGCCGTGAGGACTGCCCCGGCGACAACCGGTGCGGCATGTCCGAACCAGGAGAGCCGGCTCTTCGCAGACCCGGCCGCCAGGACCCCGGCCCGTATCCGTCGCGGGCGCTCGGGTCAGGCGCCGACCGTGCCGTCCACGCCCTCGCGGAGGAAGTCCGCGTGGCCGTTGTGGCGGCCGTACTCCAGGATCATGTGGAGCATCACCATCCGCAGGGACACGTCCTCGCCCCAGCGCGGCTGGTACCCGGCGAGGTCCAGGGACTCGGCCTCGCGCTCGATACGGCGCGAATGCTCGACCTCGGCCTCCCACACCCCGAACGCCTCCTCGGCGCTCGCGCCCGTGGTGTCGTACGCGGCCTGGAAATCGAACTCCTTGTCCGACCAGAGCATCGGGGCGGCGTTGTCGTCGAACACCCGGCGGAACCAGGCGCGTTCGACCTCGGCCAGGTGCCGGACCAGGGCGAGCAGCGAGAGGGTCGACGGCGGGCTCGACCGCTCCTTGAGCTGCTCCTCCGTCAGACCCTCGCACTTCATCGCCAGGGTCGCCCGGTGGAACTCCAGGAACGCCCGCAGCGTCTCGCGCTCCGTACCGAACAGGGGCGGGCCAATGCGTTCGACGGTCACGGTGGGTTCCTCTCGGCGGCGCGCTCGGGCGAGCTGGAGCGTCGAACGTACCGCGCCACCGCGGCCGCCGGGAACGAGGGCGTGATGGAGCAGCACACCCGGTCCGGGTCAGGGCGGCCGGCTCCCTCCCCCGAGGCGGGTTCAACTCACGAGAGATCTACCGCCGCTGAACGCCGCGCAGTTCCTGATCGTCACCAGTGCGTCGCCCGCCTGCTACGCGGCGATGCCGAGCAGTACGGACGGGACCGGGCGGTAACCGCCGGTCTCATCGCCACCTGCCCCACCACCGAGCTGGAGTTCTTTTCCAGGTGGCCGCCGCGGCCGAGTTGCTGAACGACTTCTAGAAGACTCATGAAGATCTTGGTGAGGGGCTGTCCGGCCGTAGGCCGGGCAGCCCCTGTTCGCTATGCGGTGGCAGGGGCGAGTTGCCAGGTG
>NZ_JBFAWG010000059.1:0-42077 GCF_040680215.1 Streptomyces sp. NPDC052107
ACGAGAAGGGCACCAGCGTCCTGGTCGCCCGCCGGCACCGGTACACCGGCGAGCTCTCCTTCTTCCGCTGCTGGACGCCCGAAGATGTCACCCTTGCCCAGCTGGTCGAGGTGATCTGCCGCAGATGGCGGATCGAGGAGACCTTCCAACTCGGCAAGACCTTCACCGGCCTGGATGAAGGGCAAGTGACCTGCTGGAACTCCTGGATGCGCTGGTCGCTGTTCTCCCTGATCGCCTCCGCCGTCCTCGCACTCACAGCCGCTGCCACGATCGCAGTCGGACCCGCCGGCACGGTCCGGCTCGTCCCGCTGACCTGTCCCGAACTCGTCCGGCTTCTCCGGGCATTCGTCCTCACACCGCCCGTCCGGGAAGCGGAACACGTCCTGCACTGGATGGCCTGGCGCCGCCACCATCAAGCCGTCGCGCAAGCCCGCCACCAGCGCCGACACGAACTCCAGGACCAGCCATGATCGGAACTACAGCTGCCGTGACTGACAGAGGTCATCGACACGTCGGGGGCGTACATCCCAGGGCATGGAACACCGACGGTCATCCTCGTCGGCCGCCCCCTGGATTACACGGGCGCGCGCCGGGCCACTGTCCGCACGGTCCGGAGCGTTCAGGGGGAGCCAGCGGCTCCGAAGAAGGCGGAGGATGGACTCGTCTGGCGAGCTATCACTCAGCAGACCGACTCCCCAGGCTCCGAGAGTGACTGGATCAGCGTTCGCGACACGCGACGTGAGGACCTGTCAAAGCATCCATGGAGTCTGGCAGGAGGTGCCGCACCAGACATCCTGAAGATCGTCGAGGGCACGGGAACGAGGCTGCGAACTGCGTCACAAGAACTCGGCCTGTCTATCGTTACTGGCGAGGACAACGCTTTTGGCTCGGTGAACACTGCTGCCGCCCGCCAGCGAGGTGCCAGGCCGACCGCTGTCGCCAATGGCGATGAGGTACGGGATTGGGGGCTCACCGGCGCAACGTGGCTCACCAGCCCGTACGACCAGGACATGAAGCTTCTCGAAGGTGCAGAGATCGAGGACTTGCTGCGCTTCATGTGGCCACTGCGTCACGTACTGGAACTTCGCAAGCGCTTCAGCATCACGATGCTAGACAGGGGAATCCCTTGGATTTCATGGCGTGAGGTTTACTCCCGCGTCAAGGCGCAAAAGTTGATCGTTTACGCAAAAATTGCGACGCATAATCATTTCTACCTCCAGACCGGCCAGCTCCCCGTGAAGGACTCGGCGCAGGTGATCAAGCTCCGTGAGGGTGCCACAGCGGAAGAGCATCTGATGCTGCTTGGATTGCTCAACAGCTCCACGGCCGGATTCTGGCTGAAGATGGTTAGTCATGCGAAGGGAGGAAGTGGCCTAGGGCGTGGAATCCAGAGCGAAGGCTGGGAGGAACGCTACGAGTTCACAGGAACTAAGCTGGAAGAATTCCCCCTCCCCGCCGAATACCCCACTGCTCTCGCGACCGAGCTCGATTCCCTCGCCAAGCAGCTCTCCGAGGAAATCCCGCTGGCCCTCGCAGCCAACGTCGTCCCCACCGCTGCCGCCCTTCGCGAAGCCCAGACTCGCTACGACGCGACGCGCGCGCGCATGATTGCCCTCCAAGAGGAACTCGACTGGCAGGTCTACTCCCTCTACAAGCTGCACTCCGACGACCTACGTCTGCCCGACAGTTCCGCCATCCCCGAACTCGCCCTGGGCCAGCGCGCTTTCGAGATCGTGCTCGCACGCCGCGTCGCCGCTGCAGCGGCTGGCGACGAGTGGTTCAAGCGGCACGGGGCCACCCCCATCACCGAGGTCCCCGCGCACTGGCCCGCCGACTACCAGGCGCTCGTGCAGAGGCGGATCGAGGTCATCGAGTCGAACCGCGCCATCGGCATGGTGGAGCGTCCGGAGTACAAGCGGCGTTGGGCCACCGAGGGCTGGGACGCGATGCGGCAGAAGGCGCTGAAGTCCTGGCTGCTCGCACGGGTTGAGGACCGCGCGCACTGGTTCGACGCCAGTGGCAACCCCACTGTCACCACCCTCGCCCGTCTCGCCGACAACCTGTCCGTGGACGAGGACTTCATGTCCGTCGCCGAGCTGTACGCGCCCCGGCAGGACCTCGCGAAGACCGTACGGGAGCTGCTGTCCGAGGAGCACGTGCCGTTCGTCTCCGCGCTGCGGTACAAGCCCACCGGGCTCAAGAAGCGGGCCGACTGGGAATACGTGTGGGAGAAGCAGCGCGAGGTAGACGCCGCTCCTGACGAGCCCACCAAGCGGCAGATCCGCAAGGAGACACCCGTGCCGCCGAAGTACACCTCGGCGGACTTCCTGAAGCCGAGCTACTGGCGTGCGCGCGGCAAGCTCGATGTACCCAAGGAACGGTTCGTGTCGTACGGCACGGCCAACGCGCAGTCGCCAGAGCTGTACGGGTGGGCTGGCTGGGATCACCTGGAGCAGGCCCTCGCGCTCGCCTCGTACATCCAGCAGGCCGGTCTCAGTGACGACGAACTCGTGCCTTACCTGGCCGGGCTGCTTGAGCTGCAGCCGTGGCTGGAGCAGTGGTACGGCGAGTACGACCCGGAGTTCGGGGCGTCGCCGGCCGCCGAGATCCTGGCGTTCAGGCAGCAGAAGCAGGGCGAGCTCGGTTTGACCGACGATGTACTGCGGGCCTGGCGTCCGTCGGCCGCCAGCCGTGGACGCGGTGCGTCGAAGGCCACCGCATCGAGGGCGCGCACGGAGACGAAGGCCGCCGTCCAGACGTCCATCATCGACGCCGACAACGACACCGTCACCGAGGCCGTAAGCGGCGCAGAGTCCGCCTGAGCAGGGCGAGGAGCAGACACACATGGCTTTCATGAACAGGAACAATCCTCGTCCCGAGGACCGACCGCTGCTTCGGGAGCTGATCGACATCCCGGAGTCGGTGTCCACCTCCGACTTTGTCTTGAAGCTGAACGAAGCGGTCACGCCCGAGGGGGTCGAAGCGGCGCTGAAGGACTACGTCGTCACCGACCGGCTGCTCGGCAACTTCGACGAAGCCCTCGACCTGATCAAGTCCGCGCTGGACAGCCGCTCCTCGAAGGCTGCCTATCTACACGGCTCGTTCGGCTCCGGTAAGTCGCACTTCATGGCGGTGCTCTACGCACTGCTATCACGGAACCAGGCCGCCCGGGCGCGCCGCGACCTCGACCCGGTGCGGGCCCGGCACGCCTGGCTGGATGCGGACGACCGCAAGTTCCTGCTGGTGCCGTACCACATGCTGGGCTCCAAGTCGCTGGAGCAGCGCGTGCTCGGCAAGTACGTCGAGCACGTACGGAAACTCCACCCTGGCTGCGCGCTGCCGCAGGTCTACCGGACCGACGGGCTCTTCGAGGACTTCGCCGAGCAGCGTCGCCGCAACGGCGACGAGCGGGTGATCGAGCAGCTCGCCGATGCCGGCGACGGCCAGGAGGACGAGTGGGGTGACTCCTTCGCCTGGACCACTGAGCTGCTGGACCAGGCGGTGAACGCGCCGGAGGAGCATGAGAACACCAAGGACCTCGACCTGGAGAACCCCTCCACGCCGCGGGAACTGCGGGCCCGTCTCGTGCAGGACCTCACCCAGACCCTGTTCCCATCGTTCTCACGCAACGCCTCCGAGGACGCCGACGGGTTCGTCTCGCTGGACAAGGGGCTCGGCATCATCGCCGCGCACGCCAAGTCCCTCGGCTACGACGGGCTCGTCCTCTTCATGGACGAGCTGATTCTGTGGCTGGCCTCCCGTATCCACGACCAGAAGTTCGTCTCCCGCGAAGCCGACAAGATCACGAACTTTGTGGAGGGCGGCGACGAACGGCGCGCCATCCCGGTGGTGTCATTCATCGCCCGCCAGCGCGACCTGCGTGAGCTGGTCGGCGAGGAGATGTCGGGGGCCGCCGAGGCCGCCGTCCAGGACAGTCTGAAGCTCAGCGGCGGGCGCTTCGACAAGATCGTCCTCGAGGACCGCAACCTCCCACAGATCGCGCAGGCCCGCCTACTCAAGCCCACCAGCCCGGAGGCCGAGGCGAAGGTGGAGGCGGCGTTCGCCGAGGCCAAGAGGCTCGGCCCGGACGTGTGGGACACCCTGCTCGGCCACGACAAGTCCACCACCGGCGCGGACGAGGGCGCGTTCAGGCGGACGTACCCGTTCCCGCCGGCGTTCATGGACACCCTGGTACACATCTCCGCGGCCCTGCAGCGCTCCCGCACCGGTCTGAAGCTGATGAGCCAGCTGCTCGTCGATCACCGCAACGACTGGCGGCTCGGGCAGCTTGTGCCGTTGGGTGATCTCTACCCGGCGATCGCGGGCGGCGGCGACAAGGCGTTCAGCGGGGAGACCAGTGTTCATTTCGAGGCCGCCGATAAGCTGTACCGGGACAAGCTGCGCCCGTACCTGCTGAAGACCAACCAGGTCACCGAGGACCAGGTCGAGGCGTACCGGCGCCGCCCCGAGACACTCGGCGACCCGCAACTTGCGGCCCGCTGCCGCGATTTCACCGGTGACAGCCGACTGCTGCAGACCCTGCTGCTGTCTGCGCTCGCGCCCAGTGTGCCCGCGCTGGCCGACCTCACCCTGGCACGGCTGCACGCCCTCAACCACGGCTCCATCACTACCCGCATCGCGGGGACCGAGGTCGGCCGGCTTGAACAGAAGGCGAAGGAGTGGGCGGCGACCTTCCCCGAGATAAAGGTGACCGGTACCGGGCCGGGTGCGGTGGTGCGTCTGGAGCTCACCGGTGTCGACCTGGACGCCGTCCTCGCCAACGCCCAGGTCCACAACAACCAGAACAACCGGCGTGCCAAGATGCGCGGCCTGCTCAAGGAGGCGCTCGGCGTCAGCGACGGGCCTGGCGGCTTCGACGCTTACGACGTGCTCAACCTGGTGTGGAAGGGCACCGAACGGCAGATCGAGGTGGTCTTCGGTAACGTCGCCGATGTCGACTCGCTGCCCGAGGCGACCCTGCGGCCCAGCCAGGAGGACGCCTGGCGGCTTATCGTCGACTTCCCCTATGACGAGGGCGAGTTCGGGCCGATGGACGACCTGCAGCGGCTGCGCGCTCTGCGGGAGAAGCCGGGCGGTGACTCACGCTCCCTGGCCTGGCTGCCCACCCACCTGACCGATGCTTCCCGCGGCGACTTCGAACGCCTCGTCGTCATCGACAAGGCCCTCGCTGACGAGACCCGCTTCGACTCCGACTTCGCGCGCAGCCTCAACGCCGACGACAAAGAGCGCGCCAAGGGCATGCTCCAGTCGCAGCTCCTCGTCCTCACCGAGCGCGTCAGCCAGGCGCTGCGGCAGGCGTACGGGCTCACGCAGAAGCAGGAAGGGGTCGTCGACCTCAGCTTCGACACCCACCTGGTCGCCCAGCAGGACGTGCCCGAGCTGCGGCTTCCGCTTGGCGCGACGTTGGATACCGCCGCCCGCGACCTGGCCGGCAAGCTGCTCGCCCACCAGTACCCCGCCCATCCCGACCTGGACCCGGACGGCACTAGCAGGCCCGTGAAGCCTGCCGAGATCAAGACCGTCTTCGAGTATGTCCGCAAGGCCGCCGAGAACCGTGACGGCCAGACCGAGGTCGACTCCAAGGACCGCAAGACCATGGCGCGGATCGCGGGCGGCCTCGGGCTCGGCGCGATGCGGGAGGCGTACTACCGGCAGTCCACCGCTTGGTCCGACCACTTCAACGACCGAGCCCGCCGGAACGGCACCGCCGAGCCGACCCTGGTCAAGCTCTCCGACTGGAGCGACCTTCCCGAGCCGCGCGGACTGCCCGAGCCGCTGCGCCGGCTGCTCGCCGCCGCGTACGCGGAGATGACCGACCGGGTATGGGTGCGCGGCGGCGTCCCCATCGAACCCGCGCCCGCACCGCACGAGCTGAAGCCGGACTACGCCCTGCGCGAGCAGCAACTGCCCACCGAGAGCGACTGGACAGAGGCGCGCAAACGGTTCGAGACCATGCTCGGCGACCAGGCGCCGCAACTGCGGCGCGGCCGGATCGTCAACCAGTTCGCCGCACAGATCAAGCAGGCCGCCGCCTCACTCGGCCAGGACGCCGGACGGCTCGTCGGGGAACTGGAGAAGCACCGCGACTTCCTCCATCTGAACGACGACTCCCCCCGCCTCGTCCTTGCCCGGCGGGCGCAGGAACTGGTCAAGGAGGTGACGGAAGCGGGCATCGAGGCGAAGACCGTCGTGGACCGGCTCGCCCGCTTCCCTCTCGGCGACTTTTCCGCACACCGGTACGGCATGTCGTTGAAGAGCGCAGGGAAGGTCGCCAGCGCGCTGAAGAACACCAGCTGGGACCAGCTGAGCCTGGCCGACACCCTCGGCGTGGACGGCGCGGCCGTCCTGGAGCGGGTGCGGGATGCTGCTGCTGGCGACCCGGGTGATTACCCCGACCTGCCGGGCGTGCTGCACGCCAGCAGCCGGGAAGTGCTGTCCCTGCTGAGGTCTCGCCAGAACACGACCGAGCGCCCCCAGCCGTCGCCCACTCCGCCGCCGAGCTCCGACAGCGTGGACCTGAACGGCGGCTCCGCCCACCCGCAGGTGCTGCCGGAGCCGCCGCAGCAGCCGGGGCCGCGCACACCGTCCCGGTCCGTGGCCCGCTCCGGCGGCGGGCGGACTACCGCCGCCCGGGCCGCCGCCGAACTGCAGGCGGAGATCGCGGCGCTCGCGGCCGAGCACCCGAACGCCACCGTCGAGGTCACCTGGAAGGTCGTCGACTGATGTCCGACACGGTCACCACAGCCCCCGCGACCGCCGGCCCCGCCCGGCTGTCGGCAGGAACCGTCCGTCAGTACCTCGCCGCCCGCAGTCGGCTCGGTGACGGCACGGTCCGCGTACTGCTGCTGCGGGCCGCTCCCGTCTGGGACGGGCCCGCCGTGCAGCGTACGGCGAGCGGGCTGCAGGCGCGGGTGGTCGTCGCGCCCTCGGTGCTGGCCGTGCACGAGCAGATCCTGGGTCACCTCGCCGCGCCGACTCCTCCCGACCCCAAAGTCCTGGTCGTCCTCACCAACCGCGAAGACACCGACCTGGACCCCGGGTTGCTCGCCCGCGTCTACGGCGGAAGGATCCGGTCCGTCGACAATTGGGAGGTCGTGCAGGAGGCGTTCGACGCGCGCGGTCTCGACGGGCGGCTGCGGAGGGAGACCTGGGCGGCCGAAGCGCTCCTTGACGCGGCGGCCAGCCGCGGTTGGCCCTCGCTCGGCAAGGGACTGCTCTCCCGAGACGAGGCCCTCACCCGGCTGGCCCGGCGTCGGCTCCGGCTCGGCCGCCGTGACACGGACGCGCTGGGCGGGCCGGCCGCACACGACGACGGAGACCGCATCGACCCCATCACCCTGTTCCGGTGGACCCACATCCCAGGCGGCCCCAACCTCCTGCGCGACCTGCGCGGACCGGAACGGGCCGGCCTAGCCCGCTTCCTCGCCGAACCCGAACAGGCCGGCTCCACCGGAAAGATCATTACCGCCCTGGTAGACGCCGACCACGGGGCGGACGCAGCCGCCTACGCGGTCGTCTGCGCGGCTCTGTGGGGGCACGCGGAGGCCGACCACGACCTGTACCGGGCGCGCGGGCGCGCCGAGCGATGGCTCGGCGACCAGCCCCCCGCCCAGGGCGACGACCTCGACCGACTCCTTACCTCCTTCGGGCAAAGCGGTGAGGCGTACGTCCGCGGCCTCGTCGACCGGGGCGAACACCGGCTCGCCGACCCGGTCCTGAGCAGGGCCGCACAGCTCGTCACACAGTTCGGGGCGCAGACTGCCGCCGCTGCCAGTCCGCTGCTCGCCGCCGGACTCGATGCCCGCTTCACCGCCGCGGGCCGCGCCCTCGCCGACGGCGGTCCGGAGACGGTCACGGCTGCCATCACCGCGCTGGCCGAACACGCCCTGGCCGTCGACGGCGCCACGCAGGCCCGTATCGAACGGGTACGGATGGCAGCGCGGCTGCGGCGGTGGCTGGCATCCCAGCCTGAAGTCGACATCGCCTCGGTGGCAGACGGCGCCGACCGCCAGATCCGCGAACTCGGCTGGGTAGACCGAGCCTTGGAACACCTGGACGCGGGCGGCGACGCAGATGACGCACTCGCCAACGCCTACAGCCGGATCGGCGAGCAGGTGCGCAGCAAACGTCGTGAGCTGGACCGCGCGTTCTCCGAGCGGCTCGCGGTGTGGACCGCAGATGGCACCGCCCCCGGCGCCATGCTCACCGTCGAAAGCTTCCTGGACCGGGTCGTCGCGCCCGTCGTGGACTGTCCCGGCCGACGGGTCCTGCTCCTCCTCATCGACGGAATGAGTGCGGCGATCGCAGCCGAACTGGGTGAGGAACTGCACGCACACTGGTCCGAGTTCGACCCGCTGCAGGGCGCGACCGGAGCACCGATGAGGCGTGCCGTGGCCGCTGCGCTGCCCACCCTCACCACCGTTTCCCGCACCTCGCTGTTCGCCGGCACCCTGATGAAGGGCGACCAGAACGACGAGAAGCGGCTTTTCCCTCAGCACCCGTGCTGGAAGGGGGCCCCTGCGGCTGTCTTCCACAAGGACGATCTGCGCAGCCCCGACACCGGCTCGCCCTTCTCCACCGCCCTGACTGAAGCGCTCGCCAACGAGCGCACCCATGTCGCGGTCGTCCTCAACACCGTCGACGACCGGCTCGCCAAGGAGCAGAAGCTCGGCGACGGCGCTTGGGAGATCAAGGAGATCGGCGGCCTGGAACCGCTGCTGCGGGCCGCCCGCGCCAACGACATGACCGTGCTCCTCACCTCCGACCACGGCCATGTGGTCGAGCGACGCGGCAGCAAGATCGACACGGCCGCCGGCGCCATAGGGTCGGCCCGTCACCGCGCCCCCGGCGGACCCATCGCACCGGTCGAAATTGAGCTGTCCGGACCACGGGTGGTCTGGCCAGAGCCCGGATCGCGGATCGTCGCGCTGCGGGACCACGACGCCCGGTACACCGCGCTCAAGGCGGGCTACCACGGCGGGGCAACCCTTGCCGAGTTCACCATCCCCCTGCTCGCCCTACTGCCGTTCGGCGCGGAGCCACCTACGGGGTGGCGGGAGCTGGGCGACCTTACGCCCGCATGGTGGGAGCAGGACAACGAGGCCACCACCGGACTCGAGGCCGAGACGAGGGCCGGAACCGATGCCGTCGCGGCACCCGAGGCCACCGCTGCACGCCCAAGCCGCAAACAGGCCAAGAAGTCAGCCCCGCCCGTGACAGAGGGCGCTATCAGTCTCTTCGGCGAGGACGAGGTCGCACGCTCCGCACCACAGGAACCTGTCGCCCCTGTAGTGAAGCCTGCGGCCGTACCCGTCTCCGATCAAACAGAGGACCCTGCCACCGCACTGGTGAATCGCCTCATGGCCACCGAGCTGTACCAGGAACAGCTGGCACTGCTCGCCCGTGTGCCACGCGACAAGGCGGTCCTGCCGAAGGCTCTGGCCGCGCTGGTCGAAGCGGGCACCCTGCCCATGACCGCCCTGGCCGAACGCGCCGGCCAGCCCGCCACCCGTGCCCCTGGCCTAGCCGCGACCCTGGCCCAGCTCCTCAACTATGACGGTGCCCAGATCCTGGAGATTCTCCCCGACAACCGCACCCTGCGCCTGCACCGGGGCCAGCTGATCGAGCAGTTCGGACTGTGAACCGGGGGTCTGCGGCCATGCCGGGCGGGGTAGTCGGCCCGCCCGGCCGCTCCAGGTACCGGCAGCGCGGTGCACGGCCGGGTGTCCGGCCAGGTGGGCAGCCGGATGGGAGACTATTCGGGTGAACGCGTTTGGATCTTCAGCATCCGGGGCTACCACCCCGGTCAGCGCGGTGCGGCGGCGTGCTGTGGTGGACGCGCTGCGGCGCGGCGCTGTCCCCGAGAGCGGCCTCGACCTGCTCGCCACCGGACTCGGCCGCTTCGAGCGGGCCGTCGATGAGGAACTGGACACTGCCGCCGCCGGTGGTTCGGTGTTCAAGGCCGTGCGCGGCGAGTACGGATCCGGCAAGACCTTCTTCACTCGATGGCTCGGCGAGCGCGCCAAACGGCGCACCTTTGCCGTGGCCGAGGTGCAGGTGTCAGAGACCGAGACCCCGCTGCACAAGCTGGAGACGGTCTATCGGCGACTCACTGAGCGCCTGGCCACTGCGAGCTTCCCGCCCAGCGCCCTGCGGCCGGTCGTAGACGCCTGGTTCTACGCACTCGAGGAGGATGCACTCGCCGACGGCGCGAGCGAGAGCGAGCTGCCACAGGCTGTGGACCGGCTGCTCACTGCCCGCCTGGCCGAGGTGTCCCGACACGCCCCCGCGTTCGCCACCGCCCTGCGCGGATACAAGCAGTCCTTGGATGCCGGCGACGAGGCCACGGCCGCTGCGGTGATGGCCTGGCTCGGCGGCCAGCCGCACGTCGCCGCAGCCGCCCGGCGCAGTGCAGGCGTCCGCGGTGACCTCGACCACTTCGGTGCCTTCGGCTTCCTTCAGGGCCTGCTCACCGTGCTGAGGGACGCCGGGCACGCCGGCCTCGTCCTGGTCCTGGACGAAGTAGAAACCCTGCAACGGGTCCGCTCCGACGCCCGCGACAAAGCACTCAACGCGCTGCGGCAGCTCATCGACGAGGTCCACTCCGGCCGCTTCCCCGGCCTGTATCTCATCATCACCGGCACGCCCGCCTTCTACGACGGGCAGCAGGGCGTCCAGCGACTCGCACCGCTCGCCCAGCGCCTCGCCACCGACTTCACCACCGACCCCCGCTTCGACAACCCGCGGGCCGTCCAGATCCGGCTGCCCGGATTCACCGAGACATCACTGACCGGCCTGGGCGCCACCATCCGCGACCTGTATGCCGAAGGCTCCCAGTCCCCCGACAGGATCAAGCAGCTTGCCGACGACGCCTACCTCACCGACCTGGCCCGGGCCGTGGGCGGGGCACTGGGCGGGAAGGTCGGAGTCGCACCACGGCTGTATCTGAAGAAGCTGGTCGGCGACGTACTCGACCGGATCGACCAGTTCCCCGACTTCGACCCGCGCACTCACTACAAGTTGACCGTGGGCAGCAGTGAGCTCACCGCCACCGAACGGAACTTCGCCGCGCCCGCACCGGCCGCCTCGGCTGACGACCTCGACATCGACCTCTGACGACCCAGTTCCCGAAGTCCCGAACTCTGACGAACAGCCCTGGAGTTGCAGACGTGCAGGAGCAGCCGCGCGGCACCGACCCGCTGGAGCGCCTCGACCCGGTAGTCCTGCACCACATCGTCAACACGCTCGGGTGGCCCGATCTGCGCCCCCTGCAGAAGGCGGCCGTGCACCCGCTGACGAACGGTGAGGACGCGGTCCTGCTCGCGCCGACGGCGGGCGGGAAGACGGAGGCCGCCACCTTCCCCCTGCTGTCCGCCATGCGAGAGCAGCGCTGGACCGGCACCTCCGTCCTCTACCTGGCCCCGCTCAAGGCGCTCCTGAACAACCTGGTGCACCGGGTCGACAGCTACGCCCAGTGGCTGGGGCGCCGAGCCGCCCTCTGGCACGGCGACACCCCCGAGTCCGTACGCCGTCGCATCCGCACCGAATCCCCCGACTTCCTGCTCACCACACCCGAGTCGCTCGAAGCGATGCTCATCAGCGTCAAGACCGACCACGCACACATGCTGGGCCGGGTGCGTGCCGTCGTCGTCGATGAAGTGCACGCCTTCGCTGGGGACGACCGCGGCTGGCACCTGCTTGCCGTGCTCGAACGCCTGGAACGGCTCGCCGGTCACCGCATCCAGCGCATCGGGCTGTCCGCCACAGTCGGCAACCCCGACACCCTGCTCACCTGGCTCCAGGGCGCACGCCCCGCCGACCGCCCTGGCCGGGTCGTCGCCCCCGGCGTGACTCTGCCCGCCACAACCAGCACCACCGAACACCCGCGCCCCGCAGGAGAGGTGGAGCTCGACTACGTCGGATCGCTCGCCAATGCCGCCAAGGTGATCTCCGCCCTGCACCGGGGAGAGAAACGGCTTGTCTTCTGCGACTCCCGCAAGCAGGTGGAAGAACTAGGTGCGGCACTGCGCGCCCGCGACGTCACCGTGTTCCTCTCACACGCCTCGCTGTCCACCGACGAACGCGCACGCTCCGAGCAAGCATTCGCCGAAGCTCGCGACTGCGTCATCGTCTCCACCTCCACCCTGGAACTCGGCATCGACGTCGGCGACCTCGACCGTGTCATCCAGATCGACTCGCCCAGCACAGTGGCCTCGTTTCTGCAGCGCATCGGCCGCACCGGGCGTCGTGCCGGCACCTCCCGCAACTGTCTGTTCCTCGCCACCCGGCCCGACGCCCTGCTCCAAGCCGCCGGCCTGCTCACTCTGTGGGCCCGTGGCTGGGTGGAACCCGTCACCCCGCCGCCCTCACCCCGCCACCTCGTAGCACAGCAACTCCTCGCCGTCACCCTGCAGGAACACCGCATCGGCGACCGGCTGTGGCCCGAGCAGTGGAACGGCCTGGCTCCCTTCGACCAGTCCGCCGCGCCCCTCCTGTCGCACCTGGTCACAGGCGGCTTCCTCGACAACGACGGCGGCATGCTGTTCATCGGCCCCGAAGCCGAGAAGCACTTCGGCCGCCGGCACTTCATGGAGCTGACCGCCTCCTTCACGGCGCCCCCCGAGTTCACGGTGCTCGCTGGACGCACCGAGATCGGCACCACCGACCCCACTGTCCTCACCGAAGAACGACCGGGCCCGCGCCGCCTGCTGCTGGCCGGCCGCAGCTGGCAAGTCACGTTCATCGACTGGGCCCGACGCCGTGCCTTCGTGGAACCCGTCGAGGACGGCGGCATCGCCAAATGGCAGGGCAGCGAAGCCCGCGGGCTGTCCTACGTCCTCACCCGCGCCATGCGCGACGTCCTGCTCGGCACCGACCCCGACGTCCGCCTCACCCGCCGCGCCGTCGCGGCCCTTGCCGAACTCCGCATGGACCGCGCACCCCACGAAGTACACCCGGCGGGCACCCTGCTGGTCTGCGACGCGGACGCCACCCGCTGGTGGACGTGGGCTGGCTATCGCGCCAACACCACCCTCGCTGCCTCCCTCGGCAACCTCGCCGACCCCGTACAGCGCCCCACCGACACCCATATCCGGCTCCGCCAGGACCTCTCCCCCGCCGACTGGAAGACCGCCCGCTCCGAACTCCCCGACTCTCTCACCTTGCCCACCGTTGACCCGCGAGCCGTCCGCGGCCTGAAGTTCTCGGCGGCCCTCCCGCCCCACATCGCCACCACCACCCTCGCCGAACGCCTCGCCGACTTCGACGGCGCCCTCGCCGCGGCCCGCGAGCCCGTACGGATGGAATGGGGCACCTGAACAACTCGGCACACAGGCGATTTGCTGCCGGTGCAGTTCTTTCCCTCTAGCCGATCTGCTACTGGCCTCCGTCAGGAGACAGTCGCAACTCGCCCGGCTCATAGTTGAGTTGATAAGCGCGGACACTGCTGCCGTTCATGCGGTAGATCGTGATGCAAGACAGGAACTGCTGCTTGATGTCCAGGATGCGTTGCCGCTCCTTCTCTTCAATCCCGCTGATCCACACCTCAATGTGTTCCGGCAGCTTGAAGGCCAGCCGATAAGCGCCCTCGTCTTCTCGTGGAGAAAGCGTCCACTCAGCAGTTGCGGCTTGCCCCGACCTACGCAGCCGCACAGCGTGGTCGGGGCACTGTTCGGCGTAGGAGAGGAACTGCTCCTGATCCTCGGCGACCAGCGGCAGGATGAACGGGGCCGCAGGGAAGCCCAGCAGCAGCTCAGCCGCAGCGTGCTGTTCCAGGGTGTCGACAAACTGGGCAAGGATCACAGAGGCAGCAGCCTTGAACTGCTCGGCACTGGTATCGACCGGCAGCGGCGGCACCCCGGTCGGCCATGTACCGAGAGCCTCGCGGAGCACCTTGCGCATCCAGGTCAACGGGAAGCGCGCGACGGCATGGGCGTTCTGCGCCGAATAAAGGCTGGCTGCAGCGATCCGGATCGCATTGCGCAGCCACGTGAAGGACTCCCCGGACAAGTCCACCAAGGAGATCTGGTGGGCGAGGGCATACTGCTGGGCGCTCTGAGTGAACCCGTTGACGGAAAAGAGCGCGTAGGTGTACTGGTAGCGCCGCCGGGGCCGGGTACCGGCATGACTCATGAAGTTTTCGTTGACGTCGTGCAGGACGCCGTGCGCATTGCGCACGACCTCCAGTTCGCACGGGGTCGAGTAGTGCTTGGCTTCCAGGAACAGCCGCACGGGAAGGGAGAATGCGGGGGTGAAAGCGAACTGACCGAGCACATCCACCTGATGGAGCGCCCCGCGGCCACGGACACGCAGAGCGCCACCAGATCCGCTGAGTTCGGCTTCGTCCTGTCGATAGTCGACTAGCAGACGGTAGCCGCTGTACCGGAGCAACCAGGCCAGGGCCTCCTCAAGCAAGTACCCCCGCAACGCGGACCTCTTTGCCATGCCCCTGCCCTACCCCTACCGTTCACCGAATTTGCCAGAGGTGATCTTCTCACCCGCTCCTGGGCCCGACCGGAACCCCGTGTCCACTGCCACTTGCACGCCGGATCGTTCGCGGCCGTGCGAGCGCACGGAGTGGTCGTGGTGGAGTCCCACCGCCTTCACCGGTAGCGGCCGGCATTCAGTGTGCCCTGGACGGCTGGGTAGGGTCGCGGTATCCGAACTGGAGAGGTAGTTGCATGGCCAACGATATTGTGATCGCGCAGACGACCAGCGACAACGAGGACCAGGCGAAGGCGCTGGCCAGGGGCGCGGTCGAGAGCAAGCTGGCAGCAGGCGTTCACATAGATGGGCCCATCACCGCCTTCTACTGGTGGAAGAACAAGGTCGAGGCAGCTCAGGAGTGGCGCATCTCGTACATGACGACGACAGACCGTCTCCCGGCGCTGGAGGCGTGGCTGCACCAGCAGCACCCGTACGACGTCCCCCAGTGGACCACGTTGCCCGTGACCGGCGGGTCGGAGGCATACCTGTCCTGGGTTGCCGAGGAGACAGCAGAGGACTGACGGGTAACGGCCGCACGACAGCGTTTGCGTCCTGAGCTTGCCCGCGCGCCGCGCCAGTAAAGTTCAGGGCGCGACTGCAATAGATGAAGAGCCAGTTCGCACTCCCTGTGGGGTAGCGATGCGGCGATAGTCGATGCGCGCTCCTTGCCCATCGTATTGGGCTTGGCCTGTGCTGCCGCCGCGAACTGGCGAGATACGTGAACACCTTGGTCTACGTCACCTCCACGCAGCAGGGCCGAAGCGAGGTCACCAAGGACTACGACGCCCCCGTCCGGCAGTTCGTCCCCGAGGCGGTCGACCGCGATGTTAGCTGTGGCGGTGAGTTCGGGACGCCCCAACTGGCCGTATACGGAGAGGGCCAACGAGTCCATGCGGTAAGGGGTTACAAAACGGACCCACGCCTGCTCGCTGGTATGGTCCCCGAAGTCGTAAGCGAAGCGCGCTCGCTCCAACGCTCGGAGCGCTCCCGTCTCGTCGCCGGCCGCGGCAGCCTCTTCCGCCTGCCTGCCGAGGAACCAGGCGGCAGCAGTGGCATGCCGTAGCCCCGTACGTCGCTGGCAGCTTGGAAAAGGAGCTCCAACCTCGCCTGCGGCGTGGAGGCGCCGTAGCTGGCGTATGTCAGGGCCAAGGCTCGGAGGGGAGGATGCCCAGCGGTCGCCGCGCACTGTCCTTGACGAGCGCCCGGGTCTGGTACGCGTTCATCGCCGACCGGCTCGCCGAGGACCTGCGCAAGGAGTACCCAACGCCCGACATCGGGCTAGGCGTCGGATGCGCTGACGAGGCCCGGGTATACGCGCGCGCCGAGTGCGGCCGCACAATAGCCAGGTGCGGACGTCGGGGTACGTTCAGGTACCCGCCCCAGGAGCCCCTCGAGGACAGCATCGAACTGCGGCGTGCCGTAGCGGAACAGCAGGTCGGGGCCTTGCGCGAGTCAGTCCACTACATGATCCCTTTCCAGTTCCACGGGCGTGGTCCTTGCCGACCGCGCAGGCAGTCAACGCGGTACTGCGCCTGCCCCCTCCATTCGGGGTTGCTGGCGGCGTGCTGGGCGGCATACGTCACCATGCGGAGTTCGCGAGCGCCAGCCAGAATCGAGTAACCGGGCCAGTCTGTTACGTCGTAGCCGTATGCGGCACAGAACTCGTCGTACTGCGCGGCACTGACCGCGCCCGTCGTACGCGCACGGACAGCGGTTGACACCAGGTCCCATTCCGGCGGGCCCAATGAAAAGCGTTCCAGGTCGATCACCAGTGGGCCCTCGGCAGTGCGGATCAAGTTGCCTGGCCATGCGTCACCGTGCACGGCGCAGTCCGGACGCCCGACTGGGCGCTCGGCCCATGCTGCTGCCAGTTCCTGATGAAGTCGCTCCAGCCACTTCCGGTCGGTGCTGGACAAGGTACTTGCTGCCTGCAGGCGCTCGCTGAGGCGGACGAAAGGGTCCAGGTGCCCGAGTTCGAAGGTGGGTGTGGGCAGAGCGTGGAGGCGCCGAAGAAGGTGCGCAACGTCGGTGTGGCTGCCGTGCTCATGGGGAGGGAGTTCCTGCCAGAAGGTCACTGACCGACCGTCAGCCTCGATCGGCTGATCGACGTCGGCCAGGCGGACGGCCGGCACCGCGTTCTCGGCGAGCCAGCGAGCCACCCGCACTTCACGGACGGTCGCCGCGAACTGGCCAGGCCGGGCGATTCGGACGATCACGCTTTGGCCTGGAAGGCGCCATATCTCGTTTTCCGCCCGGCGGATCGGCTCGGCGACAGACGCGTCGAAGCCTGCCCTCGAGCAGGCTTCGTCTAGGACCGCGGAGGAAGAAGCAGCCGAGATCGTCATGTCTGCAAGGTAGCGCCGATGCGCTCGCGGAGGTATGCCACCTCGGGGATGCGGCGGTGCCGGGCAGCAATACGGCTGAGTTCCTTGAGATCGTCGGCCGCACGTCGGGAGGTAAGGCGGCCGGCATCGCTGATGGCCTGGTGGCCAATGGCAGTGGCCTGGTGCGGGTCGCCCTTCGCCATCAGCAGACTGGCCAGCTTGGTTCCGGAGAGGGCGCGCGACCGTGGGTAGGAGTCGTCGTGGCCGTCGATGGCGATCTCAAAGCGGCGACTGGCCTGCCCGGGATCCTGATCCTTTAGCAGGACCAAGTCGTATAGCGCGTGCCCCGTGTCGCCGTGGTGTTGGGCCTCGTTGTAGTAGGACATCCACGGCGGATCGTCCTGTGGGTTGGACTTGGCGAAGGCGTCGTCGGCGGCGCCAACGGCGGCCATTGCACCGCCGATATCGCCCATCTTCCCAAACGCGCGGGCTCGTGCAGTGTGCAGCATCGCTTGGATGGTCGGAGTGAGCCGATCGGATCGGACCAGTCCCTTTTCTGCGTAGGTCAGTCCGGTGTCCGGGTCTCCGATCCAGACTGCCTGCCGCGCCAGGAGGGAGTACACCTTGGCGCGTAGGAGCCAGTCGTTAGCCTCCTCTGCGCAGTCAGCGGCGATCTTGAAGGCGACGCGGGCATCGTCGTGGGCGTAGGTGTCAAAGTGGCTCGCTCCGACGACAATGCCGAGACGTGCGACGGCGGCATGTAGAGGGGCTCCCAGCGGCTCAGCGCAGGGCACCGTGAGCAGGCCGACCGCCCACTGCATGGCACGGGTGGCGAGCGCCCCGACCAACCCTCCGCCTCCGTGGGCATTGTCCCGGGCGTAGATGTCCTCCGCTACGGCCAGGACCTCTGAGATGTCCTTGCCGCGAATGCGCTTCGGCAGCGCCGGTGGGGCGGAGCGGGCGACGAGCGTGGCGAGGTCTATTGGGGCGATAGCGGCCAGACTGCTGCTGGCCAAGAAGGCGCGACGGTCCACAGACTCAGGGCTCCCAGGCGGCGACGACGTATCTCTGCCCAGGATGCGGCCTGGGTGTGCCTGAACGGTTCCCTCCACCGCTCGACCAGTTCTCTTTTCCGTTTCACTGCGGCGTTTTTCCGCTTCCCCGTACACCATGCCCCAGGCGCGCGTGAGCACGCCGCCGGTCGCCAACACCTTGTCAAGGCTCTCCGCGAGGTCTCGCCGACAGGAGGCTTGTCCCTTCTCGATCTTCTCGATGAGGGACGGGCTGGCCTGCACCAACGGCCCTAACGAGGAGGCTGAGTGTCCCCGGATCTTGCGCCAGTACCGGACCTCTGAACCAAACCAGTCACGGGGTGAGGCGTCGGGGTTCAGCTGCTTCTCAGGTCGTGGCATGACGAGGGTCCCCTGGCTCCTGAAACGGAAAGCCGAGGTTTCCGCTTCTCGATCTGCACGTTTGGGCTTCGGCCTGACTCAATAGTTGCTGACCGATCACGCACCAGTACACACCGCAGTCGGACCTCTCGCATGAGGTTTGGCCAGAACGAAGTGGACCTGGAATGGCCAGTCTCCTTGCTCCCCCCACAGCTCCAACAGGTGTGCGCGGAACGACGCGCGCCACCTCGGGCAAGCTGGAGATGGACTACGACGTGACGCCGCTGTCGGTACGCATCGCGCGGACCATAGTCAGCGCGCACCTGCGCTTGTGGGGCCTGGAAAACCTGATCGATACAGGCGCCCTTGCCATCTCCGAGTTGATGACCAACGTCCTGGACCACACGCGGCCGGACAGCGAGGGACGCCGATCTGCCCGTGTCACCGTCACGCGCATTCCCGACGGGGTGGCGCTGTGCGTGCACGACTCCGACTCGGCGCTGCCGCTCCAGCGACGCGCCGGCGATGACGACGAGAACGGTCGCGGCCTCCAACTCGTCAGGGCCATCGCGGACAAGTTCGGCATCTCTCAACCCCCCAGTGGCGGCAAGGATGTTTGGCTCACCCTGTTGATGCCCCGCGACGTACCTACTGCTTGAGACGGCGCCACAGCACCACCACCCAGATCTTGTTCGTCGCCACCCTCGCCGTCGGAAATCAGGCCCTGCTGTTGTACGCCCATCACTGAGAGGACGCACGATGACCCACCTGCCGCCGCGCGAGCCCGGCGCTGCCCTTCGCGTAGTAGAGGCCAAGGCCCCGCCCACGGCGGGCATGACCCTGTTCGGCGTCCCGTCCGGTGAGGCCCTGGCCAGCGACCCGAGGAGGCCGGCCACGCTGATGGAGGGGCAGGCCAGGGTCCGAGGCCCGGAGTCGGCCGCATGAACACCCTGAGCGTGGTGCATGAGTGGCAGACGCCGGAGTACTGGGACACGATGTACTCCACGGGATACCGGGCACCGGATCCGACGCCGTTCGAGCGTCAAATGTTCCGGAACTACGCGACCGTGAAGTCCGGGCAGCGCGTCGTCGACATCGGCTGCGGCCAGGGCCATATGGCCGCACACATGGCCACCTGGGGCCTGACCGTGAGGGCCTTCGACTTCAGCAGCGTGGCCATCGAGCACGCGCGGGCTAGCCACCAGGACCACGGGGACTTGCTGACGTTCGCCCGCCACGACTTCAACGCCGATGCGATCCTGGGCATGCTGGAGCCGGGCTCCGTCGACATCGTGGTGTGCCGACACAGTCTGGAGTTCCTGGACCAGCCCCGTTTCCTCTCCGACGCGCGACGCTGGCTGAACCGCTCGGGCCTGCTGCAGATCACGACGCACCGCGCAGAGCTGATGCCTCCGACTGCCCCGCACCGTGGCCTGACCGAGCCGCAGATCCAAGCGGTGTGTCGTGGCTGGCAGTTCATGACGACCTACGGCCTGGACGGCAGCGGCAGCCTGATCGGAATCGTGCTGCACGGTCCCAGCTGAAGACTCCCGCTTCCTGGCTGCCGATAGGGCGTCACTCCAGCCAGGAAGCGGGGCTGACCGGCTGGCACGGGGAACCCTCCCACCCCGTGCCGGCCCCTGACCACTGACCAAACCGACGGTAGCGGGCACACGCCACACCTGAACGGCGCGGCCCGCCTGTCCCTACCGAGGAGGAACGAGCAGTGAAAAGGCCGGACCTGGCACGTGAGTTGAAGGAGCGCCAGGAGCGAGACCAGACGGCCAGGCATCGCATGCTGGAGTCACGGCTCCCCGAGGACTCAGCGGCGGTGAGGGCCATCGACGTCGACAACACGGCATGGCTGAAGGCCGTCGTCTCGGCACACGGCTGGCCGGGCGTGGACCTCGTCGGTGAGGAAGGCGCCGATGCCGCGTGGCTGATCACACAGCACGCCGACCACGACACTCAGTTCCAGCACCGCGCACTGGAACTGCTTACACACGCGGCGCTCGCCGGTGATGTGCCGGCCCGGCACTTCGCCTATCTCACCGACCGAATCCGGGTCGCCGACGGACGGGCGCAGGTGTACGGCACGCAGTACGAACAGGACGGCGCCGGCAACGTTGTAGGGCCGTACCTGGTCGAGGACCCGGAGCGCTTGGACGAACGGCGGAGCGCGCTCGGCCTGGAGCCGCAGGACGTGTATGACCGACAACTCCGCGCGCATGCGTGAGTGGAACTGACCACCAGACCCGGGCGGCTGCCTGGACCTGACACGCAGATGCCCACCCGTTCCATCCCTGGAAGGAGCTTTTGTCGATCACCGACAACAAGAACAGGCTCAATAACGGATGACGGCCCGACGTCTCCAGGGACTGATCAGCGCTCGGAAGCCTCATACGTCACACAGGTTTCAGCCGTCGGTCATTCGGCCAAGCCTCGCCGCCGAGGACGGCCGCACCACAGCGCCCACGCGTTCGAGCCTAGCCATGCAACAACCGATCTTCATAACACTCCTGTCAGGGTTTGGGGTTCACGCCGAGCAAACCCTGACATCGAGTCTTCTCGATGTTCTTGCTGACCAGAGAGAGGGGCCGAAAGGCTATGCACGTGAATGTCAGCGATGTCCGAGGGATAGGTGACATGCGCAAACCGCAGTTACGGGTGACCGTGAACTCCCGTTGCAAGAGGAGCTGCTACTACTGCCGTCCTTCAGGCGAGGCGGTAGCCACCGAGTCGGGAACCGATCTGGCCCCCGACCACCTGGTCGCCGTAGCCTCCGCCGCGAAAGACCAAGGCGTTGATGCCATCAAGCTGACGGGTGGAGACCCGGCCCTGTACGACCCGCTCGTCGACACCGTGCGGCGTCTGCGGCAGGAGGCTGGCATGCGCGAGGTCGAGGTGATCTCCCGGCACCCGCGGATCGGCGAACTCGCACCGGCCCTGGCCGAGGCGGGGGTGACCCTCTTCAACGTCTCCCTGGACACCCTGGACGCGCAGCTCCACAGGGAGATCTGCGGCGTCGACGACCACGCCGAAGTGCTCGCTGCGATCAAGGCGTGTGTCGCCACCGGCGTCCCGGTGAAGGTGAACGTGGTGGTGATGTCCGGTATCAACACCACGGAGGTCGAGGCCCTGATCGAGTTCTGTGAGGACGCCGGCGTCCACAGTGTGAAGCTGCTCGACATCATCAAAGACCTCAACGAGTCCAGCGAGAGCTTCGCCCGGCGTCTGGAGATCAAGCGACAGCTCCGGCTTCCGGACCTGTACGTGCCGCTGGAGGAGCTGGCTGGCGATCTGCGGGTGCGGGCCATCGACGAGGAGGTCCTCCAACAGGGCGGCCTCGGGCACCCTATGACCGTCTTCACGATGCCCTCGGGCACCAAGGTCGTGATCAAGGACTCCAACGCCGGCGCCTGGTACGGATCGGTCTGCCGGGGCTGTCCCCTGTTCCCCTGCCACGACGCGCTGATGGCCCTGCGGCTGACCGCCGATGCCCGACTGCAGTTCTGCCTGCTGCGCGAGGACGTCACCGTCGACCTCGCCCCGCTGCTGGAGAAGGGCGACAGTGAGGGCCTGGCCGCACAGCTGGAGGCGGCCTTCGAGATGTATGCCGCCTCCTATTTCCGTCCCGGCGACGCGACCCCCCAGCATCTGGTCGAGGCTGGCCGATGAGCGTCTACATGGGGCTGCCAGGCGGCCTGACCCAGTCCCCGGCCACCCCTGCTCCCCGGCAGGAGACCACCGGCCGACCCACCGTCATCCTCGCCTACCCGAAGATCGACCATGAGAAGGACTACGTCTACCACTGGATGCCCTTCTCGCTGCTCACGCTCGCCAAGCCGCTGATGGCCAGCGGCCTGGTCGACGTGGTGCTGTTCGACGGCAACCAGCAGGACATGGCGGCATGGGAGCGCCTCCTGGACCAGCACCTTGAGCACACCGTGTGCATCGGGGTGAGCATCATGACCGGAGGTGGGCAGATCGGCCACGCCCTGAACATGGTGCGCGCGGCGAAGCAACACCCGTTCTGTCCCCCGGTCGTCTTCGGCGGTCCGCACGTGAATGTGCAGCCCGAGCAGACCGCGGCGCATCCGCTGGTCGACGTCGTCCTCCAGGGGCCCGGCGAGAACTCCATGGTCGAGTACGTGAAGGCGCTACTCGGCCGCACCCCGCGTCGCCTGGTCCCGGGCCTGCGCATTGACGAGGGCGGGTGCGTGGTGTGCGGGACGGTCAACCCGCCGCGGACGGGGAATCTTGGCGCCTACCCGTGGTCGTTGCTGGACGTCGCCCAGTACATCCGTGACGACCCGACAGTGGCCTCCCGAACGCTGAACTACGTGTCCAGCAAGGGGTGCGTGTACAGGTGCCGGTTCTGCTTCGAACTGACCTACCAGCGTAAGTACAGTGCGATGGCCGCCCAGGACCTCCTCGACGACGTCGCCGCTCTGCAGGCCGCCTACGGCATCAACGGCGTGAAATTCTACGATGCGGACTGGTTCGTGAATTTGAGGCGGGCGATCGGGTTCTGCGATGGGCTGATCGACCGCGGCTTGGACCTGCGGTGGGCGGCCAGCATCAACCCCAACGACATCCTCAAGGCGCGCCGGGCGAAGCTCCCGTTGCTGGAGCGGATCGCCGAGAGTGGCTGCTCCCGGCTCCTGATGGGCGTGGAGTCTGGCAACGACCGGGTCCTGAACGAGGTGGTGCACAAGGAAATCAGCCGCGCGCAGATCCTCGATGTGGCCGCTGATATCGCAGCCCACGGCATCCTCGGCTCCTACACGTTCATCGTCGGGTTTCCCGACGAGACCGAGGCGGAGATGGAGGACACCTACTCCCTCATGGGCGAGCTGCGGCAGCTGGACCCGGAACCCGAGACGCGCGTGCACCTGTTCGCCCCCTACCCGGGCACACCGCTGTGGGAGCAGGCCCTTCAGCACGGCTTCACCGCTCCCGCTTCCCTGGAGGACTGGTCGACGTTCGACTACTACACCTCCCTGACCCCCTGGACCAGCGAGGCGACCGCCGCCCGGGCCAGGCAGGAGACCCGTATGCGGCTGGCACCCGCCCGCTGACACCCCCTACGGTCACCCCATGCGCCCGGCCCACCACCGATCGTGCGCGGGTTGTCCGGTCCCACTGTTAAGGAGAGAACCCGTTGAGCACCGCCCGACTTCTGCCCGCGCCCCTCGCCAAGGGCGGACGCATCGGCATCGTCACCGTGTCCGCGCCTGAGCCCGCCGCGCATCCGGAGATCTTCGACCGAGGCGTGGAGCACCTGCGCGGCCGAGGCTACGAACCCGTCATTGCGCCCCACGCCACGAACCGCGACGGCTACCGCGCCGGCAGCGAAGCGCAGCTCGTGGACGACCTTCATGCCTTCATCTCTGACTCCGCCATCGACGCGGTGGTGTGCGCGGGCGGAGGGAAGAACGCCAACCGGCTGCTGCGCGGCCTGGATTACGGGCTGATCGCCGCTCGCCCCAAGCCGATCGTGGGCGTGAGCGATCCGAGCCTGCTGCTGAACGCGATCACCGCCCGCACCGGCATGCCAACCTTCCACGGCCCCGCCGTGCTGTGGGATTGGGGCTCCGAGGACGCCCCCGCCACTACGGGCGACCACTTCGCCGCGGTCCTCGCCGGGGACACCGGCGCCGCGCGGATCGATGCGCCGCTCGCCTGGGCCCGCACCGGCTCCGCCCAGGGGCACCTGGTCGCTGGCTGCCTGTCCTCCCTGCGCTGCCTGCTGGGCACGGTATGGGAGCCTGACTGGAGCGGCGCCGTCCTGGCGTGGGAGGACGCGTTCAAGCCGGTCGAGCTGCTGGACCAGACCCTCACCCACTTCCGCGACCGGGGCGTCCTCGACCAGATCGCCGGCATGGTCGTGGGCGAGCTGGTGAACTGCGAGCCCTCCGGCGGACTGGGGGCCCACGAGATGGTCATGGACCTGTGCGCCGAGTACAGCTTCCCCATCGCCTTCGGGCTGCCGTTCGGCCACACCCCGCTCAAGAACACCCTGCCGATCGGCGCCGAGATCCTCCTCGACAGCGACGCCGAGCACGCCCTGACCATCACCTCCCCGTGGACAACCCGGGGAGGCGAGCAGGGATGACCATCCCGAAGCAGGAACGGCGCCTGTACGGCACGCTACTCAAGCAACACCCCGGAGAGCGGAACCTGCTGCTGACCAAGGCGGACCTGCTGCGCGCCGTGCGGGCCTGGCTGCACGAGGCCGGTTACGCCGAGGCAGCCACACCGGTGTTGTGCGCGGCGCGGGAGAGCGCGCCGATTCCGCAGTTCTCCACCCGCCACCCGTTCACCGGGGAGAGCTTCCACCTCAAGCACTCGGCGGAGGAACACCTGCGGCGCCTGGTCGTCAGCGTCGACCGCGTCTACGACCTCGGCAAGGCAATCCGGGCCGAACGAGCGGACGACAGCCACGCGATCGAGTTCACCATGCTGCAGACCGCTGCCAGGGACATCACTCTGTCCGACGGCATCAACCTGGTCACCGAGCTGGTCCAGCGTGCTGTCCAGACAACGTTCGCCACGCTGCAGCCCCCCGGCGGCATCGACTTCTCCACGATCACCACTCGCACGGTCGACGATGCGATCGCCGAGGCACTGAACCTGCCGGAAGCCCCGGTCGGCCCTGCCCTCGTCACGGCGGCGCGGAGCTGGCTGGCTGGCCACGGCCTGGCGGCAGGCGAATCCGACTGGGCGGTCATGGAGGACTTCGTCAAGCACGCCGTCGAGGAAGCCGTTACCGCCCCGGTCGTCCTGTACGGGTTTCCCTACGAGTTGCGGCACAACTCCCGCGTGGACTCCTCCGGCCGGGCACAGCGGTTCTCCCTGATAGCTGCCGGGATCGAGATCTGCGATGGCGGCGTGAAACTCCGCACGGCGGACGACTACCGGCCGATGGTGGAGAACAACATCGCCCTGCGTACCCAGCTGCACGGCGTTCCGGCCGACGAGGGGCCGGCCGACTTCTTCGCCGACATCGCCTGCGAGCCGGCCGACGCCTTCACCTTCGGCCTCGGCATCGAGCGGCTGCTCGCGCTGTGCACCGGCCGGACCGTGTTCGAGACCCTCACCTTCCCCTACCACTAGACCGAGAGGACCCTGTCCAACGTGGCCAGCCCAACCTTGCGCGCCGTGGTGATCACCGAAAGCCTTGCCGCTGGCGCGCTCCCCGCAGCGTTCTCCGGCATGGAGGACCGCCGCTACCCACATCTGCTGGACGAGCACACCCCGATCGAGATCATCGAGCTGACGGTGCCGGCCGAGCGGGCCGCGGCACTCGCGCTGGAGTTGGCCGCCGCGCTGAAATCGCGGCTGTACTACGCGCACCTGCTGGACGAGGAGCGCATGCTGGTCGCCTTCCCGCACACAGTAGTCGACATCCCCCGCGGCGACACCGACGCCATCGCCCACGCCCGCAGCATCGGGGCGCTCTTCGACATCCCCGACGAGCAGATGCGGTTCGCAGAGATGTGGGACACGGACCATCCCGACGCACCCTCTCAGCCGGAGGCCGGCACCCTGTGACCCCGCCCCCGTCCACCAGTGCCCCGCTGGCCGTCGTCACCGGCGCCAGCGGGGCGCTGGGCGCCGCGATCCACAACCGTCTCAGCGAGGCGGGCTGGCGGGTGGTCGCCACCTACAACACCCGTGCCCCCGGGCCCGCCCGGCAAGACGGGGACAGCACATGGGTGCACTTCGACGCCGCCGACGACGCGTCAACCGAGGCGCTGCGGCAGGCCGTCGACACTCAGTCCGGTCGGCTGCACGCGGTCTTCGCCTGCGTCGGGGCACCCTCCCGCAAGCGGCCGGTGGCCCAGACCCCGATCGGCGAGTTCCAGAGCGTCCACGAGGCCAACGCCCTCAGCTTCGTCCGTACCTGGCACGCCGTGGCCCACCGGGCGCGGTCCGACAAAACGTCGGTCCTGGCCATCGGGTCAGACGCCGGGCAGGCCGCTCGCGCGAACAACGGCCCCTACGCCGCGGCAAAGGCCGCTCTCGAAGCGCTCGTCGTCACGGTGGCCAAAGAGGAGGAGCAGCACGGCGTCCGGGTCAACCTGCTCGCCCCCTCGCTCATCGATTCGCCCCTTGCTCACCACGTCATGGCGCTCAAGGGCGTCACCGATCCCCACAGCTATTTCGCCCAGTTGCCCTGGGGCCGGGCCCTGACGCTGGACGAGGTCGCCGGCGCCTGCATCGAGCTGGCCACCGCCGCGCACTGGTCATACACCACGGGCCACATCTACCCCCTGGGAGCAGTGCGCTGATGGTCGACGCCGCACGGGCCCGACAGCTGAACATCGTGCACCTGCTCCGCAGCCGGACCAACGTGCCCGCGCCGGAGATCGCGGCCCGCTTCGGCGTCACCGAACGCACCGTGTACCGCGACATGGCCGCCCTCACCGCCGCCGGCATCCCCGTTCAAGCCACCCCCGGCAAAACCGGCGGCTACCGGCTGGCCGCCGACACCGCGCTGGACCCGCTCACCATCGACTCTGACCACGCCCTACGGCTCTACGTCCTCGGCTTCCTCGACTCTCCCAACCCGGACACAGAAACAGAGGACCGGGCCCGTATGGCGGGCGTCAGCGACACGGTCCAGGACGTCATCCGGCGCCTGGCCCAGCGCATCCACTTCGACACCGCCGACTGGTACTGGCGCGACGAAGGCTCCGGCCACCTGCCAGTCCTGCGCACCGCCATGCTCACCGCGACGGCGCTTGAGACCACCTGGCGCACCAAGGACGGCTATCAGGACACAGCCCTGCTCAAGCCGTACGGGGCGGTCTGGAAGGCAGGCGAGTGGCACATGGTCGCCGCCCGCACCGCGGGCGACCCCACCCGCTTCCGGCTCAACCTGGTCGACCGGCTCCACCCGACCGACCTCACCTTCGCCTATCCCGAAGACTTCTCCGTCCGAGACTGGTGGGCCCAGACCATGGAGGACTACGGCAAGGGTGATATCCGCGTGACCCTCCGAGTGTCCCCTGGTGCTCGGGACGAGCTGCTACGCCTGAGCCTGAAGTCCACCTCGCGAGTGTGCGAACACGACGACGGATTCTTGTCGATCGTGCTGTTCGTCGACCGCTGGGAATGGCTCATTCCGCTAGTCACCAGTTACGGGCCCCACGTCGAAGTCGTCGAGCCCGCCGATCTGCGAGCGGCCCTCATCCAGCATCTGCGCCGCGCCCTCGCTCTCTACGACGACGCCACGACCGGCGGTCTCGCCCCGCCCGATGGCCCACCCCACGACGACTCCCGCCTCCGATCGACCCACGGCCGCCACCCAGGAGCATGACGTGACCCCCCGCACCCTCGACCACATCGACACCCTCGAACTCCCCGTCACCGGAGACGGCCCGTTCAACGCCCTGCACACCTTCTGGAAGCCGTCCCACTACGCCACCGGCCTCGAAGCCCACAGCCAGGCCCGCAGCTGGCGTACCTTCCGCATCGACGACCTCGTCATCGGTGTCCGGCTACGCGCCGAGGACCGCACGGTCATCGCCGACGTCTACACCGACGCGGACTTCAAGCCCCACCACCGTCAGCAGCTCGCCCGCCGGCTGGTCTCCTCATACGGCCTGGATGAAGACCAGGCCGCGTTCATGGAACTGGCGACACGTGTGCCCGCGATGCGCCAGGCGCTCACAGACTTGGGCGGGATGCGGCAGTCGTGCCCCGAGGACCACTTCGAGATCGCCGTGATCGCCCTGCTGCTGCAGAACGTCACGATCGCCCGCACGACCCAGATGACCCGCAACCTGCTGGTCCACTACGGCCGTCTCGTCCGCTTCGACGGGATCACGCTGCGGGCCTGGTTCACCCCAAACGAGATCGCCCATGTCCCGCCCGAGACTCTGAAGGAACGGGACCGGCTGGGCTTTCGGGCCAAGAGCCTGCCGCACTACGCGGCCTACTTCCGCGACCACAGCACCGAGGACCTCCAGGCCGCCGGAAACCTCATCGAGGCCGTCCAGGAAATCAAGGGGGTCGGGCCCTACACCGCCGCGGTGATCGCCTCCCACGCCTCGCGTGACCCGGCCGTCTTCGGTATCGACGTGTGGAACCGCAAGATCCTCGCCCGCTGCCTCCTCAACGCCGACGACGCCGAACCGCAGACCGTGATGGCCCGCCTCAACGAGCTGTTCCCCGGCTACGCCGGCACCGCGGGCCTTTACCTCGTCGAGCACAGCTACCTCGGCCGGCCCGTCGCTCCGCTGCTCGCCCCAGACCAACACGCCCTCGCCCGCTGGAACGCCTCCCTGGAGCAGGAGGCTTCTGCGTAAGCCGGCACACCCCCCACAAAGACCCGTTCGCGCTTCACGGGCCGTGTCCACCTGGCGCTGCGGCCTGCCCCCGCCATGCCCCGGCACTCCCCTCGTGCATGCACCGGGCCGCTCCATCCCAGCCGTGCGGCACCTAATGGACACGGAGGCACGCCGCCGGCCGGGCTCAGAAGCGCTCTGTGCGGCACGCCGCACAAAGGGCCGCGCAATCACCGGATCGTGTTCGGTTCACGCTCGGACGCCCACCAACGTGGTCGAACAGGCGCCGCTCCCAGTCAGCTCTAGCCCGAGACAACAAATCCGCACATTCGCTCGAAGAATTCGCCCGCACCACCCCCGAACGCGTTCCTTCCGGGGCCGTTAGTCCGAGCACCTGTCCGAGCTTCACGTCAACGAGGAGGCGCAATGCATCCCGGCATGCGACGCACCGACGTTCCGCGGAACTTCGAACAGAGCGGCTGCCCCCGGCCTCCCGGCCCTGGCGCACCGGAGCCCCAGCACGCGGCGGAGAGCCCCCACATCGCCCCCTGCAAGGGGGCTCACGTGACTGACCACTACAAGAGCATCGTCGACGTACTTGTCCTCCTACACCGGCAGGACGGCCGCGTGCTTCTGCTCCGCCGAGCCGAGCCCCGGTACGCGGGGCAACTCACCATCGTCGGCGGCCATCTCGACCGCGACGAGTGGTTCGAGGACGGGGCGCGCCGCGAGGTCCGTGAGGAAGTCGGGGTGCACGTCGAGCCGGAGGATCTGTGGCTGTGCTGTACCGCGCATCTACTCTCTCCCGATGGAGAGCGCCGGCTCGCCTTGTTGTTCACCACCCAGACCTGGAGCGGTGAGCCGTTCAACGCCGAGCCGGACAGGCACACCGAGTTGGTGTGGGCCGAACCCGGTGAGCCTCCCCTCGACGCTCACCCCTTCACCGCTGCCCTGCTGGAGCACTTCGTCGCAGGGAGCCCCCGCGCCAATATCCGCATGCCCGCCGCCGGCGAGGAGTCGATCACGTGACCGCCCCGTCTCCCGTCCCGCGTCCATGGCCGGCCACTCCCGAGGAGGAGATCTGACCGCACCGCACCCCTGCCCGCCGATTCGCCCAGCTCGTTGGAGGCCCGCATGCACCACATCACCCCTGCCGCTCCCCACACCGCGCCGCCTGCTCCCCTGCCCGAGGAGGACCCCCGGGCCAGGCGGGCACGCCAGGAGATGGTCGCCCGGCTGGAAGCCGACCAGTCCCTGGACCCGGTCGTGCGCGAGGCGCTGCTTGCCCTGCGTCTGGACGTACTGATCCCGCGGGCGTACGTACGCCAGGTACCCGACGGTGTCGAGCCGGGAGTGTGGAAGCTGCTGGACGGGGCGCATCCCGAGGACCGCGAAGAGTGGATCAAGGTTCTCTACAGCGGCGACAGCGTCCGCGTCCAGCACGATGGTGAACGCCTGGACGAGCAGCGGCGCGGCGTGGTGACCGGCGGGCGCATCACGTCCATGTCCAGCGTGATGTCGATGACCGCCGCGTTACTCGGCGAACTCCAGCCACAGAGGGGTCAGTCCTTTCTCGACTTGGGCAGCGGCCCGGGGGTCACCGGGGCGGCGGCGTGCCTGATCTGCGGACCGGAGCGGGTGACGCTCGTGGACCGCGACCCGCATCTGGTGGAAGCGGTCCTGGAGCGCCTGGCCCCGCTCGGCTTCCGCCCTCGCGCCGTCACCGGAGACGGGTATGCCGGAGCACCTGCCTTCGGTCCGTACGACCGGGTGCTGTCCGGCTTCGCGGTCGAGGCTGTCCCGCCGCACTGGCTGGATCAACTGGCCAATGGTGGACGGCTGTTGACGACTATCACGACCCGGTCGCCGAGCTGGCCGGGACGTGCCGTGGTGGAGAAGACCGCGCGGGGGCGTGTGGAGGCCACGTTGCGCGCGGTGCGCAGCGGTCATCGCCCCGCGCACGGGCTGGAATGGCTGACCGCGCTCGCCCATCGCGAGCGGATCGCCGCCGAGCCCGGCTCACGCCGGAGTACATCGTTGGCGCCACCGGACAAGAGTGCGTACGGCCTGTGGCTCGCCCTCGATCATCTCGCCCCTGGGCTGGTGCGGGACTACCAGGCCGAGCACCTGACGCTCGTCGCCCCCGACGAGGACTCGTGGGTCGTCGTGCGCCCTGCGGCAGACGGCGGGTGGATGGCCGAGTCCGTCGGCGAACGGCCCATCTGGGCCGAAGTCGAGGAGGTGCAGGCGCGCTGGGTGGCGGCCGGCGAGCCGACCTCCTACCGCCTGGAGATCGCCGCTGACGGAACCCAGCACGTCACATCCGCCACCGGACCAGCGCCTTTGGAGTGGGCGCTGTCCGGCCCGGCCGCACCCGGCATTCCCGCGCCGGCACGGGAGCGGTCATGAGCGAAGACACGGCTCCGCGACCCGATACGGAGGAAGCCGAGGAAGCGGTGTCAGCGTCGGAGATGCTGCTGTTCGGCGGTCAGCTGGAGTACGACGTGGGCTGGAACGCCCACCATGGGGCGTGGCTGGGGTTGTCCTTGTGGTCGATGGCCCGGCAGCTTCCCCGTTTGGTGGCTACGTCGGTACGGCTGGCGCATTGGGCGGACCGGCGGGCGCTGCGCACAGTGGCCGTGGCCGAGATCGGCTCGGGAGTCACCCAGGCGGTCGGCCTGGTGGCCGTCAATTCGGTGCTGAGCCATCTACTGGGGGCGGGCACGATCACGGAGCGGATCACCCATGCGCTTCCCGTCCTGATGGCCGTATCGGTGATGGGAGTCGTGGGGGCGCTGTGTGCGGCGGCGTCGACCGCCGCGACGGGGGCCCTGGAGCCCAAAGTCCAGCGGGTGGCCACGGAGCGCTACCTGACGCTGGTCTCGCGGGTTGAGTTGAAAGCGGTCGAGGACGACGAATTCCACCGGCTGCTGGACTCAGCGTCTTGGGGCGCGGAGTCGGCCCGCCGGATGGTGAAGTACACCACCAGCGTGGTCAACGCGCTGATCTCGTTGATCGCCGCAGCCGGGGTTCTCACCGTGCTGCACTGGGCCTTGCTGCCGCTGCTGGCCGCGATGACGCTGCCCAGCGCGTGGGGTGCGATGGCCAAGGCTCGCCGCCGGTACGTCAGTTTCCACCAGTTCGTGCAGCACGCACGCGCTGCGCAGCTGCTGACCCGGCTGTTGATCAGCCAGGAGGCCGCCGCCGAGATCCGCCTGTATGCGATGGGCCCGTTCCTGCTGGAGCATTTCCGGGGCATGGCTGACACCAGCGAGCGGGAGCAGTCCCGGCTGGCCCGGCTCGATGCCCGTACCGGTCTGCTGTCCGCCGCCGCGACCGGTGCCGCCACCGCCGCCACGTACGGAATGCTCGGTGTGCTGTTGTGGACCGGGTCAATGCAGCTGTCCGTCGCAGGGACCGCGGTGCTGGCCATCCGCTCCGGCTCCTCGGCCCTGCGTCGATGCGTCCTGCAGATCTCCGATGTCCACCAGGAGAGCTTGTTCGTCGGGGACTTCGAGCGGCTGTGCGCGGAGGCCGGCCGCCGTGCCATCCCAGACGGTGGCCAGGACCTCCCCGAACACGTAGAGGAGATCCGGTTCGAGAAGGTGACCTTCACCTACCCGGGGAAGGAGAATCCGGCGCTGTCCGAAGTCGACCTGGTACTGCCTGCAGGGAAGACGATCGCGCTGGTGGGCAGCAACGGTTCCGGCAAGTCGACTCTCGTCAAGCTGCTGTGCGGGCTCTACGCCCCTGACGAGGGACACATCTGGTGGGACAGCGTGGATGCGGTCCGCGCCGACCGCGCACAGATCTTCGACCGCGTCGCCGCCGTGAACCAGGACTTCTATCGGTGGCCCTTCACCGCACGGGTGAACATCGGTATCGGCCGCCCCCGCCGCCCGTTCGACGACGAGCCGATCATGGAGGCAGCCACGTACTCGGGTGCCGACACGGTCATCGACGAGCTGCCCCGCGGGCTCGGCACACTCCTGCAGCGCGGCTACAAAGGCGGGCAGAACATCTCCGGCGGACAGTGGCAGAAGATCGGCATCGCTCGCGGGCGGTTCCGCTCAGGCCAGGTGCTTGTGGTGGACGAGCCCACCAGCGCCCTGGATCCGGCCGCCGAGCAGCGTGTGTTCGACCAGATCCGCGCCCTGGCCGGCCAAGGGCAAACCGTCGTCCTGGTCACCCACCGCCTGCACAGCGTCCGGCACGCCGACACCATCGTCGTCCTCGACCACGGCCGCGTCATCGAGCACGGTGACTTCGACCAGCTCATGGACCCCCGCACCGGCACGGGAGCCTTCCGCGACGCCTATCTGCTCCAGTCCCACGCCTTCAACCAGACCGTCCCGGACCAGACCACGGCACCGCATCCCGCCACGCCCGCCTCGGAGCCAGCATGAGCGATTCCGCCCCCACACCTTCACAGCAGCCCGCAGTGACGCCGCCGCCGACGGCCAGCGAACGCTTCGCCGCGCCCATCGACGTACACGCGGTCCTCCTGCGCCCCGGCGCGACCGAATGGGAAGTCCTGCTCACACGCCGGGCCGGGGGCGTCTACGCCACCGGTCTGTGGCACATGCCCTCGGGTCACATCGACGGTGGCCACGAGGACGTCGTCGAGGCCCTCGTCCGGGAGGCCGCCGAGGAAGTCGGTGTCGCCATCGTCCCTGGCGATGTTCAGATCGCCGCTGTCGTCCATCACCGCAGTCCCAAAGGCTCTGCCCGCGTAGGTGTCTTCGGTGCCGTCCGCTCCTGGACGGGTGAGCCGCACATCCGCGAACCTCAACTGTGCAGCGAGATGGCCTGGTACCCCCTGGACCGCCTCCCGCCGGACATGGTCGCCTACCCCCGCGCCGGGCTGGAAGCCTTGCGCGCCGGACGGCACTTCGCCATCCATTTCCAGCAGCCCGACGATCCCATCGCCTACACCGCGGACGCCCCGAACCGGCTGCAATTGCTGTCCGAGACCAATTCTCGTGATCTGTCGAGCCCTTCGCAGGAACTCTGGAGGTTCGCCGAGCAGGCCGTCGGCCCGCTCGCGGCAATCGAGGACGCTTCATGGAGCCGTACCACCAGCCGGGTCTGGAGGCTGACCGGAAGGTCAGGCGGCACCTGGTACCTCAAGCAGCATCCGAGCGAGAAGTTTCACTCGCGTGAGGTGTTCGCATACCGGGAGTGGGTGCCCGCTCTCGGCGAGCGCGCCCCGCGCCTGGTCGCCTCGGACGCCCGGCTCCTGGCGGTCGTCCTGACCCAACTGCCTGGCCGTAACCTCCACGGCCTCACCCTGGCATCCACCGACGAGCGCCGTGTGCACCAGCAGCTCGGTGAGATCGCGCGGGCCTTCCACGACAGCGCCCCTGGCCACCCGGCCGAGCAACCATCGGTCTCCCGCACCCAGAAGGTGGACCGTCACCTTCAGGCAGCCCGGCCGCTGGTGTCCTCCGCCGACGAGGACCTGGTACGCCAGCTGGCCGCGCGCTACGACAGCCTGCCGCCCGGCGAGCGTGTCCCTACCCTGGGCGACTTGCAGCTGCGCAACGCCTTGCTCACCGACACCGGCCTGGTCGGCGTCTTCGACTTTGAGCGGGCCGAGCCACGGCAGCGGGGCCACGACTTCGTACGCCTGGCCGACCTCTGGGACGGTCGCGAAGACCTGCGCGCTGCCTTCTTCACTGGGTACGGCAGGCCCCTGACCCCGCTCGGAGCCGAGCACATGGAGTGCGAGGCGGCCCTCGACGCCCTCAGTGGCATCGCCTACGGCCTCACCCACGACGACCCCGAGGTCGTCGAACGCGGCCGGCGGACCCTGCGCCGCCTCCATCGCACCCAGAGCGCCTGACCACCCTCTCGACCGTAAGGAGCAGCCTCGGTGGGATACACGCAGCAAGACGAATGGCACGACCACTACGCCCGCGGGAAGAGTTTCCGGGCCCTGACCGACGCGGAACGCGCCGTAGTGGATACCACCCTGCGCCCGCAGGGCCCCGCCGTCGCCCTGGACGTGGGCTGCGGTCTGGGCGAACTCGCCCTCCACCTTGCCCAGACGGGCTACTCGGTCGACGCCGTCGACTACGCGGAGTCGGCCGTCGAACTCGCCGCCGCGCAGGCTCCCGACGGAGCCGACGTACGCTTCCTGCACCACGACATCGAGCACGACTCCCTCGCCGCCCTGCCGCATGATGCGTACGACCTGATCACCTTCCGCCTGAGCTACGCCTTCGTCCAAAACCGCACATGGCTCCTCAACCGTCTGCGCGAGCAACTGCGCCCCGACGGCACCATCTGCATCATCACGCCGCTCGCCGGCACCGTCCCCGCAGACCGGCGCGACATCGCCCTGGACGAGGACGAACTCACCCTTGCCAGCGCCGGATGGGCCATGGCCGATCGATTCGACGCCGACGGCCTGGCCGTGCTGGTGCTGCGCCATCCGGTCACCGGGCCGGTGGCCTTCGCCGACAAGCAACGCCCCGCCCCGCAGGGCCTCATCGGCGCCGGTGTCGTAGTCACCGACGAACAGGGCCGCGTACTGCTCGGCCGATCGGCGCGCGGCGTCTGGGAACTTCCCGGCGGCAAGCCCGACCCAGGCGAATCCTTCGAACAGGCAGCCGTCCGCGAGCTGGCCGAGGAGACCGGACTGGAAGCCTCGACGGACGACGCCCAAGTACTCGCCGTCCTGATGGACACCACCTACAACGTGCCCCGCCTGACCGCCGCCGTCCGCGTCACCGCCCACCACGGAACCCCCGCAGTGCTCGAACGCGACCTGTTCCACCGCTGGGAGTGGCACTGGCCCGCCGACCTGCCCGCTCTCACGGGCACGCTGTTCACGCCGTCCGCGCATGTGCTGGACTGCGTCTGGCCCGGTCTCCTCAAGGACCTGCCGCCCGTGCACCGTAACCTCTGCCTCCAGCCCAGGCCGTCAGAGGACCCCGAGAGGGAGCGCGCGAGCCACCGGTTGCGCGAGGCGATGACCGACAGACTCATCGACCAGGGTTACATCGCCGACGCCTCCGTCGAGGCTGCCTTTCGACGGGTGCGCCGACACCTCTTCCTCCCCGGGGTGCCGCTGGAGACCGTGTACGCCGCAGAGGACGCGATTATCGCCACCAAAAGAGACCGCAACGGCCGGGCCACCAGTACGGTCTCGGCACCCTGGCTGCAGGCCGTCATGCTCCGCGAGGCTGCCCTCGGCCCTGGCCAGATCGCGCTGGAGATCGGTTCCAACGGCCCCAACGCCGGCCATATGCAGGAAGTCGTCGGCCCCGGAGGGCTGATCGTCACCATGGACATCGACCCGTTCGTCGTCGAGCGCACGGCACGGTTCCTGCCCGCCGCCGGGTACGACCGGGTGCGCGTCGTACTGGGCGACGGCGAGCACGGTGCTCCCGGCTTCACCGACGAAGGCTCTCTCGACGCAATCATCGTGACCGTCCAAGCCCCCGACATCCCGCCGGCCTGGATCACCCCGCTCGTCGAGGGCGGGCGCCTCGTGGTCCCGCTGACAATCCACGGATACAGCTGGGCCGTCGCCTTCGAGAAGCACGGCGACCAGCTGGTCAGCCGCTCGTACACGGTGTGCGGGTTCATCCCCATGCAAGGCGCCGGAGCGCCGACGGAAGACGTCGTGTCCCTGCGTGGCGGGGAAATCCGCGTGCGGTTCCCCGAGGGCGGAACGGCGGACGCCGAGCAGCTCACCCGGGCCCTGCAGGCGCCTCGGCTCGAACGCCGGACCGGCATCACGATTCCTGGCAACACCCCGTTCGACAAGCTCATGCTGTGGCTCGCCACCACGATGGACGGCTTCTGCCGCTTGGCCGTCGACCCGGAACTCGACACCGGAATCGTCGAGCGCTCCAAGGGCTGGGACGCAGCAGCCGTGGTCCGAGGCAGCTCCCTCGCCCGCCTGCTGCTCCAGCAGACCGGCCCTGCCGCATGGGAGTGGTGCATTCACGCCTACGGACCGGCCGCCGAGCAACTCGCTGAGGAGATGACGCAGCAGGTCATCGTCTGGGACCGCGACCACCACATCCGCGACGCTCCCCGCTTGACGGTCCGGTCCCGCCTCGGCGGCGGCACCGAAGAGACGGGCACCCGCACCCTCGTGAAGCGGCACGCACGCCTCGACTTCGACTGGACGAGCCCGCACCGCACAAGCCGTTAATGCTGAAGCCGTCCCCACGTACGAGCCTGTGGCGGCATCGCGAACCCCCGTCCGTCAAGGAGATCCGTTTGTACGTCATCCTGATGCCCGACCCGCGCGTGGCCGCCATCCCTGTCAAGGAGTGCGACGAACCACTCGTCGGTGTCCGGGCCTATCGAGACCTGCTGGTCGACGACCTCAAGTCCGAGCCGTCCGGGTACTTCGCGCACCTACATCAGGGCGTCCTGGAACGCCCCCTTCATGCCCAGTCGCAGCTTCCTGCCGGACTCCGGCTGCTGTTCGTCGAGGGATACCGGCCACCCCAGGTCCAGGGGTCGTACTTCGAGAAATACGCGGGAGAGCTGCGAGCAGGCAATCCGAGCTGGTCCGAGGAACAGATCCGCTCCCCAGCCCGCGCCGAGCACACGCCCGCCCACCCTCGAGGAAGGCAGAGCCAAGTGACCACTCCCATCTCACGTTCGGATCATGTTGCACCGCGTGCCGCCCGGTCCGCAGGGCAGCACGCCGTCTCCCGGCACGCGGTGTGGGTCGGCGCCGCCGCGCTCGTCACTGACCAGATCGGCCGAGTCCTGCTCGTTCACCCCACCTACCGCGAGGACGACCGGTGGCTGCTGCCCGGAGGAGTCGTCGAACCCGGCGAGCACCCTCACGTCACCTGCCGGCGCGAGATCACCGAGGAACTGGGCCTGGCGAACCTGCCCCTGTCGGACGTGCTCGCCGTCCACTCTCTCTCCCCGCACCACCCCGACACCCAGCCCGGCACGCCTTTCCCCGGGGAGATCCGGTTCGTCTTCGATGGGGGAACCCTCACCCCCGACCAGGTGGAGGCGATCCGCCTGCCGCGCGAGGAACTGTCCGAGTTCGCCTTCCTCGAAACCCGGGACGCGGTGCAGCGGCTGAGGCCCGTGGACGGGCAGATCATGCTCGCCGCCTACCGTGCCCGGCTCGGGAACACCGCCACAGCGCACCTCGCCGACGGCCGGCACATCCTCGACGTCCCGGCGCTGGACCGCCATGACGTCCACGTCCGCTACCGGCCTCTGTGGGACAGCCCCCTCAACCGCGGCCCCGTCCCCGAGCGGCTGCCCGTGCTGCAAGCCTGGGCGTGGTGCTTCGTCCCCGACGGCCGGGTCGTCCTCTTCTCCGCGCAGGGTTGCCCGGGAGTCATCATCAGCGCGGTCCCGAAAGTGCCGACCTGTCCGCATCTCTGGAGCGCCTTCTCCGCAGTTCTACCACTTCCCGCCCTCCCGGACAGCGTGCCCATCTGCGGGCCCACTCGTTGTGATGACTGCAAGGCATCACCGATGCCTCAATGGCATCGGCTAGTTGTGGGGCGGAGAGCGGTTCATGAGCACGAAGATCGAACTTCCGACGCACCGAACACGGCGGTCCGGACTCGGGAGTTCGACCCATGGGTTGCCGGACGGGGTGGCCCGGCTGCGGTCTCCTTCGGTCGTCTTCGAGCAGACCCTCACCGGGTTCGGCGGCAGTCAGAGGGCCCGGCATCTCGGCCAGGACACGATCCGTGGTCGGGAGCGGACCGTGCGGCAGCTGCAGGCGTTCTCGGGTGCCTTCCCGTGGCAGCCGGTCTGGGGTGCGCCGTTGTACGACCGCTGGTCGGCGGCACTCGCCGACCAGGTCGCCACGTCAACGGTGATCGCCCACCAGCAGAAGGTCGGGCTGTATCTGACGTATCTGTGCGAGCCGGCGTACGGCTGGCGGGAGGTCTGTCAGGAACTGTTCGGGACATTCAACGAGCGGGCTCTGTGGGATCTGAACCGGGTTCGCCACTCGCAGGAGTACGTTGGCCGACCGAACCGGAACCGTCCGCTGACGCGGCCGGAGATCCGGTCGCTGATCGGGCAGATCGATCCGGAGATCCGGCGGCTACAGTCGGTCGGTCTCAAGGGGGCGCTGTCGGCGGCGCGGGATCTTGCGCTGCTGACGACCACGTACGCGTGGGGGTTGCGGCGCCGGGAGGCCGCCCGGCTCGACCTGCACGATTGGCGTCGGCAGCCCCGGCTCCCGGAGTTCGGGGACTTTGGTGGTCTGGCGGTGCGCTGGGGCAAGGCGATGGCCGGGCAGCCGCCGCGGCGCCGAACGGTGGTCTCTGTGTGGCCATGGGCGGTATCCACGGTCAGGTTCTACGTCGAGCACGTGCGGCCGTTGTTCTACCAGGGCCGCCGGGACGACGGCGTCATGTTCCCCACCGAGCGCGGCTCGCGGATCAGCGAGCGGTCGCTCAACGACCGGTTTGCGCACTGGCGGGACAAGGCCGGCCTGGCCGAGGAACTTGGCCCCCATTGTCTTCGTCATACGTATGTCACCAGGCTCATCGAGTCGGGATACGACGCGGGGTTCGTGACCGAGCAGGTTGGCCACTCTCACGCCGCCACGACGGCGATCTACACGGCGCTCAGCAGCGAGTACAAGAACTTGCAGGTCCGCCAGCACCTGGAGGCGGCCGAGGCCGAGGTGCTCCGTCTCGCGTTCGCCCAGGCCGAGCTCGAGGCGGAGTGTGATGAGGAGATGGCGATCACCCTCGCTCTGCAGGGTGCTGAGTCTCGGAGGGGCGCGTGATGAGGGCGGTACCCGCTCCGGAGCCCCGTCCGGAAGGCGTCAGGGCCAGCTCAAGACCGCGGTACGAGTGGCGGCTGCGCGAGCTGATGGCCGTCAGGAAGCACTGGTACACCACCACCAAGCTGACCGAGGCCCTGCACGAGTACGGGTTCGACTTCGACCGGAGTCATATCTACCGGCTGGTCAGCGGCGGCAAGCCGCCCAAGATGCCGGTCGATCTGCTGCTGGCACTGTGCAAGATCCTCGGCTGCCGGTTCGAGGAACTCGTCGTCGAGGTCGCTACGGCGGAAAGCGACGTGCCCGCACCGCCCGAGCAGGCCGGGCCGCGTCCGCTGCTGCCGGAGTCGCCGATGCTCGACGCCGGGTTCTTCGACGCCGAGACCTGATCGGCGCCACCGTGGTGGACAAAGGCCAGCAGCGGGGCCGCGGTTCGTGCGACGACTGCGGGCGCGAGCGGTATCTGCGGGTGAACACCCGCTCGCGTCGGCTGTGCGCGACCTGTTCCGATCGCCGCCGTCCAACCGAGGAGTGCGTCGACTGCCGCCAGCTCAGGGCTCCCTACGCTCGGACCGCTGCCGGCCCGGTATGCCAGGCGTGTCAACGGCGCCGTAATGCCCAACCGTGCGCCCGCTGTGGCCAACTCCGCGTCGTGACAGCGCGGTTGGACGATGGGGCACCGTTGTGCCAGACCTGCTGGAAGAAGCAGCAACCCGGCGAGCCGTGCGCCGGCTGCGGCAAGGTACGCGCGGTCCACCAGCGCGGCGAGGACGGGCCGCTGTGCGAGCGCTGCTACCGCCAGCGCACCCCTCGCCTGAAGTGCGCGGTGTGCGGCGAAGCTCGCCAGATGCAGAACGCGGCGAAGAGGATCTGCCGCCGTTGTGCCGCGGCGATGCGCACGCATGAGCCGCGCCGGGACTGCGGCAAGAGCCGGGAGGTCGCCCACCGCAACGAGCACGGTCCCCAGTGCCGGTACTGCCGAAGCCGCGACCGCTCCCGCCCCTGCGCACGGTGCGAAACCACCACCGTGATCGTCGCCCGCGGTCCCGACGGGCCTCTGTGCACCCGGTGCCGCCGCCAGGACCGGTTTCCCGAACACTCCTGCCGAGACTGCGGACTGCGTACCGCTGAGGTCACCGCCGTCGAAGACGGAGTCCCCCGCTGTACCTCGTGTTACGGAAAGATACGGGTCTCTTGCAGTCGCTGTGGAGCCATCGCCCGCGCCAACCGCCGCTGGCCCGAAGGGCCGGTCTGCCGGGCGTGTGTTGACCAGGTCCTGTCCAGCCCCGCTGTCTGCTCTCGCTGCCGACAGCCCAGCATCGCCTTTCAACACGACGGTGGTGACCCCGTGTGCCCTGAGTGCGTCGGCGTCCGTTTCTCCTACCGCTGCCGCACCTGCCAGGGCTTCGCCCGGCTCGAATCCGACGCGTGCTGCCGGGCCTGCACCACTCAGAGCCGACTGGCCGCCCTCACCACCGACCCTGTCACCGGCACCGCACCCGAGTGGCTGCGGCCACTCGTCGACGAGCTGGCCGCCTACGAGAAGCCGTCGAGTCTCGACGCCTACCTCCGCGGCCCCGGGGGAGAGATGATCAGGCAGCTCGCCACGGGTTCCCTCCTGCCCACGCACGAGGCCCTCGACGAGCTGCGGCAGACCGCCTCGGTCAACCACCTGCGGGATGTACTCATCCTGGTGGGCATCCTGCCTCCACGCGACGAACACCTTGCGCACCTCGTCCGCGACATCACCGTCCGCGCCAACGCACTTGACCCCGGCAGTCGGCTCATCCTCGCTCGCTACGGCCGCTGGTCCCTGATGCCGCTCGCCCAGCACGCCATCCGTCGCGGCAAGCCCCTGACCAAGGGCCAACGTACCTACCTCCTACGTCGCCTTCGCGTCGCCGGTCAGTTCCTCGACCATCTCCATGGCCGCGGCGTCCTCCTGGCCGACTGCACGCAGGCCCGGTGCGACCGGTGGGTCACCCAGCATGGCCACTACCAGGCAGAACTCCGGCACTTCCTGGTCTGGTCGGCTGACGCTCGCCTGTCCCCGTCCCACATCGCCATCGCTGCCGCCCAGCGCACAGAAGACCGCTCGATCATGAGTGACACCGAACGTGTCCTTACCGCCCTGCGGCTGGAGACCGACGAGTCCGTCCCTCTCGCCGACCGCGTCGCCGGATGCTTGGTCCTCCAGTACGGACAGCTGTGCACCCGCATCGTCGGCCTCACCCTGGACGATGTCCAACGCCACCCGAATGAGCCCGACACCGTCGGGCTGCTCTTCGGACGTGATCCGCTCTGGCTCCGACCTCGCCTGTCCGCGCTACTGCAACGACTGATCGACGACCGCACACCACCGACAGCCATTGCCCGCGCCCGCCCGACCCCCTACCTCTTCCCCGGCATGCGCCCCGGCCGTCCCCTCACCGCGAACGCCTTGAGCGAGCGACTCATCCGCCACGGCATCCCCGCAACCCGCCTCGCCCGCAACGGCGCCTGGCTCTCCCTGGTCAGCTCCGTGCACTGGAAGATGCTCGCCGACCTCATCGGCACTTGCGACGCCACTGCCCACCGCTGGCATAAGCACTCCGCCACCGACCGCGCCAGCTACGTCGCCATGCGGATGAAGGACCGACCACCGCCCTCCGCCCCTGAGTGAGTGTTTGACTACTTCTGGATCAGGGCTGTTCGGTTATGCCAGCTTCTCTCTCGAACCCGGGTTCGACGTAATTCGGGGGCCCTGGAGGTTCTGCGGGCCTGAAAGTGCAGGTCACGGGGTTGGAGGTCGTTCCACGGCTCGGAAGTGCCT
>NZ_JBFAWG010000060.1:0-40789 GCF_040680215.1 Streptomyces sp. NPDC052107
CTCGACACCTCGAAGCGTGAAGAACGGCCGTCCTGCTGTCCCGAGAACGAACCAAGATCAGCGGGTCAGGTGAACGGCCGAGGTTAAACACCAAGCTGAGAGCGCACGGAGGCCCGCCTGCCCGGATCTGGCCGAACTTGAGGGTGCCAACCTGCCTACATGTCAATACGGGCCCTGTCTCGACTTGGTTGAGCCAGAAGCCGACGGAGATTCAGTCCCGCGACGTTCATGCCCTGGACATCCGCGACGACCTGCGCGGATGCCGCCCAGTGCGATCCTGAGCCCAGGACCGCCGAGCGCGTTCGAAAGCACTCGGGCGCGTGATCCAGGTCGGTCCGGCGCCGGCTCCGAAAAGGCTTGAGCGATGACGAGGAACCGATGAACCCGAGCGACGTCGACCGTACCGAACAGACCGCTGTCGAACATGATGCCGATGCCGGGGTCAAGCCGCTGCTCGACGCCCCCCAGACGGCCGCGGCGGGGGCGGCAATGTGGATCTTCGTCGTCGGCCCGCCGATCTCCCTGATCGCCGTGGTGCCGTTCGTGTGGGGATGGGGCCTGTCCGCGCTCGACGTCGGCATGGCTGCGGTAGCCTACCTGGTGTCCGGCTTCGGCCTGACGGTGGGTTATCACCGCCTCTTCACGCACCGCGCGTTCAAGGCACGGCGGGGCCTGCGGATCGCCCTGGCCGTCGCGGGTTCGCTGGGGGTCGAGGGCTCGCCGGTCCAGTGGGTGGCGAACCACCGGCGCCACCACGCCTTCGCCGACCGCGAGGGTGACCCGCACTCACCCTGGCGCTACGGGACCGATACCCGCGCGCTGCTCAAGGGACTTCTCCACGCGCACATCGGCTGGATGCTGAAGCGTGAACTGAGCAACCGTGCCAGGTTCGCGCCCGACATCGCCGCCGATCCCGATCTTCGGCTCATCGGTCACCTCTTCGGGTCACTGGCTGCCGTCTCGCTCCTGGCCCCGGCGCTGGTCGGCGGGTTCGTCACGGGCACCTGGACCGGTGCGCTGACCGGCTTCTTCTGGGCCGGCGTGATCCGGATGGCGCTGCTGCACCATGTCACCTGGTCGGTGAACTCGATCTGCCACGTCGCGGGCAGGCGCCCCTTCGCCAGCCGGGACAGGGCCACCAACTTCTGGCCGCTCGCACTGCTGTCCTTCGGCGAGAGCTGGCACAACTCACATCACGCCGATCCCACGGGCGCGCGCCACGGCGTGCTGCCGGGCCAGCTCGACCCGTCGGCCCGCCTCATCTGGATGTTCGAGAAGCTTCGCTGGGTTCACGACGTACGCTGGCCGAGCTCGGACCGTCTCAGCGCTCGACTGCTGCCCAAGCCGGGTGCCCCGCACGGGTCCGCGGGCTGCTGACGCTCGGACAACGCGTCGCCGCGGTTCCCGTGCCGATGGGACACAGCGACGGCGCGGGAATCACCGGATACTTGGCGACGGTGACCGGCTTGCTCCATGTGCGGCCCTGGTCGCTCGACTTGACGCCGGTGCTGTAGTCGATGTCGTACGTCTGCCAGCCGAAGACGTCATAGAGGGTGTCGGTGCGCGGGTCGACGAGGGAACGCCACCACCTTGCCCGCCGCCTGGCTGGTCACCTTCCCCCGTGATGCGGAAAACCGTGCGACCGAGCGCCGTATTTCCCGCGTCTTCGACTGGCTCAAGGCCCCTTACGCCGGAGGCCACTTCCTCGGCGACTATGAGGGCCATGCTACAGATGGCCGCTCCGCTGTACGGCCGCTGTTCGTCGAGACCAACACCAACGTGCCGCAGGACTCCACGGACGCCTACAGCGGGCTGTTCTCCACCGGCAGGGACGACGGCGCCTCTGCTGCGGTCGCGGCCACGCCGCGCGCGACGGGAGCCCTGAAGGCTCGGCCGCATCGGTTCGTCCGGTGATCGGAGCGCGCTCGAAACACGCTGTGGCGAGCGTGACTTCGGGTTCATCTGAGGCGCAAGGTAAACAACCCACCATTTTTCCTGTGAGCCCTTTGTGTGACTGTTGTGGTCACGCCAAGATCCCCTCTGCGCCCGGCACACCCCCATATGCCCGGCGCAGGGAGGAGAGGGCATGTTGCCCCCGAAGCACCAGCGACGGTTCATAACCTGCACCGTCGTAGCAGCTGCGTTCGGACTGGTAAGCACCCAGTCGTTCGCGGCGTCGAACAACGCAAGACCCCGGCCCTGGCAGGCACGCCACCTGGCCGCCATGGGCCGGCAGCACATCAAGGCGGTGCACGCAGGCCATGAAATGTCCGCGTTCGCCGCGGAGGGCGATGACGACGGGGCCGACGAGGCGGAGAACTCCGCCGAGGCGACGGCCCAGTTCACCGAGGCCCGCACCGCACCCGGCGTGGTCGCGCCCGGCGCCTACGGGGCGGCCTGGCAGCAGATGCAGTCGATGCGGCACACGAACGGCAGCTGGGACCACGTCACCAAGAAGGCGTACAACGCCGACGACCCCCGCTACCGGGACGTGAACTCCAACTCCAGTGGCGGCGCGGGCGACGTGACCGGCCGGATCACCGGGATCGCCGCCGACGACCAGGGCTATGTGTACGCGGGCGGCGCGAACGGCGGTGTCTTCCGGTCCGCCACCGGTGGCGGGCACTGGAAGCCGATCTCCGACAAGCTGCCGTCCCTGTCGACGGGCACCCTGGCCCTGGACGGCCAGAAGCGACTCTGGTACGCCACGGGCGAGTCCAACACCGGGGCGACGTCCTTCGTGGGGACGGGCGTGTACGTCCTCAAAGACCCGCGCCACGGGCAGTTCCAGCCCGGCGACCGCGTCGGTGGTGCCGAGCTGGAGTCCACCGTCATCCACGCGCTGCGCTTCGCCGGCACCAAGGTGTGGGCAGCCACCAGCACCGGGGTCTGGTCGCACTCCACGACCAGCCTGTCCGGGCCCTGGAAGCACGAGTTCGCCCCCAACCCGGACTATCTGCCGGGCGGTTCGAAGGCGGACGACCCCGGCGCGCCGTACAAGAACATCGCCAACGACATCGCCGTAGACCCGAAGGACCCGGACAAGGTCCTTCTTGCGGTGGGCTGGCGCGGCGGTGACACCTACAACGGGCTGTACGCCAAGCAGGACGACGGCAGCTGGAAGCCGGTCAGCGGCCTCGGTGACCTGCCCACCAGCAGCGCTGATGTCGGCAACATGACGTTCGCCGCGGCGGCCGACGGCTCGCGCCTGTACGCCATCGACCAGTCGCCGGCGCAGATGGCGGCCAACCCGGACAGCGGGCTCAAGGGCGTGTATGCGTCGAAAAACGGCTCGCCGTTCGGGCCGTGGACGCTGATCGCGGACTATACCAAGCTGAAGGCGTCCGGGTCGGCCCTGCAGAGTGCCGGCTACATGCCGGGCATCCAGTCCTGGTACAACCAGTTCCTCCAGGTCGACCCGGCCAATGCTGACCACGTCTACCTTGGTCTGGAAGAGGTCTTCGAAACCAAGAACGGCGGCTCGACCTGGACGACCCCGGGTCCGTACTGGAACTTCCCCTTCCCCTGCTGGAGCATCGACCCGGTCAAGCAGACCGGCGACTGCTCACCGACCACGCACTCCGACCAGCACGCGGTCGCGATCGGCAGCTACAAGGGCAAGAACTGGGCGTACGTCGGTAACGACGGCGGCATCTACCGGCGACCGCTCAACGGCGCCGTCGACTCCGGTGGCCACGCCAAGGACTGGCAGTCCCTCAACGATGGCACCATCGACGCCCTCCAGTACTACTCCGTGGGCGTCGGCAAGGACCTCGACCGGGGCGGCGTCTCCGTCACCGGTGGCCTGCAGGACAACGGCCAGTCGATCCTGCGCGGCCACGACAAGGTCATGGGCTCCAACTTCGGCGGCGACGGCGGCGACACCATCGCCGGCACGGCCAACGGCTGCAACATCGCCGCCGAGTACGTCTACCTCGACATGTGGGTGACGCAGAACTGCGGCGTGAACGACGGTTCCTGGGCGACGGACCCGACCAAGGCCACCGAGTACGAGGTAGCCCCGCCGGACAAGGACCAGGGCGGCGCGGGCGCCCGCTTCATCGCGCCGATCACCGCCGACGCCAAGGACACCAACACCTGGATCGCCGGTGGCCGGCACGTGTGGGTGAACACCAAGGGTTTCGCGATCCGCTCCGGCAAGGAGTGGGCGAACGCCTATGACCTCGGCGAGGGCCACGTGGCCACGGCCGTGGCGTCCTCCGGCGGCACGGTCTACGTCGGCTGGTGCGGCCCCTGCAACAACCAGGGCTTCACCCGGGGCATCGCGGTCGGCAACGCCGACGGCACCGGCTGGCACCAGCTCAACCTCCCGGTCGACGGCACCATCCCCAACCGGTACGTCTCCGGCTTCGAGATCGACCCGGCCAACGCCCAGCACGTCTACGTGGCGATCAACGGCTTCTCCCGCCGCTTCACCGAGGGCCCGGGCGCGGGCGTGGGCCACGTCTTCGAGTCCAAGGACGGCGGCGCGAGCTGGACGGACATCTCCGCCAACCTGCCCGACGTCCCCGCCGACACGGTCAAGCTCCTGCCGAACGGCGGCCTCGCCCTCGGCACCGACCTGGCCACCTTCTACCGCCCCGCCGGCGCCAAGAACTGGCTGGTCCTGGGGCACAACCTGCCCACCACGGCCGTGATGCAACTGCGCCTCGGCCCTGACGGCAAGCTGTACGCCGCCACCCACGGACGCGGCATCTGGTCCTTCGACGTACGGCGCCTCAAGGGCCGTAAGGACTGATCCGACCGAGTACGCCACGCCGCACGACGATGGCCGGTGCGAACCCCGCTCCCGGGGGCGCACCGGCCGTATGTCGTTCGGGCTCACTGCACCGGATACGCCGCCACACTCAGCCGAAGCGCGAAGAGGGGCGCGCTCTCGGGACCCCAGGTCACGGCCACCGTCCCGGTGCGCGCGGCACGCACCGTGACCCGGGTGACGCCCTTGCTGTCGGTTCCGGAGGAGGTCACCAGCGCTAGCATCGGATTGCTGCTACGCGGTTGCGGTCAGGGGCCCTGGGCGCGGGGCTCCAGGACCACGGTCACCGTCGTACCGGATCGCACACACAGGGCATGGACGGAGGCGTCGCCGGGGCCGTGGGCGACAGTGGCGGAGCCCGCATCGCACCCCGGGGACGCGGAGGCCGTCCCATGAGGGGACGGGGCTCGTGTCGACGGCGACGACGGTGGTGTCGCCGACCTTGTTAGGGAGGGCGAGCCGGGGGATCCAGGCGTGCTGGGGCCGCCCTCCGAGGGAGTAGCGGCGGGCGGACTCGCGGAAGGAGGCGGCGGTGCCGAGCCGGCCTCCGAGTCGCCGCCGCTGCCTGCGCAGGCGGTCAGCAGACAGGACAGCGCAACCAGGGCGGCCGCGAGCGAGGGCCAGGATCCTCGACCGCGTCTGCAGTCCTCCATCATCATGACCACTCCTTCGCACCACCGGATGTCACTGCGACGTCCTCGTCCGCCGTCCGGTTCCCGCAGCACCCGACGAGCAGCGGAGGGCCTCAGCGGATGCCCGAGTCGAAGGGGATGACGATCGTGGTGAACCGCCCGCTCGTGACGGTGACGGACACCGGTTGGGCGATCGGGGCGACGGCGCCGGTGAGGTTGGCGGGGCGGACGGTGTAGGTGCCTGGCGGCAGCGAGACACGGAAGTGGCCGTCGGCATCGCTGGTGGTCTCGGCGACCGTCCGTTCTGGATCGCCGCTGGTGATGGTCAGCCGGGCACTCAGAGGCCGGTCGGGACAGGGGCTCCCTTCGCGGACCACTGGGCAGCCGCCGTCGACCATGGTGCGGCCCTTGATCCCGGAGTGGGGCGCGCCCGGCGAACCGGCTCCGTGAGAGTCCCCGCACCCGGCGGCCAAGACCGCGGCGGCGAGCGCCAGGGCGGCGAGCGCGGTCCGAAGGTGGCTCTTCATAAGGGTTGGACTTCCCACGGTGCTGGTCGGTTCCTCTGCGGGTAAGGCCCGGAAGGCCGGGCGGAGACGGTCCTTCGCCCGGCCCCGGAGCGCTTGCTGCGGGTGATGCTAGGAGAACAGAACGTTGTGCGGCTCGGGGTAGGCGCCGGCGGCGCCGCAGTTTCCGCCCTTCTCGCATAGCCGGCGGCGACCCAGCGGGTCGGGTCGGACTGGTAGGGCGCGCGGTGAGGTAGTCGCCCCAGCGGGGCAGACCAGCGTAGGTGCAGGTGTTGCCGGCACCCCGCAGGTAGTAGTTCGGGCTGGTGTCGATGGCGTTGGCGGGCTGGGAGTTGATGCCGCTGCCGGGGTAGTAATGGGTGCCGGCGGTGCCGCCGCCCCGGGCGAATTCCAGACCCACCCGGCCGAGCGAGTTGGGCGCGAGCGAGGCGAACTGGATGGCACCCCAGCTGCCCCACAGGTCACCGGAGCCGTTGAGGTTCTTGTCGGACTCGTTGAACCAGACGAACCGGGTGTAGGGGAACGGATGGCTGCCGTCCTGCTTGGCGTTGAAGGAGAAGCCGATGAGTCCGGTGGTCCGGTAGGCGCCGAGGACGCGGGAGTCGGCGTACTGGCACCAGTTGGTCACCACGCCGTCGGTACTGGCGCAGTTCTGCCCGCTGTTGCGGGTGTAGAAGCCGTAGGAGGGGACGGTGCGGTCCCACCAGGAGTAGTTGCCGGAGTTCTCCGGCCACGCGAACACGCGGAACGAGCTGCCGTTGGTCTGGCCCCAGTTGCTGCCCCAGTAGCGGGTGTCGGTGGACCCGGGCACCAGCTTGAAGGTGAGGTTGTCCGTGCGGGTCAGGTAGCTGTAGCTGAACCCGCTACAGGTGCTCATCGGACTCTTCGGTAGTCGTAGCAGCCCGGCACCGCTTCCCCCGCTGCTCGGGAAGAAGTTGGTGGAGATGTTGACGTTGCTGTTGCTGATGGACATGTCGCGGCATCGATCGCCACTCCCCCCACACGTGCTGGGCAGAGCACTGCCGTCGCACGCCAGCGAACCTAGCGACCCGTGACCGGCGCACCAAGAGCCATGGGAAAAGAACCGGAATGGGTCCGAATTCCCTTCCAGTGAAAGGAAACTGGAATATCACCAGGCCCGCACGATGGCGGTAGTCGCGGTGCCTGCGGGGTTGCAACAGCGCATAACAGCCAAGTTCTCACCCCAGCACGTGGCCGAGGTGCGCTCCGGCGGACACCGGAACGCACCTCGGAGCGGACAGTGGAGAGGTCAGCGCCGGACGGGCAACGGCACGGACCCAGCGGACCGATGCGGTGCGGCGACTGTCGTCGCGCCGTGGGTGGTGGAGCGCGCGCTGCCGCCGGTGACGGTGAGCGGGCCGGCGGTGTAGAGGGCCTCGTCGAAGGCTTGCCCGTTGGCCGGGGGCTTGCCGACGGCGAAGGCGGAGACGGCCTTGCCGCTGATGACGGAGGTGGAGATGTAGTCGCCGACCATGCTGCCCTGCGTGCTGTCGGCGATCTGGGACAGGGACATGGGGCCGGCGACCGTGGTCGGGCTGCTCCAGGTGCTGCCGCCGTTGGCGGAGGAGATGTAGCCGACCTCCAACTGGCAGGTGGACGCAGTGCAGTTGGCGTTGGGGTAGAAGTAGTAGTAGAGGCCGATCTTCGCCGTCGCGCCGGAGGTGGCGGGGTCGATGCCGATGCCGGGGATGAAGTGGTCGACGCCGCTGGTGGTTGCGTCGATCGGGACGCGGGTCACGGCCGACCAACTGGTGCCGTTGGTGGAGGTGGCGTAGACGATGTCGTTGGCCGGGCAGCCGGAGCGGAAGCGGCAGTCCTGCCAGGCGACGTAGATCTTGCCGGAGCCGTCGATCTCGGCGGACGGCAGGCCCTCACCGTCGCGCAGGTTGCCGGCCACGCCGTGGCTGGAGACGTTGGCGATCAGCGTGCTGGAGGACCAGCTGGAGCCGCCGTTGGTGGAGCTGAATGCCCGGACGGCGCTGCCGTTGGCCGAGTAGGGGACCACGACCGCGCCGTTGGGCTGGACCAGAGGCTGGCCGCCCAGGCCGCTCGGGCCTCCGGACGGTGCCACCGGCGTCGACCAGGTGGCGCCGCCGTCGGTGGAGCGGCTCATCACCACCGCGTTGCCCGAGGACGTGACGTCGACCTCGACGTAGCAGGTGCCGTAGTAGGGGCTGGTGGCGGAGTTGTCGCAGACGATCCACTCCTTGTCGTAGCCCTTACCGTCGTTGCCTACCGCTATCACGGGGTTCTGCCAGCTCGTGCCGTTCGTGGAGCGGCTGACGGTGACGCCGGCACCGTTGACGTTCGAGTCGATGACCAGACCGGCGACCATCCAGGTGCCGTGCTTGGCGTCGTAGGCCACGGCCGGGTCGGAGACGCGGGCCCAGCTGCCGCCCCCCTGGTAGGTGGTGATGCCGGGGAGCATGCCGTGCTGCCAGGTGGTGCCGCCGTCGGTGGAGGTGTTCCAGCCGATGTCGGAGGAGCCGCCGTCGGTGAACCGGCCGACCTGGGAGGAGGCGACGATCGTGTTGCCGTATGCGAAGGTGTCGGGTTCCAGTTCGGTGGCGTGCTGGCTGGAGGTGTTGGTGAACGGGTCGGTGCTGACCTGGGTCAGGCCGGGCGGCGGGGCGGCGGTGGCGAAGGCCACGTCGTCGTAGAGCGTGTAGGTTGCGTCGCCGGTGTAGTTGTCGTCGTGGCTGACGAGTTTGAGCGTGTAGTTGTGCCCGGCGGTCACGGAGGACGTGACCTGCTTCCAGCCCTGGCCGTTGGTGCAGGTCTTGGCCAGGACGGTCGTCGTCGTGCCGGCCGTGGTGTCGGCGAGGGTGGCCGTGGCCCAGTCGTAGGTGAGCGTGTCCGGGCAGGTCACGCTGTACCAGAACGACACCTGGGTGGCGCCGGTGGGCGCCGTGAAGGTCTGGGCGATCGAGGAGTCGCCGTTGGTGGGTGAGGTGCCGCCGACCCGGGCGGCGTACGTACCCGTGTGGGCACCGGAGCCGACCACGGAGGTGGTTCCGGTGGAGGTCCAGCCGGTCAGACTGCCGGATTCGAAGCCGCCGTTGGAGACGTCGGCCAGTGCCGGGTGAGACGCGAGAAGGAGACCGCCCAACGACAGCAGGGCGGTGGTGGCGGTCGCCACGGATCTACGGACAGCAGTGCGCGACATGAGGAGACCCCTTGTCGTCGATGGGGGGGGAGTACGCCCTCAGACGAGGACGTTCGAGGTGGGGCGGAACACCGGCGCAGGGCCGTTGGTCCGCCCCGGGCACGACGCTTCAGAAACCGATCTCTGGCCCGACGCCGGTCAGGACAGAGTCACGTCGTCGTAGCGGGTGTACGTGGCGTCACCCGTGTAGTTGTCGTCATGGCTGATGAGCGTGAGCGTGTAGCTGTGCCCGGCCGTGACCGAGGCGGTCTTCTGGAGCCAGCCGGACGACGACACACAGGTCTTGGCCAGCACGGTGGTCGTGGTGCCGGTGGTGTTGTCCTTGAGCGTGGCCGTGGCCCAGTCGTAGGTGAGCGTGTCCGGGCAGGTCACGTTGTAGTAGAAGCCGAGCGTGCTGGTCCCGGACGGGGCCGTGAACGTCTGGGCGATCGAGGAGTTGTCGTTGGTCGGCGACGTACTGCCGGCCCGGGCGGCATAGGTGCCGCTGTGCGCGCCGGAGCTGACCACCGAGGTGGTCCCCGACGAGGTCCAGCCGGACAGGCTGCCGGTCTCGAAGCCGCCGTTGGTGATCGCGCCGCCGCTGCCGGAGGTCACGATGAGCGCGTAGGTCGCGGTGTGGGTGGCGGAGACGTCCTTTACCGGTGGCGGTGATGTTGTACGTCCCCGCCGGCGTCGACGAGGAGGTGGCCACCGTCAGCGTGGACGAGCCGTCCGCGGTGACGGAGGAGGGGTTGAAGCTCGCGGTCGCACCGCTGGGCAGCCCGGACGCGGACAGGCTCATCGACTGTGCCGAACCGGAGGTGACAGCGGTGGACACCGTGGTGGTCGCCGCATTGCCGGCGGCCACACTGGACGAGGCCGGGCTGACGCCGATCGAGAAGTCGTTGGTCGCGGTGGAGCCACAGTTGGGCAGGGTGAACGAGGCCAGCCTGGTGTGCCAGTTGAAGTTGCCGTTGGCGGGGAGTCGGGGCCGGTGTCGGCCGAGTGGTGGGCCGCCGGGGTGTGGGGTGTGGGGTCGGCCTGGGCCGCGGGAGCGGCGAGCCAGAGGGCGGGGACTGCGGTCAGGATCGCGGTGAGCGCGGCTATGCGGCCGCGTCTGCGTCTGGATCGGGACACGGAACATCCTTTCGGCCAGCCGGAGGTCGCCCGGCATGTGGGGAGGAGAAGGACGTTCACGCCGATGGAGCGCGTGTTCGCAATCCGGGATGCTTGCACCGGACATGTCACTCAACAAGAGAGATGCAGCCGGTGTGGCGCGAAGCAACCGAGAATTTACGCAGTGCAGTCAACTCACAGTAAAAACACAGGGTTTCCTCTGTATCGGCGCAAGGGATTTCCCTGTATCGCCCGTAACCGGAGAGCGAGAGCCGCCGGACCACGCAACGGATCGAGCGACAGCCGCGTCCCCACTCTTGGACTGTCCCGACTCCACCTGGGGGCATCGTGAGGCACCGCCGCACTGGCGCCCGTTCACCAGTGGTGCTCGCCCTCATCGTTTCAGCCGCCGCCTGCACATCGGACACCGGGGTCACCGCGCCCGCCAAGAAGAGCCCCTCGGCCCCCGCCTCGACCCGGTCGTTCCTCGGGAGCCCGACCCTCGCCGGGTCGGCCGCCTCCAGTTCCGCCCGACGGTGCCTCATCGGTACCGTCACAGTGCTCTACCCGCCGGCCGACAACCCCCTGCGCACCGCCTGCCTCCACATCGGCACAACGATCCGCATCACCCTCAAGTCGTCGGCCAACTACAGCTGGGCGACGGTCAGGAGCTCGAACCCGAACACCGTCACGGTGCTCGACGACCACACCATGCCCGGCGGCACCCACTCCGCCAGCGCGCCCGCCGCCTCCGCGGGTAGCGCCACACTCAACTCAGCCGACACCTACACTCCCGACCGACACGGCCCACCCTCGCGGGACTGGCGACTGACTCTCACCGTTGTCCCGTAACGGTCGTTCGCCTACGACGGTTCGACGTCCATCAGCAGCCGCCAAAGCCGCGTCTGCGGCCCGAACGGGTCCCCGCGGAACGACGACGATGCCTGCACACCGCGGTGGTCGTCGCTGTCGCACGGGCCTGGGTGTGCCGGTGCCCCCGGGCCACGTGGCTCTGGCCTACCTCACGGCGAGCAGTGCGGCGGTGCTGGTGCCGACACCGGGCGGTGTGGGTTCGCAGGACGCTGCCCTCGCGTTCGCGCTCGTGACAGCGGGCGTGCCCGGGTCGCCGCCGCCGCGGCGGTGCTCGGCTACCGGCTGCCGACGGTGTGGCGTCCGCTGGTGCCGGGGCTCGTCACGCTGGGAGTGCTTGTCCGGCGTGGGGTGCTCTGAGGACGCCCCGGCCGGTTCTGCCGATCAGCGAGGCGTGGCGGCGGAGTCGGCCGTCGGCGCCGTAGGAGGGTGTTCGACGCGGGAGGCAGGGGCGACGGTGAAGCCGATGACGGCGCCGCCGCCGGGGCGGTTGCGGGCGAAGGCCGTGCCGCCGTGGGTGAGGGCGACGGCGTGCACGATCGCCAGGCCCAGCCCGGAGCCGGGCAGGCTGCGGGCGCTGTCGGCGCGGTAGAAACGGTCGAAGACGCGGGACAGGTCGGCATCAGCGAGGCCCGGTCCCCGGTCGCGCACCTCCAACCGCGTGCCTGTGATCGCGACTTCTATCGGCTCGGTTCCGTTCTGGTCGAATTTGGCCGCGTTCTCCAGCAGGTTGGACAGCGCCCGCTGCACCGCGGCCGGCCGGACTCGTACGACGGTGTCGTCGGCGTCGACGAGGATCTCCCGGCCGGTGCGGCGCCGGGTGAGGGCGGCCGCGTCCTCGGCCACGGCGCCGAGGGTCACCTCCGTGGGCTGCTCTGCATCCCGGTCGCCGGCGGCCAGCTCGACCAACTCATTGACCAGGTTGACCAGTTCGCGGGTCTCGCTCTTCACGTCCGCGATCAGGTCCGCCTTGGCCTGCGGCGGGAGTCGGTCGATGCGGTCCAAGAGAGCCGCGTTGGCCTGCAGCGAGGTCAGCGGGGTGCGCAGTTCGTGCCCCGCGTCCTGGATCAGACGACGCTGGATCTCCTCGGACGCGGCGAGCCGTCCCAGCATGCCGTCGAACGCCCGTCCGAGCCTGCCGACCTCGTCCTGTCCGGCGACGGGGACCTCGGTGTCGAGCCGGCCGGTGCGGGCCACGTGCTCTGCGACCCGGGTCAGCCGAACCAGCCGTCCGGCGATCCTGCGCGCCAGCCACCAGCCCGCGAGGCCGGCCACCAGGATGACGACGGCGCTCAGCTCGACGGTGCGCTCCTTGAGTTCCCGGAGCAGGTCCTCGGTGTCGCTGTACTGCTGGGCCACCTGTACGGCGCCCCGCCCGCCGCCGAGTGCGACGGTGGCCACCCGATAGCGCTCACCCTCGATCTCGGTCTTGTAGTAGATGGTGTGCCCGGCCTTGCCGTGTGCGGCCGCGGCTCGGTCGGGGGCGCGGACCTTCAGCGCCGGGAAACCGCGTTCCTCGACACGGCCCGCGGCACCGAGGACCTGGACGTCGGTGCGGATGCGGCGCGAGAGGTCGTCGCGGGGACTGTCGGTGTCGGGGCTCACGCTGAAGTAGTCCGCCGGCGACAGACGGTGCTGGGCGACCTGCTGGTGGAGGTCGCCCACGACGCCGCGGAAGACGTCGTCCTGGTCGACCCGCACCATCTGCGCCGCCACGTTGTAGCTGACGAAGCCGCCGAGGAGGGTGGTGGCAGCGGTGACGCAGGCGAAGGAGAGCGCGAACACGGTGCCCAGGCTGCGACGGGGACGCAGGATCGTGAGCCGCTGTCGTGTGCTGTCCATGGGTGGGGCTTCCTCCGGGACGGTCGGCGCAGCCAGTGTGCCTGGCCGAACCCACCGACGGCAGCGCCCGAAGGCTGTCGGCAACTCCTCTTACCGGCCTCTCACCAGGTCTGATGCATCTGCTCGCCAAGCCGAGCGGACCCATGGAGATCGATGGGTGTCGCTGAACCGCTACGCCGCCATCGCGTGCGTGACCCGGATCTTCGACTGGCCGTGCGGGCGCCGTTCCCAGTCGTCCATGAAGCGGGCGCTCAGACCGTGCCGTCCAGCCAGCGAGAGGAGGGTTTCGGTGCGGTAGTAGAAGTCCTCGTGGAGCACCTGGTGCTCGGTGCCCTCCGTGCGGTCGAACGTGAAGTCGAAGAAGCCGCCGGGGGCCAGCACCCGCCCGACGTTGGCCAGGCACTCGTCGATCACCTCGAGCGGCGAGTGCGAGAAGACGCTGTGGGCGTGCACCACGGTGAACCAGCCCGGGGGCAGGAAGTCGAGCGTCAGGTTCTCGACGAGGGCCAAGTGGGGGAGGCGGCCCTGCAGGCCCCGGCGGACGAGGGTGCGCTGTGCCTCGAGGAGGATGTCCGGCGAGATGTCGATCCCGTAGTAGTGGCCGGGTGCGAGGTAGTCGATGAACCGCCACCCCGCGCGCAGGTTCCCGCAGCCGATTTCCAGCATCCGGTCCTGCGGCTTCACCCTGTGTTCGAGCAGGTAGTCGAACTGCATCTGCCCGAGTGCCAGCCAGCCGGCCTCCGAGCCGCTGCCGACGGCACGCTCGGGGCTGCGCGCGGTGTCGGAGGCCATGACGGCGCGGTAGTACGCGACGTGGTCACGGTGCCGCAGGCCCAGCCAGGTGTTCCGCGCGGCCCGGCGCAGATAGGGAGGGATCCGACCAGGGTGCCGTACGGCATAGCGCAGCTTGTGCCCCAGAGACGACCTGTTCCTCGACAGCTCGGGCTTCGGCATGGCTGCCTCCGTGATCCACGACAGCCCCCGCCTGGCAGCGTAGCCCGGCGCACGCGGTACGGCCTCCCCACAGCGCGGTGTGACCGGGCGGGGCGGGGGTGTCCGCCGGAGCGGTCCCCGCCCGGTCCGTCGTACGCCGGTGCTGTGCCGTCAGTCCTCGTCGTGGTCGCCGGAGTCGTTGCCGTGGTGGTTGTCGTCGTCGGTCTTGGCGGCCGTGACCTTGCCGTTGGCCGCGTCAACGGTGACCTCGTGGTCCTTGCCCTTGGTGTCCGTCACGTCCACGTGCCAGGCAGTGGTCTTGCCGTGGTCGTTCTCCAGGCCGGCGGAGGTCGCGGTGCCCTTGACCTTGGCGAGGGCGGCGTCCACGGCCTCGGCCAGGTCGGTCTTGGCCGACTTGGCGAGGGCGGCGTCACCGCTGCGGTCGTCGGAGCCGTTGTCCCGGTCGGGCTTGGTCGCGGTGACCTGGCCGTCGGTGCCGTTGACGGTGACCTCGTGCTCGGTGCCCTTGGAGTCGGTCACGTCGACCTTCCAGACCGGCTTGCCGTTCTGGCCCTCCAGGTCGACGGCGGTGACCGTGCCCGCGACGGACTTCGTGGCGGTGCCGGCGGCCTGCTTGATGTCCACCTTGGCGCTCTTGATCAGCGTGGCGTCGTTGTCGTGGTCGTCGTGGTCGGTGCCGGGGGAGGTGGTGGCGGCCACCTGGGTGTCGTCGTGGTCGCCCTCGTCGGTGAAGGCGGTGGCGGTCGCCGCTCCGGCTCCGCCGAGGACCAGGGTGGCGGCGAGCGCGGCGACGGTACGGCGGCGGCCGGTCAGCGTGTGCTCGAGGGACTTCATGAGGTTGCCCTTTCTACCTGGTGACTGTTTCGTTCTGACGCCGTCCACCATGGGCGAGGGATCCTGAAGCTCCGCTGAAGCTTCCTGAAGATCACTTCAGGAAGGGGCTGAGACGCTGGACGCATGCGCCTGCTGATCGTGGAGGACGAGAAACGCCTCGCCACCGCCCTGGCCCGTGGCCTGGGCGCCGAGGGCTTCGCCGTGGATGTGGCCCATGACGGCGTCACCGGTGTGCACTTGGCGCAGGAGCAGGATTACGACCTGATCGTTCTGGACATCATGCTGCCCGGCCTGAACGGCTACCGCGTGTGCGCGTAGCCGCGGGCCGCAGGTCGTGACACGCCGATCCTGATGAAGCCGATGTCGGCCAACTCGTGGGTGATCCGTTGTGCGGACCACTTGTGCTCGCGCCGCCAGATCCCGATCTTGTCGATCACCCGCGCGGACCACGCGTTCGGATTCCGGCGCGGGGTCGACGGGCGGTCTTGCAGGCCAGCCTCACGGCGTTCCTTTTTGGCGTTGGTGCCCCCTCGACGGTCCGGGGCATCCGCGCGGGTGCGGAGGTCGTACCGCGGTCCATCTCCGATCGGACCGGGGCCTTCCGTCGGCGGCAGCTCTGTCGCTGCCGCGCCTGTCCCTGGGGAGGGGAGTTGTGTGAAGACGCGCCCTGACACAGTCCTTGGTCGCCTCGCCGTGGCTTCCCGCCCTCCATGGCCCTGGCTGCGCATTCATGTAGCCAGTTGGCGGACCCGCATCCTCCTGGCGGGTGGCGCTCAAATCCGTGAGCGCCCACTCACCGGCGGCCCGGTCACCAGGCTGCGCGCGGCCGCCGCCCGCCACGCGTGCTACTCGCACGGCATCAAGGCCGCCCGCACCGCCTCGACCGACCGGGTGTCTCCCTGCGTGCCGGACGGTGTCCTGCCGCGCCCGTCCGCAGGTGCCTTCTAGCCTCTACGGCATGCTGGGGCTTCCTGCGCACGTCCGTGCCTGCCTGTTCGACCTCGACGGGGTGCTCACCCAGACCGCGAAGGTGCACGCGGCCGCCTGGAAGGAGATGTTCGACGGATATCTCCGCGAGCGCGCGACGCGCGAGGGCACCGAGTTCGTGCCGTTCGACGAGGTCGGTGACTACGACGAGTATGTGGACGGGCGGCCCCGTGAGGACGGCGTGCGCACGTTCCTCGCCGCACGCGGGGTGCACCTGCCCGAGGGATCACCGGACGACCCGCCGGAGGCGGAGACGGTGAACGGCCTGGGCACCCGGAAGAACGAGCTGGTCCTGCGGCGTATCCGCGAGGAGGGGGTGGAACCCTACGACGGCTCCGTCCGGTTCGTGCACGCGGCGCGGGCGGCGGGCCTGCGCTGCGCGGTGGTGTCGTCGAGTGCGAACACCCGGGACGTCCTGCGAGCGGCCGGCATCGAGGACCTGTTCGAGGAGCGGATCGACGGAGTGGTCGCCCACGAGCGCCGGCTGCGGGGCAAGCCCGCCCCGGACACCTACCTGGAGGCGGCCCGAGGGCTCGGCACGGATCCGGGAGAGGCCGCGGTGTTCGAGGACGCCCTCGCCGGCGTCGAGGCCGGGCGGGCGGGACGGTTCGGTGTGGTGGTGGGCGTCGACCGGGTGGGCCAGGCGGAGCAACTGCGGGCCCACGGCGCCGATGTGGTGGTCCGTGACCTGGCCGACCTTCTGGAGGACCGGTGATCACCCATCCCAGCTTCACGGTCGAGCCGTGGTGTCTGCGCGAGACCGAGCTGAACCTGGACGTGCTCGCGCAGAGCGAATCGGTCTTCGCCCTCTCCAACGGGCACGTCGGGTGGCGCGGCAACCTCGAGGAGGGAGAGCCGCACGGACTGCCCGGCGCATACCTCAACGGCGTCCACGAACGGCATCCACTGCCCTACGCCGAAGCGGGCTACGGCTATCCCGAGTCCGGCCAGACGATGATCAACGTCACCGACGGCAAGATCTTCCGGCTGCTGGTCGACGACCACCCGTACGACCTGCGCTACGGCCGACTGGTCGCGCACGAGCGCGTCCTGGACTTCCGCTCGGGCATCCTTAGCCGCACCGCACGATGGACCTCACCCGGCGGTCGTACGGTGCGGATCTCCTCGCGGCGGCTCGTGTCCTTCACCCAGCGAGCGGTGGCCGCGGTGGTGTACGAGGTGGAGCCGGTCGACGGGCCGACCACGGTGGCCGTGCAGTCCGAGCTCGTCGCCAACGCGCAGCTGCCGCGATTCGAGGGCGATCCGCGCGTGGCCGCGGCGATCGAGTCACCGTTGGTGGCCGAGGAGAACTTCGCGTACGACACCCGGCTGCGGCTGGTGCACCGCACCGACCGCAGCGCGCTGCGGGTGGGGGCAGCGGCCGACCATCTCGTCGAAGGGCCGGAGAGCACCCGCTGGACGGCGCAGTGCGAGGCTGACGTCAGCCGTCTGACGGTGACCGCGGATCTGGTGCCCGGGCAAACGCTCCGGCTGGTGAAGTTCGTGGCGTACGGCTGGTCGGGGGAGCGTTCGCTGCCGGCGGTGCACGATCAGGTGGACGCGGCGGTGGCGGCCGCTGTCAGCACCGGCTGGGACGGTCTGGCCGCGGCACAGCGGGCGTACCTGGATCGTTTCTGGGCGGGCGCGGACGTCGAGGTCGAGGGCAGCGCGCGCATCCAGCAGGCGGTGCGGTTCGCCCTCTTCCATGTGCTCCAGGCGGCGGCCCGTGGTGAGAACCGGGCGATTCCCGCCAAGGGCCTGACCGGAACCGGGTACGACGGGCACTGCTTCTGGGACACCGAGTCCTACGTGCTCCCCGTGCTGACGTTCACCGCTCCGGAGGCCGTCGCGTCGGCGTTGAGGGCGCGTCACCAGATGCTTCCGGCGGCGCGGGAACGCGCGCGTCAGCTGGGGCTTGCCGGGGCGGCGTTCCCTTGGCGCACGATCGAGGGTGCCGAGTGTTCCGCCTACTGGCCGGCCGGAACGGCCGCCTTCCACATCAACGCCGCCATCGCCATGGCCGCCGACCGGTACGTCATGGTGACCGGGGACGAGGACTTCGAACGCGGTGAGGGGCTCGACCTCCTGGTGGACACCGCGCGGCTGTGGCGCTCGCTCGGACACCACGACGCGGAAGGCGTCTTCCACATCGACGGGGTCACGGGGCCCGACGAGTACAGCGCGATCACCCGCGACAACCTGTACACCAACCTGATGGCCCGGCAGAACCTGGTCTCGGCCGCGGACGCCGCCGTACGTCATCCGGAACGCGCCGCGGAACTCGGTGTCGACGACGAGGAGTCCGCGGCGTGGCGGGACGCCGCGGCCCGCATGGCGCTGCCGTACAACGACGCGCTCGGCGTGCACGAGCAGTCGGCCGGTTTCACGAGTCTCCAGCGCTGGGACTTCGAGGCGACCCCGCCCGAGAACTACCCCCTCCTGCTGCACTACCCCTACTTCGACCTGTACCGCAAGCAGGTGGTGAAACAGGCCGACCTGGTGCTGGCGATGACGGAGTGCCCGGACGCCTTCTCCGACGAACAGAAGGCACGCAACTTCGCCTACTACGAGGCGCTGACCGTCCGCGACTCCTCCCTGTCGGCCTGCTTCCAGGCGGTGCTCGCCGCCGAGACCGGCCATCTGCGCCTGGCCTACGCCTACCTCGGCGAGGCCGCGCTGATGGACCTGGACGACCTGGAACACAACACCCGTGACGGGCTCCACATCGCCTCCCTCGCCGGGACGTGGATCGCGCTGGTCGCCGGCTTCGGAGGCGTGCGCCGGTACGCCGGCGACGACGGGAAACCGGCTCTGCTGGCCTTCGCACCGCGCCTGCCGGAGGAGCTGTCCAGGGTGGCGTTCACACTGCTGGTACGCGGATGCAGGCTCAAGGTGGACATCGGTTCGTCCCATGTGCGGTACCACCTGGTGGACGGCGATTCGCTGGTCGTGCTGCATTACGGGGAGCCGACGACCCTGACCGCCGACACCCCGGTGGACCGCCGTCTGCCGCACGCACCCGTGCGCCCCGAGCCCCAACAGCCCCCGGGTCGCCGCCCAGTGGGACTGCCCACAGAGGAGGAGGACCGGGCGGTGCCACAGGAGTAGGGCGTGCCGCTGCGATGGGCTGAGCAGCTGATCGGATGTGTCTGTCCGATGGGCGATCAGTGATGCGATGCGGGACCAGATCGAGCCATTGATGCCGGCCGATCCGGTTCGTGGGCGACGGCGGGCCGATCACCGCGGCACGATCGAGGCCATCGCGTGGAAGTACCGCACCTGCTCGCCCTGGCCGCAGAGCCGGGCTCCTTCAAACTGCGGGGGTCCGCTGGGAAATGCGGGCCGGCCGAAGGGCGAGCTGTGTTGCCCGGCCCTTGCCGCTGGCGGATCGGCTGGTGCCATCGCGGCCGGGTGGCGTCCGTCCTCGCAGGCGCCGGCAGGGCTGGATGCCCGGAGCATCGTCAGTGGATTACGTCGAAGACCTGCTTCTGCAGACCGTTGCTGTAGGTGTCGTGCTCGACGAGCTCGAGCTTTTGCGTGTCCTTGTCCGTGGTGCTGAACAGGCGCTTGCCGGCGCCGAGCAGCAGCGGGTAGACGAGCAGATGGTAGCGATCGATCAGGCCGGCGTCGGAGAGGCTGTGGTTGAGGGAGGCGCTGCCGTGGACGATGATCGGGCCGCCCTCGGTCTTCTTCAGGGCGGCGACCTCGTCGAGGGAGCGCAGGATGACGGTCTCGCCCCAGTTGGAGACCAGCTTGTCCTCGGTGAGGGTGGTGGAGACGACGTACTTGGGCATCAGCTTGTAGTGCGCGAACTCGACCATGTCCGGCCAGACCGGGCTGAACGCCTCGTAGCTGACCCGGCCCATCAGGATCGCGGTGGATTCCAGCTGTTCCCGCTCCTTGATCTCGAATGCCTCGGGGACGAACTCCACTTCCTTGAAGGTCCAGCCGCTGTTGCGGTAGCCGGGTTCGCCGCCCGGCGCCTCGACGACGCCGTCGAGCGAGATGAAGGCGGTGCTGATCACGGTGCGCATGGGATTTTCCTTGGTGGTGTAGCTGCGTGTTGCAGGGCTGCTGGTAGGCGTTTGCGCCGTGTGCGCGGCGGGAGTGTCCGGAAGGAGTGGGGGCACGGACCGCTGCGGGTGCAGATGATCCGGTAGTGCCGGGCGCGGGGCGTCAGGCGATGAGGCCGGTCGGCCACCGCTGCCAGGCGGCCTCGGCGCCGTCTGTATCCGTGCCGAAGAGGTGGTGGCGCCTCGGCACGACGCCGGGGGAGTGGTGGAAGGTGGGGACCCCGTCGTGGGAACGGACCGCGATGCGTTCGTCGTCCGACCGAGTCAAGTCGCCGTCCGATGACGGTAGTTGACCTCCCGTCGGGGCGTGGCGGCCGGTCGGACCGGGCTCGGTCGGGGCGGCGGGATCCGGGACCGTGTCAGGTCCAGGGACGCCTCGGCCGCGGCGGGTTCTTCGATCACAGTGACGTCCAGCACCGCTCCAGGATCTGACCGACAAACAAATTTGTCAAGGACGGAAAAGTTGTCGGTCGCCTTGTCCTGGGGCGCGACTGCGGCCCGGTGGTTGACCTGCCGACTGTGGCGGGGATGGCCGCAACCGGGATGACCCGTCGGCCAGGTTGGCCGGTTCTCGGCGTTCTTCGGCTCGAATGAAGAATTCCGAATACGGACGATCAATGCTCCTCATTTCTTTTACTTCTCGGGTGTGGCGATCTTTGTGAGCCCGGTGTAGCGTCCCTGCCAACCATCGCTTTCCGCCAGTAATCGACCAAGCGGCTCGGGTACCCGACGAAGATCGCAGCCGCCACGGGGGTTGATCGAGTGGAGCACGGCTTTTCCCTACTACGCAGCGCGTATCTTTCCGACGACGGGGCAACGGCAAGCTTATTCAGGCACGCGGTGACGGGCGCAGAAGTCCTGGTGGTTCCCTGCGCGGACGAGGAATGTTTTCTCGGTGCGGGTCTGCGCACTGCACCGGACCAAGATCTCGGGATTCCACACGTACTTGAGCATCTCGTCCTGGCGGGATCCCACGCCTTCCCGGATCTGGATCTCGTAGGAGCCCTGCTATTTGGCTCGCCGGCCACATTTGCCAATGGTGCTACACGCCCCGACACCACCGTCTACGGGGTTGCGACCAGGGGCCGGAGAAACCATCTTGCGCTCATTCCGATTCTGGTCGAGACACTGTATCGGCCGCAGTTGTCGGCCACGGTGTTCGAAGAGCTGGTCGGCTCTCCGGACGGAAGCGGCGCCGGAGTGGTCGTCAGTGAAATGACGGGTGTGTTCGGGAGCCCCGATCAACTGCACCCGCTCGAAGCGCGGCGTCAGCTCCTCGCGGGGCATCCCTGCTCCGGTGTGTCAGGGGGAGATCCGGCCCGGCTCAGGAAACTGGCGGTTGGCGATGTGCGTGCTTATCACCGGGTGCATTACGTGCCGTCCAACACCTTGTTCTTCCTCTACGGAGCCGTGGATGTGACCGCTGCCCTGTCGGCGCTCGCCGCGGCACTGGGCGATGTGCCGGGCAGCCCGGCCGCGGCGCACACCGGTCCCTCGGCCAGGGGGCCGGTGCGGGCGGTGACCCGGGCCGTCGCCGGGTCCACGAGTGTGGCCGGGGTCAGCTGGGCGCTGCCGTCGCTGACCGATGCAGCGAATCGTTTCGCCGCGCGGGTGCTCGCACACGCCCTGGCTGATCCGATATCCGGGCTGCTCGCCGGCCGGTTGGCCGCGCTCGGCTCCCCGAGCAACCGGCCCGCCCTTGAACTGCACGGTTGCACTCCCGTCTTCGGCGTCGCGGTCGGCGACGTCACCGAGGATCGCCTCGACACGCTCGAGCGCACCGTCACCGCAGCGATGACCCAGGTGGCCGACGAGGGCCTGCCGGCCGCCGACCTCACCCGGGCGTGCAACCGCGTCGAGATGACGCTCCGGCAGCCGCGGGCGGGCGGTGGGGGCGCGGGGCGCGCACTGTTCGACCGAGTGATGACGGCTTGGCCGTACGGCGCCGACCCGCTCGCGGAACTACGCCTGGACGAGGCGTCGGCCCGCGTCCGCGCATGGTGCGAGGACCCCGGTGGGCACATGCGCCATCTCGTACGCACCTGGATCAGTGAGAACGAGCACCGGGTCACCCTGCTGACACTTCCCGGAGACCCTTCACGGGACCTTCACACGGAAAAGAATCAACGGCGCAAGAAAGCGTCCGGATCCGCCCGGCGTAAACGTCGGCCGCCGCTTTTCGGTGACTTCACCATGGACCATGCATCAGAGGTTCCGCAGGAGGTCAGCATGGCTGCCACGGGCATCCCGGTGCAGCACTGCACACTCCCCACGCACGGGCTCGTCCATCTCGACGTCGCCGTTTCGCTGGCCGGTCTGCCCGCAGAACTGATTCCCCTGGTTCCGGTATGGGCACGAGCCGTGTCACGCGCCGTCGAACACGAAGCCGCGGACTTCGGGGCGAGGGCTCGGCACTCGTTTCTCCCCGGCCCGCCGCGAGATGGTGACGCCTATGTCGTCCTGCACACACAATGCCTGCAGCAGCACGCCGAAATGCTGACCAGCACCCTGGGACGGGTCATACCGGGAAGCATGTCCGCCGCCGAGGTGAAGACCGCGGCGGAGGCACATAGGACCTTTTTGCGCGCCCTCCGAGGACCGCGGGTCCACCGGCTCGTCGACACCCGGCTCTTCAGCGGAATCGATGTCGAGGGATGTCTGGCCGAACTCGTCTCCGGAAAGTCGGCGTGGGACAGGCTCGCCAGCGCTCCACCGAATGCCGCGCAGATCGCGGAAATACGGGGCCGCATCCTGGGACGCGGACGAGTGTTTCTCGGCCTGACGACCGCGTGGGAAAAGGAAACCGACCGGGCACGCGCCACGGCGGAACACCTGGCGGAACAATTGGCCGGGCACCGGACCGAACTCGTCCCCGAACCGCCGACAAACGGCTGGGGACCGGCCGAGCCACCGCGTCTCGAGGTCCTTGAGGCACCGGCTCCACTCCACACCGTCGGCTGCGTCCTGCACCCGTCGTACGGCTCCGTCACTCCCGAGCATCAGGCGGTGGCGAGCCACCTGACCGGCGGCTGGCTCATGAAGCACGTCCGGGAACGAGGCGGCGCCTACGCGGGGCTGATGGACGCCGACGATCTGCGCGGCACGCTGCGGCTGCTGTCCCTGCGGGACCCCCGTGACGCCGGCACGCTCCGGGACTTCCTTCGCCTCGGCACGGAGCTGGCGGCGCTACGGCCGTCGAAGCAGGACATCCGTCACGCCGTCCTCGGGGCCGTCAAGCAGATCGTGCCCGCGGGCACCGCGGCTGAGCGCGGGCTCGCCGCACGCCGGGAGTGGCTGGCCGGGCGCCCCGCCACGGACATCGCTCGCAGAGTGGAGCGGCTCGTGCACACCGGTCCCGAGCACTTCAGTGAAGTCGGCGTCCATCTGGAACGCCTCGCGGACCAGGGGACGTTCGTCGCGCATGCGCCGCCGGACGACGTCGCGGAGACCGAGGACCGGCTGCGCCGTGCTCTTGAGTCGGCACCGGAGACGGCCCGGTGACGCCGCCGGAGTCCGCTGCCGTCGTCCTCGCGGCCGACGTGCTGTCACGTATGCGGCGCGCCCTCCCGGGGGCGCGCGCCGTCGAAGTCTTCGTCGACCAGGCGCTCTCCGTGGAGACGGCGGCACTCGGCGATCAAGTCATCCGCCACGAGGAGCGGCTGGTCGGAGGCGTGGGAGTACTGATCGAGCAATACGACGGCACCACCTGCCGCCTCGCCACCGACAGCCTCACGGACCGGGGCATCGACGCGCTCGTCCGCCCAGAGGCGAGCGAGCCGGGGAACGATGGCCCGCAGGACGGCCTCCTTCCCGCCCCCGCCCTGCCCGGGGACGCCCTCGCCCTGAACCGAGCCGCATTCACCGACGCCGCCAGGGGGGCACACCCCCACGACGGCGGTATCAGAAGCCGGGCCGCACACCACCACCGCGTCTGGGCGGTGGCGCACTCCGACGGCCGGCGGGCCGGCGGCCACTGGTCCGGAAGCGAGCTCACCGTGCGCTGCCAGATGGCCGAAGGTGCCCGGAAGGCGACCGGACAGCACACGGTCCGGACGCGGACGGCGGCCGGTCGGGCCGACGAAGCCTGGGATCCCGCGGCCGCCGGACGCCTCGCCGCCGCCTCCGCGCGGCACGTGCTGGACAGCGTCGAGTGCCGACCCGGGTTCCTGCCCGTGATCTTCGCGCCGGCGGCAGGAGGGGTGTTCGTGCACGAGGTGTGCGGCCACGCCCTGGAGGCGGACGTCCTCGAACGTGGCTCCGTCCTGCGCGGCAGGTCGGGGCAGCGGCTCGGTCCCGAAGGCCTGACGGTGGTGGACGACCCGCTCCTCCCGGGCGGCTGGGGCTCGTACACCCACGATCACGAAGGTGCCGCGGCCAGCCCGGTGACCCTGCTGGACCGCGGGCGCCTGACCGGATGCCTCACCACCCGGGACACCGCGGGGTGGAGCGGCCGGCACAGCACCGGCCACGCCCGCAGACCGGGGCACCGGCACCCGGCCCTGCCCCGGATGAGCAACACCTACGCCCTGCCCGGGACCCAGTCACCGGAGCAGATCCTCGCGGACACCGCCGGCGGCCTCTATGTGAGCACCATCGGCGGTGCCGAGGTCTCGCCCAGCAGCGGGGCGTTCTCCGTCCTCGTACGCGAAGGGTTCCTCATCGAGCACGGCCGGAAAGGCCGCCCGGTGTCCGGGGTCCGGGTGATGGGCGAGATCCTCTCGACCCTCCGCGACATCGACCGGGTCGGCGACGACGTGCGGCACCGTGCGGTGCACTGCAGGAAGGCGGGGCGGTGGGAGCCGGCGGGCGTGGGCCAGCCCACGCTGCGCGTCAAGGCCCTGGCCGTGGCACCCGGAGGTGCCTGGTGATCCCGGACGCCACAGCGCTGCTCGCCGACTGCCCGGACGACGCGGAGATCTACGCCGAATCCTACTGGAGCGACGCTCTGCAGCTGACCGACCGGGGTTTCGACACCACGGTGACCACGACGGCGGGCGCGGCCGTACGGTGCTTCCGACGGGGCGCTGTCGGCTTCTGCGCCACACACGACCTCGGGCCCACGGGAATCGCGAGGGCCGTGGCCGCCGCCGCCCGAGCCGCCGAAACCGTCGTACCGAACGACGCGGAACTGCCGGCCGATCCGCGACGGACGCCCGACTTCGTGGCGGGGCCGCGTCTGGCCGATGTCCGCCGGGTGGACCTGGGCGAAGCGCTCACGGCTGTGCGCACCGCTCTGACCGATCGGCGCGATGCCCTCTGCACTCCGGTGACGCTCAGGGCCGAACTGGGCCGCCGCCGGACCGTGATCTGCAACGGCACCGGGCTGGCCCGCGCGTTCGAAGAGGCCTATGTGCACGTCAGCGTCTCCGCCCTGGTACCGGACGAAGGGGGACACGGGATGGGGCACGCCTCCTGGTGGGGGCGGGACCTCGGCGATCTACCGGTGCACGACTTGGCCGGGCAGCTGGTGACGGACGGTCGGGCGCGCCGGGCGTCGAGCAGCCGCCGGTTGCGCGGCGAGCCGCTGCTGGTCACGGCACCGGTCGCCGCCCGGCTGCTCGCGCAGTGCGCCGGTCTGTTCGTCTCCCCGGCCGCACCGGGGCCGGCGGACCGGCCTCTCCCCGCCGTCACCGTGGAAGACGATCCGACGGCCGTGGACGTGGTGGGCGCCGCACCGTTCGACGGCGAAGGGATCGTGACCGCGCGCAAGACCCTGATCGACGCGGGCCGGCGGGTGGGACGCCTCGGCGACCACCACACCAGGCGGCGCACCGGTGACCCGCTGGCCTCCGGAAACGTCCAGCGGACCTCCTACACGCAATGGCCCGCCGTGGGGGTGAGCGTGCTCACCCTGCGTCCGGCGCACGCGCCGCGGGACGCGCTGCTCAAGGCGGCCGGCGAGGGCTTTTTGGTCCAGGGGGTGCGAGGGCTGTCCGCGGGAGAAGGCCGGCTGAGCGCCGAACTGCTGGGCGTCCCCCTTCACCAGGGCGAACCGGCCGGCCGCACCGTGCGCGTTCCGCTCACCACCACACCGGCCGCCCTGCTCGGTTCCATCGAGCAACTGGGCACCGCGGTGCACCGGCACGGCCCCGTCGGCGCCCCGGATCTGCTGCTGGACGGGGCGCGCCTCGCCGCCGCACACCGTCGTCCCATCTCTAGCCACCAGGGAGAGCAGTCGTGACAACCGTCTATCGACGCAACGACCAGATCATCGATCGAGTGGAACCCGACGGCCAGTACTTCCTGTTCAATCCGGTCACGGCGAAATTCAGCAAGCTCAATCGCATCGCCGGCGTGGTGTGGGACCTGCTCGGTGACGCCCGCGATCTCGACGGACTGACGGACGCCATGCTGAAGCGGGTCAAAGGGGTCGACCGGGGCAAGCTGCAGTCCGATGTACGGCGGCTGCTCGACGACATGGAATCCCGGGACCTGGTGGTCGTCGAGCCATGAGGATCACCGAAGGCAGCAGCACCGCGGAACTGGCCCGCGCGGCGGCCCGGGACGCGGTCGCATGGGTCATGGCACAGCCGCCCGACCGGTTCGCCATCGACGCCCAGTGTCTGGTGGTCGAGTCGGGCCTGGCGCCGGAGCCGCCCTGGCTGCGGCCCACGAAACTCGAGCTCGTCCATGGGGCACGGCTACCCGAGGGCGGCTACGAGAGCAAGTACGGTGGCGGCGAACCCTCGGTGCTGTGGACGGCCGACGCCGCGCGGCGGCTGCACCTGGACGGCGACGCGCGGTGGCTCGCTCCGGCACTGCGCTGGCTCGAACAGCGCCAGCTCCGCGACGGAAGCTGGGTGGAGAGCGACTCCGTGCCGTGGGCCCGCAGTTGGTACCGCGCACCGCGAGCGCATGTCTGGATCACCGCGGCGGTCGCGCAGTCGCTGTGCAACGTGATGGAGGCGGCCGCGCTGACGGCCAGGGCCATGACGTTCCTCGAACGGGGCGCCGGCCGGTACGGCAGCCTCGCCGAAGGGCCCAATCCCGAACTCGCTCTGCGTTTCGCGGGATTCGATCTCTTCAGCACGGCCGTCGTCGTCGACCTGTACCGCCTTGTCCGCCGCCCCTTCCCGGCGGCCGCCACGGCCGCGGAGCACCTGCTCGCCCGGCAGGAACCGGACGGCAGCTGGGAGCAGGCCACAGATCCCACGCAGGCCGTGCTGGGCGCTCTGGTCCAGCTCGGTCACGCCCGGCGCCCCGAGGTCGCGGCCGCCGTCAGGGCCCTGACCCGGTGGCGGAACGAGGACGGAAGCTTCACCCACCGCCCCGGCGATCCCGGCGACTGGACGCTCACCGCGTACACCGCACGCACCCTGCACCGCTATGCGGTGGCCATGGGCGACGACCCGGCGACAGCCGACGGCACGAGGAGGAACCGATGAGCGCCGTGGACCCGCAGGCCGCGATAGTCCTCGCCCCCGGGCTCGACCACCACCTGCTGCGCGGCTGGATACGCGCGGGCCTGCTGCCCCACCTGGCCCAGGCGATGGTGCGCGGTGGTCTGCGCCCGGCATACCCGGCCGGGCCCACGGACCCCGCGGCGTTGTGGCAGACCGTACTCGGCGACTCCCCGGACGCCTCCGACGGCCTGCCGGCCCGGCTCAGCGACGCCGGCCACGACGTGCTGACCGTGTTCCTGCCCCGGCACCGCGCGGCGAACGGCGTGCGCAGCCCGATCGCGCCGCCGCCCGTCCCGCACGACTGCACTCCGATGGACCCCTACATGGTCGTCCTGGAGGAAGGGGCGACGGAGCCCGGTAAGCCCGTGACGGGTGTGGGAGGCACGGCCACGCTGCAGGGCAACGCCGGCGAGCCGTACCCCGGGCTCACCCTGGAGGCGGCACCCGGTGACGACGGCCGTCGACTGCGGCTGCGCCTCGCGGGCCACGAGACGGTCGTGCCGGAGCGGGGCTGGAGCCCGTGGGTCGCCTTCGACTCGGCCCGGGGAACAGCGGTGAGCCGGTGCGCGGTGCTGAGCACCTCACCTGTCGTCGTCTATGTCGCTCCGCCCCAGGACGGTGCTCGCTCCACCGCGGGTCCGGTGCCGCTCACGGGGACGCCCGGCACGCTCGCCGCCCACAGCGACGGGGTGCTCGACGACGCGCTGGTGTCCGAGTTGCTGGCCGACTGCGGGTCGCGGGTGAACGAGATCATCACCGCGGCGGCCGACGAGCGCCCGTCCGTGCTCCTGGCCTGCGTTCCCTACATAGAACCGGCACAGCACCACCTGTGGCACCAACTCGACTTCACAAGCCACTGGTTCGACAGCCGTGAGCATCCGCAGCCGGCGGTGCTGCAGGCCTATCTGCAGCTGGACGAGCTCGTGGGCGCGCTGTCCGCGACGTATCCGGAGTTGTTGATCGCCTCACCCCATGGATGCCAGTCGCTGCGTGCCACGGTGGATCTCAACGCCTGGCTGCGCGCCAGCGGCCTGCACGGGCAGGCCCACAGCCCGGACGGCCGCGGTCTGCGGCTGCGTCTGCGGGGCCGGGACGCGGACGGTGTGGTGTCCGCGGCGGCCGCGCCCGCCCTGCTGGACGAGATCGCCGGCCGGCTGTGCAACCTTGCGGAGATCGACGGCTCGGGCCTGGTCGTCAGCCGTGTGGAGATCGCCGAGGGCGACCCCGCGTTGCGCTCGCCGGACGAGCCCGACGCCCTGGTCCACTTCACGCCGGGGCACCGGGCCCGGCGGGAGACCGACCGGCCCGCCGCGGGGGATGTGGTGCTCGTCCGGTCTCAGCTGCGGATCAGCGGCCACCACTGCGATCTCGATCCGTTCTTCGTACCGGGCGGGGTGCTGACCACCCGTCCGCCCGCGCCGGGTCCCGTCGCATGGCGCGGCCTCGCGGCTCTGGTGGACGAACACCTCGCCGCGGCCGAGCCGGTGCCGGCCCGGCACCACTGAACGCCTGCCCCCCGAAGGGCACCTGGGATGCCGTCGAGCCTGCCACGGAAGGAGGTGACTGGCATGGAGCACATCGAGACGCTCGAGACCTCCGAGGACGAGCTGCTGGCGTACAGCGAGCCCGAAATCGACGACATGGAGGATCTGGACCTGTGCATGGCCTGGGCGGCCTGAGCCCGGCAACGGCACGTTCGCACCTCGATAGCGACGGCATCCCACTGAGTTGCTAGCCATGTGCCCTTCGGGGGGCAGGTTCCACCAGCTTTGCACAGACCGCGGCAGGAGGAGCGGAGTCATATGCGAGTCATGCTGATCCACCCCGGCGTGCCCGAGTACGGGGGCCGGGAGAACTTCCGGGCCCATTATCCACCGCTGGGTCTCGCCTGCGTGGCCGCTCCACTGGTGCGGACGGGACACGAGGTGGTCGTGGTGGACTGCGCCGCGGAACGCCTGTCGGACCAGGACGTGGTGCGACGCGTGGCCGACTACGGCGCAGACGTGGTCGGGTTCCGCTGCCAGTTCATCAACTACCCGCTCGGCCTGCACATCGCGAAGGAGATCAAGAAGGCGCATCCCGAGGTGGCCGTCATCTTCGGCGGACCGCACATGGGGCTCGTCGCCGAGCAGGGCCTGCGCGACCACCCGTACATCGACGCCATGGTCCACGGCGAAGGAGAACACGCCCTGCTCGAGTACGTCCAGGCGCTTCCCTCGAAAGACCTGGGCTCGGTCAAAGGACTGGCGTGGCGGAAACGTGACGGCACGGTGGTCCACAACGGCCGGCGCGAGGTCCGCAACGGTCCGATGGATTTCCCGCAGCCCGCCTTCGAGGTGCTGCCGATGCACCTGTACCGGCTGGCCAACTTCTTCTCGCTGGAAGGCCATCGAGGCTGCCCCATGAAATGCACCTTCTGCGCCTTGCCGCAGGTACAGACGCGCCGGGTGCGCTACAAGAAACCCGAGGCACTGGTCGCCGAGATGGAAACGCTGGTCCAGGACTACGGCATCAACCGCTTCGACTTCATCGAGGTGAACTTCACCATCAAGAAGAGCTGGGCGCACGAGGTCTGCGATCTCATCATCGAGCGACAGCTGCCGGTCCAGTGGATCTGCCGAAGCTATCCGGAACTCGTGGACCCTGCCGTGCTGCACAAGCTCAAGGCGGCCGGCTGCTACCGGATCAACTACGGCATCGAGTCGGGGTCCGCCGAGGTCCTGCGCAACTACCGCAAGGTGACCACCGTCCGCCAGGGCCTGGACGCCATCCGATGGAGCAAGGACGCCGGGCTGACCGTCTACGTCGACTACCTGATCGGCGGCCCGGGTGAGACATCGGCGACCGTCGAGGAGACCATCGACTTCCACCACGCCGCGCAGCCCCACTTCGCCGACGTCTCCATGGTCGTCCCCTTCCCCATGACGCCGATCTACGACTCGCCGGAGGAGTTCGGGGTCCGGGTGACGGACGACCGGTGGTTCGAGGACCTGGAACAGACCTCGAAATTCCCCTTCGTGCGGGCGATGGAACTGAAGCATCTGCAGAAGGGGGAGCTGGAACGACTCTGGCTGCACGCCGTGAGGAACATCATGTTCGACGAGGAGGCCATGACGTGAAAGGGCCGGTCCCCACCTTCAACTATCCCATGTCGGTCTACTGGAACATCACGTCCATCTGCAATCTGCGCTGCGACCACTGCCTGTCCCGTTCCGGAAAGAAGCAACCAGGTGAACTGACCCACGACGAGGCGATGCGGCTCGTCGACGAACTCGTCGAGAACCGGGTCTTCTTCCTCTACATCGCGGGCGGCGAACCCCTCCTGCGCAAGGACCTGTTCCAGGTGATCGAGCGGGCGCGTGAGGGGGGCGTACGCGTCTACATGGCCACCAACGGAACGTACATGACCCCCGAGAAGGCCGCCTGCATCCGGGAACTGGAGCTCGAGGACGTCCTGGTGAGTCTCGACGGGGTGGACGCGAAGACCCATGACACCTTCCGTCGCGTCCCCGGAGCGTACCGGGACGCCCTGAACGCGATGGACACGCTGCTGGAATCCGGCGTGCGGATGAGCGTGGGCACCGTGGTGTGCCGCCAGACCGTCTCCCAGCTCGACGACATGCACGCCCTCTTGAAGAACAAGGGCGTACCTGTGTGGCGCCTCACGGGCATGTGCCCGGTGGGCAGGGGGCACGAGATCTACTACCAGACCGGCCTCGGCGTGGACGAGATCCGCCATCTGGCCGACTTCGTGGCGGAACACACCGGTGATCCGGACATGCGAGTGCACCTCGACGACCCGCTGCCCATGAAGATCTGGGCACTCCAGGGCAAGTCCCCGGTCCAGCCCGCCAAATGCGGCGCGGGCCGCACCCTGTGCTGCGTGCAGTACGACGGCACGGTGACGCCCTGCGTCCTCTTCGACCACCCCGTCGGCAACATCAAGGACTCCTCACTCGGTGAGGTCTGGCGAAGCGCTCCCTTCTTCGCCGGCATGCGGGACGTGTCGTCGACCACGCTGACCGGCAAGTGCACCAGTTGCTCGAAGGTCGTCGACTGCAACGGTGCCTGCCGTGCCCACGCCTGGTTCGAGTACGGCGACCTGAAGGCGCCCGACCCGGTGTGCCTGCGGGAGGACATTCCCGACGACTACGTACCGCCGCCGACCGTCCGGCGCACGCTTCCGGTCGTGTCGGTGACCTCGGCGGGCGGACGCGGTGGTGCTTGCTGATGCGGGTGCTCCTGGTCAACGCGCCGACCCCCGGGTACGCGCTGCAGCCGTATCCGCCACTGCAACTGGGGTACCTGGCCGCGGCACTGAGGGAGTCGGGGCGGCATGACGCGGCGATCCTGGATCTGGGGATCGAGGAGCACACTCAGGCCGAAGTCTCCGCGCTCATGCAGGACTTCGACGCGGTGGGCCTGTACTTCGTCACCATGAACTGGCACGAGGGGATGCGCCTGGCGGGGCTGGCCAAGCAGCTGGGGCTGCCCACGATGGCAGGTGGCCCGCATGCGGGGCTGGTGCCGGAGGAGTCGCTGCGCCACGGGGCGCTCGACTTCGCGTTCGTGGGTGAGGCCGAGTTCTCCTTGATCGAGCTCCTGGACGCGCTGGAGTCGGGGAAGCCGGTCACCGACATCCCCGGGCTCGTGGTCGCCACCCCCGACGGTCCACGTCGTCATCCGCAGCGGGCGCGCCGCCCCGACCTGCGGGAGCTGCCCTGGCCGGCGCGCGACCTCATCCCCATGGCGCGCTATCGAACGGTGTCGGACGACACCAGTGCGCTGGCCAGCCGTGGCTGCCCCTACCCGTGCAGCTTCTGTGCGATCAGGGTGATGAGCAACGCCAGCTACCGGAGGCGGGCCCCCGAGGACTTCGTCGCGGAGGTGAGCCACGTACAGCGCACCTACGGCTTTGACCGGTTCACGTTCTTCGACGACATCTTCACCATCGACCGGCGCTATGTTCTGGCGCTGTGCGCGCAGATACGGGAACGCGGACTCGACATCACCTGGTCGTGCGAGACCCGGGTGGACCGGCTCGACCAGGAGATCCTCACCGCCATGCACGACGCCGGCTGTTACCGCATCTTCTTCGGTGTCGAGTCGGGCAGCCAGCGGATCCTCGACAGCATCTCCAAGCGCACCCGCGTACAACAGATCAAGGACGCGGTGTCGATGACGCGCGCCGCCGGGATCCGGACCGTGATGTCGGTGATGGTGGGCACCCCCGACGACGACGAACAGAGCATCCGCGACAGCATCCGGCTGACACGCGAACTGGACAGCGACGAGGTGTGGTTCCAGCCGTTCGCGCCGTTCCCCGGAACGGACATCATCCCCAAGATCCAAGACCTCCTGGACGACGACTGGATGGAGATGTACCACCGGCTCGATCTGCGCTCACCGGTGATGCCCACCAGGAACCTGTCCTTGGCCGAGGTCCGGTCCCTGTATCTGGAAGCCGTGCTGTCCACCGGGAACCGCGGCTGGGTCAAGCCGCCGCAGGCGAGCCACACGGTGAACTGAACCGAGACACAAGCCCGATGATGGGAGCGACCGCGGAACATGAAATTCCTCAAACCCGGCATCATGGGCCTGATCGTGTTCTCCGGGATCACCATGCTCACGGTGGGCATGGTGGCCCCCATCCTGCCGCTGTATTTCAAGGACGCGGGCCTACCCGTCGGCGAGAACGGTGCCGTCGTGGCGGTCAGCGGTTTCATGAGCGCGTTGGCGGCGCTGTTCGCGGGCAACGCGGCTGACCGTTTCGACCGCAAGAAGTTCATGGGCGTCTCGGGTGTCGTCCTCGGCGTGCTGCCGCTGGGGTACCTGGTCGCCCATTCGACGGGCGAGTTCGTGGCGCTGCGTGTCCTGCAGGGCCTCACCGCGCCGCTGGCCGGTGTTGCCGCCCAGGCCATCCTCATGGAGCTGGCTCAGCGCTCGGGCCGTCGCGGTGAGGTCCTGGGAGCCGAACGCACCGTCTCGTCGAGCACGTTCGTGGCGGGGCCGGTGCTCGGCGGCGCGATCGGCGGCTTCCTGGCCCTGCGTGCGGTCTTCGTCGTGCAGGCGTGTCTCCTGATCGCGGCCACGCTGTTCGCCCTGTTGCTGCTCCGTAAGGAGGAGGGGCCGCCGCGCCAGCCGGTGAAGCTGCTGTCGCTGCCGGAGATCCTCAAGGACAAGGTCACTCTGGCCCTGCTCACGCTGCTCCTGTTCGACTTCATGAACTTCCAGGTGCTCACCTTCGTCCTGCCTTTGTACGGCAAGGACAAAGGGATCAGCGCGGCGACCATCGGCCTGCTCATCACGGTGCAGTCACTCGCGTACGCCCTGCTTCAGGGACCGGTGGGCAAGCTCGCCGAGGGCAGGCGCGCCATGCCGGTCCTCGCCGCCTGCACGGTCGCGGGCGGCCCCGTCGTGTGGCTGTGCTCGCTCACCGACGACCCGCTGGTGATCGGCGTGCTGATGGTGCTCTTCGGGCTTGCCTCGGCCCCCGTGTTCCTCGTCGTGATGATGACGGTCGCGGATGCCGCCGGGGAACGCGCCGGAGTGGCCATGGGCCTGATCAACTCGGTGATCTACGTGGCCGCCGGGCTCGCTCCGCTGGTTTCCGCGCTCCTGTCCGAGCTGAGCATCCGGCAGGGCTTTCTCGCCCCGGTGCTCAACTCGCTGCTGTCGATCCCCCTCGTGGTGGTCGTCTGGCGCTGGGCGAGGGATGAGCAGCCGCCCGAAGCCGGGGCCGAGCAGCCGTCCGACGCCGCGACCGCCGTCGAAGAGAAATGACCTCCACGATGCGGCCGCCCGCGGTCGTGGACCTGGACGCGGCCGTGACCTGCGCGCGGGCCTACATCGAGCGGCGTACGGGCGAACGCCCGACGGTGCGCGACGCGCGTCTGGACGACTCGACGGGCTCGGCTCCGCCCCGCCTGTCGGTCGTCACCGATCAGGCGGAACACCTCTTCTTCGTGCGCCGGCGCAACGTACTGCAGATGCTGTGGATGGCGAAGGAGCTGCGCGCAGCGGCGTGGCCGCTCGCCGGGCGAGTGTATCTGGAGGCGTTACTGCCGTTCGCCACCATGGCGTTATCCCCCGCGGTGATGCGCAACGGCCGCGTCGCACAGCCGTTGAGCCTCGTGGCACGCACCCCGGCGGGCACGGACCCGGCCCTGCTGGGTTGCGTACTGGACGCGCTGGGCCGTTTCGATCGGGTGCGGCCCCGCTCCGGATCGCTCCAGGCGGAGCTGTCCGATCTGCTCACGGTGCGCCATGCGGGCGCCGCGGCACTCGACCCGGTCGCGGCACGACGGCTGGTGGAAGTCACCGCTCGCTGGAGCGGGCTGCTCGACGGGCAGCGGGTGGGACTCACTCCGCGCGACTTCTACCGGAACCTGCTGGTCGGGACGCCACTGCTCACGCCCGGTGCGCCGGCCTCACTGACCCTGATCGACTTCGGCGAGTCGCAGAAGTACTGCTGCCGCGGCGAACGGCTCGCCCAGCTGTGCGTCCACCTGGTGCACAGCGCGGGTCCGGCCGGTATCGCCTGGTCCGAGACCCTGCTCACCGCAGCCGCCGACCGTGGCTGCGATCTGCGCGCACTGCCCTTGTTCCTGGGGCTGTGGACCGTGCGCTGGTCCTTGTGGAACCGGCCCGGCGGTCTCCCGGAATGTCTCGACCTGCTGCACCAGGCGCACCCGGGGGAGGACGAGCGGAGCTCAGACGGATTCGTGTCCGCCGTCTTTCGCACCCTGCTGTCCTTGAGGTGAAGGGAGAAGGAAATGACCACAGCCGACCCGGCCGCAGGGGAACGGATCTCGGTCGACGAGGCGGCCGACAGGTGGGGGCGCATCGCCTACGCCTTCGAGCGCGCGTTCGAACTCACGGCCGGGTGGATCCCGACCGTGCCCGAGACACTCGGCAAGGTGGCACTCGGTCACATGCTCTACCTGGACGCTCTGGCCGTCGACGCCGTCCATGACCGGCTCGCGGGGCTCCTGCGGCCGCACGAGGCCGGTGGCGACGAGCGGCCGCACGCCGCGTACGTCGCCTTCACCAACGAGGCCGTTGACCTTCGGGACTCCGCCGACCGCGCGGCGGCGCTCCGGGCCTGGCACGCCGACATACGCTCCGCCGTGCACACCTATCTCGACCGGACGGACCACGGCTGGGACGAACCGAGCCTGCGCACCGCGCGCACCGTGCTGGGCCTGCTGGACGACATCGACACGAGGCTGGCCTCATGGCGACCGGCCGCGAAGTCCCCCGGCGCAGCCGTGGCAGCGCTGCTGGGCCTCCTCGAACGGTCGGGCGGATGCGCCCGGCCGGGTACGGCCGGCCAGGACGCCGTCGAGCGCCGACGGCCGGCCCCCGTGCGGACACCGCTGCGACAACCTGATCTGACGGTGCTGCCCGCCGACGCATTCCCCGGCGGATTCCGGCCCGAGCCCGGTGAACGGATGCGCTATCAGCTGCACACCATCGCCTTCACCGTGGAGATCTGCGCGGTGGAGGTCTGTTCCCAGGTCATCGTCCGGCACCCGGACATCCCCTGGGAGTGCAAGCGCGACCTCGCCCGTCAGGTGGACGACGAGGCGCGGCACTTCGAACTCCTGGCTCGCCGCGTCGCCGAGCTCGGCGGACACATGGGCGACTATCCGATCCACCACGGGATCTGGGACTACTTCACCCTCGGCGCCAGTCCGCTGGAGGAGCTGTGCATCCAACAGGTCATCCAGGAAGGCCACGGCCTGGACGCCGACGTGATCTTCGCCGATCTGTGCCGCAAGGACGGGGACAGGGTCACCGCCCGGCTCTTCGACTTCATCGGCGCGGACGAGGTCGGGCATGTGCGCATCGGCACCACATGGATGCGGCACTTCGCGGGCGGTGACGACGACCAGGTCCTCCGGGTGTTCGAGGACTGCTACCGGCGCCTCGAAGAACATGCCTTCGGATCACGTTTCGTGGTCCAGGAGAAGGAGCGGCTCCTCGCCGGCATGACGCGGGCGCAGGTTACCCGCGCGCGACAGACCGTGCTCGACACCATGGCGCGCGCCCTGCGCAAAACGCCCGGAGGCGCTACGGGTACGGTCACCCGCGGCACCTCCGGGCCCGACGGTTCCGACTGATCAGGCCTGTTCGTCGGCCGTTTCGGCGGAGTGCTCGGCAGACTCGGAGTCCTCGGCACGGACGGTCGCCCCGGCTTCGGCCGAGTGCGCGGCCTCCGCGGACTTCTCCAGGCGGCATCGCCGCGCAGCTCGTCGGCCTCCTTGGCGGCCGTCAGCAGGACGGTGTCCTGAGGGGCCTGGTCCGCGAAGTTCTGCGGGTGCCGGCAGGGCGACGCGTTCGCCGGGGCGTAGCTCCAGCAGCGGCGGCTCGGTGGCGCGGCACATTGCCGTTACCTTGCAGCGCGGGATGTGAAAGCGGCAGCCCGAGGGCGGCGGGTTTGGCGAGGGTACATCGCCCTTGAGCCCCGATGCGCTCGCTCTTCGCGACCTTCCGTTTCGGGTCCGGGAGAGGCAGCGCCGACGGCGGTTCCCTGGTGTACGGGTGCATCGGCAACTTGTGAGCTGGTGATGGTCGGCGAGCTCCACATCTTGCCGAGGTACATTACCGCTTCCACGACGCAATGCGAAATACGTATAAAACATGCGTGGCTATTGGTAGAGTTCGCGTCATGGGTATGACTCTGGAGCAGCGGATGCGGTCGGCTGTGGCGGCGCTTTTGCATGCGGCCGGTGAGTCGCAGACTGATCTCGCTGTTGGCCTCGGAGTGAGTCAGGCTCAGGTGAGCCGACGTCAGTCGGGTTCCGCTGCTTGGAGCCTGGCTGACTGTGACGCGGTCGCAGCGCACTACGGCATCGATGTCCTTGATCTTCTGGCGGGACCCACCCGGGCTGCGGAGGCGCTGCCTGCCGAGCGTCGCCGCGTTCCCGGCCGCCGTGCTGCCACCGCAGGCGCTGCGAGCGCCGACGAAGGAGTGTGATGACCGACTTCGGTGCGATCGACGCGCTGCTGGCGGGGGCCAAGAGGGAGGTGGCGCTGCCGCCGGTCGAGGAGCGGCGTGCCCTGCGTGAGGCGCTGAACGTCTCCCGCGTCCAACTCGCCCAGGCCCTGGGGGTCAGCCCGTCCACGGTCGGGGGATGGGAGTCGGGGCGGGACCCGAGTGGCGAAGTGCGGGAGAAGTACGCGTACTTCCTCACAGGTGCGCGGACCAAACTGGCCGCCGAGGAGCCCTCGAAAGCCCCGGCCGACGAGCGCCGGGACATCGTGCCCGCGCCAGCCGAGCAGGGCCTCAGCCCGGGTGACGATGTCGAGAAGCTCGCCGTGCCCCGGCCCTGCGTGCTGTGCGGGCAGGCCGCCCACCACCAGGTCGCGGGATTCCCTCAGCATCTGGACTCCGACGACTGCGGCACCGCCAAGCCTGCGCAGACGATCGGGCCCACAGTGCCGGGGGAGCCGGCTCCGCCCAAGGAAGCCCGGCGTCCGGAACCCTCCGGCCACCCCGGGCAGCAGGAGCGCGGGGTCAAGGTTGTGCCTGTCGGCCGTCGGCTGAAGACCGCCGACGCCCCAGACCTGATCGGCTCCACCGTCGCGGCCGCGCTCGGCGAGCATTCCGGCGATGTGGAGGCGGCGACCAAGACGCTGGTGAAGCGGGCGATCCCGGACGCGATGGCCTTGCTGGACCAGACCCGCAAGGGCGGCCGGTACGAGGTGGTCGCGCATCCGTGGCTGCCCGACGTCCTGCGCAAGCCGTCCTCCCGCGGCGCTGACCAGATCTGGGAGGCCCGCCCCAAGTGGGCGAGGCCCGAGCTGCCGCCGGGGGAGCACGAGGTCACCGCACTCGACATCAACGGGGCCTATCTGAGTGCGCTCAAGACCCACCTGCCGCTGGGCCAGCTGGAGCACTCCACGGGTAACCACCACGACCGGCGCCGCGCCGGCGTGCATCTGATCAGCCCGCCCGACTGGGCACACGACGCCTACCTGCCGAACCCGATCGGCAGCCGGGACGAGCCGGGCCCGCTGTGGGTGACCGAATCCACCCTGCGCCTGTTGTTGCGGATCTCGGGCCCGAAGTATGGGCTGTGTGACCCGCCGGAGATCCACGAGTCGTGGACGTCCGGGGCCACGGAGGGGCTGCTGGAGAAGTTCCGTGTTGCGCTGAAGGACGCCCGGGACCAGGCAATCGCCGAGGGCGACGAGGTGACGCTGGAGTACGTCAAGGCGATGTACTCGAAGTTCGTCTCCACGTTGGGGGAGTCGAACTACAACCGGGAGCTGTACCGCACCGACTGGATGCACCTCATCCGCTCACAGGCCTTCGCGAACCTGTGGTGGAAAGCCCACCGCGCGTACGACGAGGGCCTGTTGGTCGTCCGCGCGATGGGTACCGACGAACTCCACGTCATCGGCAACTGGCGCGCGGTCTTCCCTGAAGGCCGCGGCGTCGCCGAGGTGAAGGTCAAGGACGTTTACAGTGTCGGCACTCCAGGCACGACGGACTAAGGAATCAGCGACGGCCGTACGGACAGGTGGTGACACCGGATGGAATGCGCCAGAGACGCAACTGGATGGCATCCTTTCAGATTCCGGCAAGGAATTCTGGGATGGTGGGTCGTTTCAGCCCTCAATTCCTGTATGGTTGATGATTGGATTGGGGCTCCTGAGTGACTATCAATGGTTCGTGGGGCGAGGGGTAGAGGGTGCCGGATAGAAATATCGAGTTCGGCAGATATGGGGCCAGTGGCGTCAAGGGGCATGAAGCGGTGGCGCGTCAGCTTGATGCGTTGGCCAATTTCATTGCTACCCCAGTGTCGCAGCGGCGCGGCTTGCTCGCGCGGCTCCACTATCTCACCCGGACCGATCGCGCTCGTCAGGCGGCCCGCGAGGTCGGTCTCACCGTCAGCGACCGGACCGTCAAGGCGTGGCTGGAGGGCAAGCGCAGCCCGTCGAAGAAGAATCTGCAGGCCATCGAGGTCGCTTACCGTTCGGTACGTCGTCACAATGTGGCCAGGTATTTGCTGGCTCGATTGAACCGCCAAGGCCGTGGAACGCGTGTTGAGTTCCACCCGCTCAACCAGTCACAGGTTCCCCGCCCGCGCCAACGGGCCCTGTCGTTCCGCACACTCAATGTGCGCCACTGGGACCGGATCGTGGAAGCATGGGCCAAAGACGACGACGAGGCTCTGGACGAGGCCTGGGTCAACGACGCGGTGGCGGACCTCGGCTCCGAATGGGGTCAGTACGAGTACGTCACCACCGTCGGATTCGCTGCCTGACGTCGGGAAACGGCCTGGGTTCGTGCCGCTGCCGGGCGTTTGTGTGGGCTCGTCCTGGTACCTGTGAACGGCCCTGGTGCGCCGCTTGGCGGGTCAGCGAACGTTCGTTGGCTCAGCCGCTGTTGCGGCCGTGTGCCCTTCACGCCACGGCGATCGCATCCTTGCCAGACGCACACGCCGCGAATATCGGGTCGATCTGTACACCCGCGATCTTCATGCCTGGGCCGGCTTGCCGCTGATGGTGGATGGCCTGGGATCGAGCTTGGTTGCGGCGTCGCCAATGGGACCAATCGAGCCGGTGGGCCGTGCCGTGGACGGCCCAGCCTTCTCACCGGGCGGGGGCAGGGTCAGTCAGCGGTCGAGGTCGATCGTGAAGCGCCTCGTGCCCGTACCGATCGTGTCGGCGTGGACCGAGCCACGAGCCCGGTCGAATGCCCCGGTGCCGCCGGTGATCGCGTTGTCGAACGAAGGGGGAGGGCCCGGCTTGAGAATGCCGAAGACCATCCCCTGCACGGTGAGTTGGCCGCCCGGGAGGTTGTAGTTCACGACGCACTCCTCCGCTCCGCCGTTGTCGACCCGGGTGGTGGTGCAGGTGCCGCCGGTGTCGCCGACCTGGTTGCCGTGCTGGTCGAAGAGGTCCGAGCGGAAGACGGTCCGATCGCCCTGGGCGGGGCTGCCGCCGGGGTTGACGGGGAAGCGCGTCTGCTGCGCGAGATGGCCGATGAGTGTGATGACTCGGTCTCCGCCCTTGGCATGGGCGAAATCGGTGTCCGTCGCGGCGGCCGCGACAGGGGCGCCGGCGAGAAGGGTGACCAGCGCAGTGGCCGTGCCGAGACAGGCTGCCCTGATGGGGCGCATCGTGTGGCTCCTGAGGTTGACGTTCATGGATGGTCAGGTGCCGCATTCATAACCTCGGCTCTGCCGCCGCCCGGAACGCCCCGGCGCGACCCACCGTCAGATCCGACCAGTCGGACCAACCCGGGACGAGAGACGGCCCGGCCGACCGCGCACTACGAAGATCGCGATCTACAACTGGAGGTGTGCCACGAACACTGAGAGTGAGGTTGATGTAGGCAGAGACCCTGCTTGATGTGGTGCTGTGCGGAAGATGAAGGTCTTGTGGCCCTTCGGCGTCGCCCTGCGGTGGGAGGCGTCAAACCGCCCCGAGCTGCGTTGGCTGAAGACCGTCGTGGTGAGCGTCCGGGGAAAAGGCGCCGGTCAGGCGTCAGGTGGGGACCGGAAGGCGAACGCGAGTGAACCGCTGATGACGTGTCGTAAGTAGTAGGTGACATCGAAACCGGGGTGACTTCAGGATCCCGGGACAAGCCTGGCG
>NZ_JBFAWG010000061.1:0-40316 GCF_040680215.1 Streptomyces sp. NPDC052107
TTCCACCTCCACGCTCACGCAGCCCCGCCCAGGTGGGAAGAACCCGCACCGGACCCTACGGTTCCCATGGGATCGCTTAGCTGATTAGAGACGCTTCCCCCCGGTGCCGCCGGGGACCGTAGAAGAGGACCGGCGGCGAGCCGGAGAGCATGCCATGGCCGGACGGCAGTCCTAGGGGTGCTCTCCCGGGCCGTAGAGTGCCGCGATGTCTTCGGAGGAGCTCCACCGGCTGTAGGTCGGATCCTGTGGCCAGCCGTCGGGCGAGTCCTGCCATTCCTCCTGTCGCCCGTATGGCAACAGGTCGATGAGCGAGAAGGTGTGACTGAGCTGCTCCGTGCCACGACCGTTGGTGTGCCAGGTCCTGTAGACGGTGTCGTCGTCACGTAGGAAGACGTTGACGGCGAACCCCCCGCCGGGCGGGGCGCCGACGTCGCTGCCGAACGGGCTGTTCGCCGTGGAGTACCAGGTCATTTGATTTCCGACCCGCCGCTTGTAAGCGAGTGCCTCGTCGATCGGCCCCTGGGTGACGATGACGAATCGGGCGTCATAGGCGTCCAGGAACTCCAGTCGGGTGAACTGCGACGTGAAGCCGGTGCAGCCCGGGCACTGCCACTCCTTGCCGGGGAACCACATGTGGTTGTAGACGATCAGCTGCCGACTGCCCTCGAAGACATCCGCCAGCTGGACCGGTCCCTTCTCACCCTCAAGGGTGTACTCAGGCATCCGGACCATGGGCAGGCGGCGACGCTGGGCGGCGATCGCGTCCAGTTCTCGGGTCGCGGCCTTCTCCCGGACACGCAGGGCTTCGAGCTCTCGTTCCCAGGTTTCGGCGTCGACGACGGGCGGTAGTGCGTTGGTGCTCATGATCCCTCACTGTCGTGTGCGCGGCTTGCGGTGTGTCAGATGTAGACCCTGCCCAGCCGCCGAATTCATCGGTGGCCGGCCTTTGCGATCAGAAGAGTTGAAAACGACAGCGCACGGTGGCCGCCTGCGGGCGCGTCGCGTTGCAGAAAAGCCCGGCTTACGGCCTGGGGGAGCGATTACCGGTAGCGGCTGATTGGTCAGGGCCGTGAGACGTTGAGCGGCAGGTCTCGGTGGAAGACGGCCATAGCCCGGCCGGGACCGTTGTAGTCGTCGACGATCTTCGAGTCGAAGCCGAGGCTGCGATGGAGGGCGATCGAGCCGGTGTTCTCGATCGACGTGATCGCCTTCAGCTGTCGTGCACCGTGACGTTCCGCTGCTTCGGCGAAAGCAGCATACAGACGACGCCCGAGACCGGTGCCACGGGCGTCGTCCCGCGTGGCGATCAGATGCACGTACCCGGTGCCGTCCGGGGTGACGAACCCGAAGATGTACCCACGGATTCCGTCCTCGGCCCGGGCAACCAAGCAGGTGGAACCGAATTCCTGCACCAGTGCCAGAAGGTGCAGCGACCGAAGGTCGCGTTCGCCCCAGTAACGGGGGTGATCAGTCAGGACCTGGTGGAAGTCGGCCACCCCGGCCGGTGCGATGTGTATCCCCATGATGACGATCATGGCAGGCGCCTTGGCCGTTACAGGCTAAGGTCCGTACGGGTTGGGCAAGTTGTGACGCAAGCCTGTGCCCGTGCGGCCTGTTCCAGTCCTGCCCTCTTCAGGTGCCGATGCCAGGCCTGGCGGACACGGCCCCGGCGGGTCACATGCCGCTCGTCGACGGCATCGAGCCCCGCAGCCCCGGTAGCAGCCAGTCCTGGAACGGCGCGAGCACCGCCACGACCAGGAAGGCGACGCCCACGAACCGGGCGAGCAGCGGACCCCGGGACCACAGCTTCTCCATGAAGATCACCACAGCCAGTCCGGCCGTCGCCGCCACGTTCATCACACCGAGCGGAACGAGCACGACCGTCAGCCCCGCACAGCACCCCACGCAGTAGGCACCGTGGTGGACTCCCACCCGCAGATCACGCGCGGGCGCCGGGAAGCCGGCGTAGCGGATGAGATGGCTCATGGGGGCGCGGCAGTGCCGCAGACACCCGTACTTGATCGGCCCCAGCTGATACAGGCCCGCGAGCAGGAACGCGGTGAAGCCGATCCAGCGCCCGGCAGCCGGATCGTCGGCGATCAGCCGGCCCGCGCCGGCCAGGACCGCGTACACCGGGGCCCCGACGGCAGTCCACACCAGCAGGTAACCGCCCACGAACTCCGCCGTGCGTAGGGCCCGGGCCCAGCCCGAGGACTGCCGGCCGATACCCCGTACCCATGTGACGGCGACCGGGGCCTTGGCGGGCAGCATCATGGCCGCCATCATCGTCACCCACAGCAGCAGGAACAGTGGCAGCGTCGTCCCCATGGCGCCGCGCCCCGCCCCCATGGCCCGGGCTCGGGCGACGGTCAGTACCCACGCGGGCACCGCGATCAGTGTGACCAGGACCCAGGCAAGCGCGAGATCCCGTTTCGGCAGCAGACCACCGGCCGCTCCGGTTGGCGCGGTCGACCGCGCGGGCGCGAAGACGGAACTCGTGGTGAAACGCATCGGTCGGTCCTCCTGCGGACAAGACCAGGACACCATGCCCCCACCTGCGCCGCGAGCCACGCTCCTCGTCGCAGGAGTGAGGGCCGGCACACAGACGGCCACGGCTCTTGCCACGTACCGTGAGAGCAGGAACGAGGACGACGATGGGACGGTCACTGACCGGGGCACCGCCATTGCGATCGGGCTGTGTCGTCGCTGCGCCGCTGAGCGCGCGGGCTGGGGCCTTTCTGGCGTGGACATGCTTGCCGATGGGCGGTGCGACCATGGGGGCAGTGCACCAACAGCGGCGGTTCGCAGGCGCCGTCGGCTGCCGGAAGGAATAGGCGAGGATGAGCGAGCAGAGGGACCCGACTGCCCCCGCCGGTATGACGGCCGGCGCCTTCTCATTGGACAGTGCGACGCTCCGCCGCCGCCACCGGCGCGTTCTACGGCAGCTCGGCGTGTGCGTGCTCCTGCTCGTGCCGTGGACCGTGTATCTGGCGGTGTCATTGCCGGATCGCTTCGAGGCTCGGTACTGGCCCATGGTGTGGGTCGGCTTCGATGTGATGCTGCTGGTGTCGTTGGCTGGTGCGGGAGTGGCGGTGTGGCTGAGGCGGCAGGCCGTGGTCCCGTTGTCGTACGTGGCAGCCACACTTCTGATATGCGATGCCTGGTTCGACGTCTCCTTGAACTGGGGAAAGGCGGATGTGTGGGGGAGTGCCACAACCGCCGTACTGGTCGAGCTGCCTCTCGCCGTCCTGCTCATAGTGCGGGCGCGACGGGTGCTGAAGATATCGGCCAGGCTGGCCTGGCAGCGGCTCGGGCTTCCAGGAGAACCTCCTCCGCTGCACAGGATGCCGCTGTTCGTCGAGCTCGCATCAGCGCCCGGCAGCGAGGCCGGTTCGGCACGGGGCGAGGGCGTCTGACGATACTCCGTACGGCCGACCAAGGGCTCCACGTGGACGCCGCCGCGTTCGGAGGGTGCTGTGCCTCGGTACGTGGCGGGGGCGATGTGCCGGCGCGGTCGTTTGTGCAGGCCAGGTCGAATCCCGGCTCGGCACCGGTCCTCCCGCCTTCACGTTGCTTGCGACTCGACCGTTGCCGCTGTGGCGGAGCTTGCCCTGCGGCCCGTGCGGGTCAGGGAGCAGCACGGACATGGCGCATGCCGCGTCCGTGGGGGATGAAGCCGCGCACCGTCAGCTCCTCCCACCCCGCCCCACGTCATGCAGGGCAGCCCAGGCACCCGAGCGCTGTCCCCGCCAGTACGGGTGAAACAGCACCTCCGCCGACAGGTGGATCAGTCGCCGCCGCAGTGTGGTGCGCGGGCGCGCGGTGAGTTGCCGGTAGGTGGCGTGCCACTGCGCTTGTGCGTGGGCGAGGTCGTCGGGAATCGGACTCATGGCCAAATTCAATCACGTGTTCGATTTTCTTCGCACGCTGGCGCGGCCGTAGCTGGTCCTTTACCGATCCATCACTGCTGACCCGCGAAGCCCGCCAGGTCGCCCTCGCCGAAACGAGGCTGGGGCGATGATCCGCCTGCACCTGTCCCTGGAAGCGGCGCCCCCGTGGAAGCGGGGCCCCGTTGATCATCGCCAATCCCGCGCGGGGCGCCTGGCCGACAAATCCCCATGGCAGGGCGGCAACGCCGTTGATGCCGGATCTCTGGAGGAGCGCGGCGTAGCGCTCAAGGCTGCCCGGCCGATCAACCACTCTTGGTCCCCGTGCACCGCGAGCGGCAGCGCGGCTGATGGCGGTGAGAAGACGTGTGCCTCCGGGACAGTAAGCAGAGGCATCAAAAGCATGTCGTCGCCGCTCCTCATACTCCCAGTGGCCGGTCGTCAGCCGCCTTGGACGGTGGCAATCTGGAAAATGTGGAGGCCGGGCACGGCTTGGCTGGTGTGCGGCAGCTGTGGCAGTCGAGCCATACGCTGCTGGTGCTCCCGATCGTGCTCATCGTGGTGATCACAGTGGTGGACCAACTGGTCCCGGCCGACATCCATCTCGGCCCGCTTCTGGTCATCGCCCCTGCGATCACCGCCTCGTTCGCCGGCCCCTGGCTGACCGGACTGATCGGGTTCCTGGCCGTGGCGGCGCAGGCGTACATCGGCTGGCACTTTGGCGTGCTGTTCTCGCGCAACGTGCTGGTGCAGCTCCTCGCCCTGGCAGTGCTGTCAGCCATGATCGTGTTCTTCTGCGTGGTGCGTGAGCGGCACAGACGCCAGCTGGCCCAGGTGCGGTCGGTCGCAGAGGCCGCGCAGCACGTTCTGCTGTGGCCGCTGCCGGAGCGGATCGGCGGCCTGCGGATTGCCTGCCTGTACCTGGCCGCCGAGGACGAGGCGCAGATCGGCGGTGACCTCTATGCGGCCACCCGCATCACCGGAGGTGTGCGCATCATGATGGGCGATGTGCGGGGCAAGGGGCTGTCCGCCATCGGTGAGGCCGCCCTCCTGCTCGGAGCCTTCCGTGAAGCCGCCCACCGGCACATATCCCTGCCTGATCTGGCCGCTTCCCTGGAACAGAGCGTGACCCGCTACCTGGCCGACTTCGAGCCGGCCGAGGAGACCGGCGAACGATTCGCCACCACTTTGCTGCTGGAGCTCCCCGACGACGATCACATCATCCGAATAGTCAGCTGTGGGCACCCCCCACCCCTGGTTCTCAGCCCCGGCAGTGCCCTCACCGTTCCCAGCCTGCACCCCGCGCCACCGCTGGGGATCGGCGAGGTGGGGCCGGAGGGATACAAGATCGATGTGCTCTCCTTCGAGCCCGGCGACACGCTCCTGCTCTACACGGACGGCGTCATCGAAGCCCGCGACGCCGATGGCGACTTCTACCCCTTCGAGACACGGGCCGCCCAGTGGAGCGAGGCCGGCCCGGAGTCGCTGTTGCACCACATCCAGCGCGATCTGCTCGCGTACACGCGCGGACGCCTTGACGACGACGCGGCTCTCGTCGCGCTCCGCCGCGAGCCCGAAACCCACCGACGCCGCCATCACGGGCGCGTCACCCACGCGAGCAGGTTGGGCGGAAGCACCTGAAACGCACGCGAGCGAGGTCGATCTGACCGCATGGAGCCAGGCCCCGGCCTGTCCGACATCCGGCGGAGGCTGACGGCCTTGTAGAGACGGTGAACCTGGTGGCTCGGCCATCGGCCGAGCCACCACCGCGCTCCTCTACGCCGATCTAGAGCTCGCCGAGAACGTGATGTCAGGCGACAAGAAGGTCGACGGATCTGCAGCGCGACCTGCAGGACCGGGCGATCGCGCTTCTGGCGCCGCAACAGCCGGTCGCCACGGACCTACGGATCGTGGTTACATCCCCCCACGAGCGCCGATCTGGAGCGGTCGGGAGACCTGCGATTCCTCGCGACCTGCGCCGAACGATCTCCGAGATGGGCCGCCTCGCGCAGCAGCTGATGGCGCGGCCCGCCGGGGTACTCATCACCCGAGACATCGACGCGGCGCTACAGCTGGAGAAGGACGACGACCTGCTCACCGCCCCTGCGCTGCTTTCCGGACTCAGTGGCGAAGCAGCTGGCCTTGGGGCCGGCGGGCCATGGTCGTGAGCTCCCGTGCGAGGTCGCAGGCGGCAGCGACCTCTGGGCACGCACTGTCTGCAGCTTCCCGGTGTGCCGTCTCGGATGGCGTGAGCTCCTCCTGCGGCCGCGTCATCCAGGAGGTGATGGTGCGAGGACTGGAGAGGTTGCCTGGACAGGGATGGCCGCGCCTGTCCGGATGGTCCGCACCTAGCGCTGCACGACGTGGTAGCCGCCCCCGTCGCCGAGAGCGTTGCGAACCAGCCGTCCAACGTGCAGTGGGCTGAGGTTGGTTGCGGCCTGGCTCTGGGAGTCGGCCTCAGGCATGCCGACCGAAACTCACTTCCGAAGAACTGTTATCCGGGGCGCATCGAGTGATCTCCCAGGTATCGGACACAATCGTTCGGCCTCGATGACGGGAACATTTGGATGAGTACGCAGGACGCGGTGGAGACGGCGATACTGGTCACGGCCGCCCGAGAGGGCGACACCCAGGCTCAGGACGCGCTGGTCAACGCCTACCTCCCGCTGGTCTACAACATTGTGGGCCGGGCCCTGAACGGCTCGGTGGATGTCGACGACGTGGTGCAGGAGACCATGTTGCGCGCCCTGGACGGGCTGGGCGATCTGCGTACGCCTGAGCGCTTTCGCTCCTGGCTCGTGGCGATCGCGATGAACCAGGTCCGGGCCCACTGGCAGAACCGGCGCTCCGCCCCGGGCGCGATGGAGGAAGCCGCGGATCTGGCCGATCCGGGTGCTGACTTCGTGGACCTGACGGTGGTCCAACTCCAGCTCGCCGGACAGCGCCAGGAGACGGCGCAGGCGACGCGCTGGCTGGAGCCCGACGATCGGGGACTGTTGTCACTGTGGTGGCTGGAGTGTGCCGGCGAGCTCACCCGGGCCGAAGTGGCTGCGGCCATGGACCTGTCGCCCCAGCACACGGCGGTCCGGGTCCAGCGGATGAAGGCGCAGCTCGAGGCGGCCCGCGTGGTCGTACGAGCGCTCGACGCACGGCCGCGGTGCGAGGAACTCCGCATCGTGCTGGCTTGCTGGGACGGCAGGCCCTCGGCTCTGTGGCGCAAGCGAATAGCCCGGCACGCGCGCGGTTGCACCCTCTGCAGCGGGCTGTGGAGCGGTCTGATGCCCGCGGAAGGACTGCTGGCCGGTCTGGCTCTGGTCGCGGTGTCGTCCGCGTTGCTGGCCAAGTGGTCCCCCTCTTTGGGGAGTGTTGCCCCGGCAGGTTCTGCCGCACCGCTCGGCGTCCTCGGGGGCGACACAGGATCGGGCCCGGCCGCTGCACGACGTGGCATACGGGGCGGGACCGGCTCGCGCCGTGAGTCCCGTCGCCGTCGGCGTATGCGGCGCCGGGCCGCCGGCGGGGCCGTCGTTGCTGCCTGCGTCGTCGGTAGTGGTCTGTGGTACTTCGGTACGGACTCCGGAACCGGCCGCGACGGGGCGAGCGCGGAGCGAACAGCGGCTGTCCCCGTCCCGGACTTCGCCACGCCCAGTGCCGGTGGTGTGTCGTCGTCGGCCTCGCCCTCCCCGTCACCGGTGAAGCCGAGGAAGCCGCGGGCTGCGAAGGCTACGGGCCGCGGAAGGGCGGCGAGTGGCTCCACTGACCGGCAGCCCGCCCGGCCGACTGCGACCCCGGCGAGTACGGCGCAGGCTCTGTCGGACCGGACGGATGCCGTCGGTCAAGTGGTTACGCTCGTGAACAAGGAGCGGGCAGACGTCGGCTGTGCTCCCCTCACCGAGGACCCGCAACTGCAAAGGGCCGCCCAGAGTCACTCCGACGACATGGCCGCTCGTCAGTTCTTCGACCACACCAACCCGGACGGCGCCGACCCCGGACAGCGCATCACGGCCGCCGGCTATCGCTGGTCCACCTATGGCGAGAACATCGCCCGAGGCCAGCAGACCGCCGCAGCCGTCATGGAGTCCTGGATGGACAGTCCCGGTCACAGGGCGAACATTCTCAACTGCTCGTTCAAGAACATCGGCGTGGGCGTTCACAAGGGTGCGGGTGGCCCGTGGTGGACGCAGGACTTCGGCACCAGGCTGTGACGGCACCTCCGAGCATGGGCGGTGCCGAAGTGCTGCCTTGAGCACTGAACGGCGAACGCGGCCCGCAGAGGTCCCGGCCAGCGCCGGGTCACTCAGCGCACCCGTCCATCACGACGTGGCGTCGCTACAGGAGGGGCGGATCGTGGCCCGAACGCGCACCGGAGGCTGGTCCGGCCAGGTGAACGCGTACCTGGGATCGCCCCCGCGGCTCAGCCGTACGAAGCGCAGGAGTTCGCGGACGATGCCCGCGTTGCCCATCGCCCATCCGGTGCACGGTTCGAGGTCGCTCGGGGTGGCCCGGTACTCGGAATTGGACCAGCGGGCGCCGTCGATGTCCCGGACCGCACGGGCTGCGAGGTCCTCGACGAGGACGTGGGCGAAGTCGTACCGGTCGTGCTGTTCGGCGATTCGGTCACAGGCCAGGGCGAGAACGCCCGCGGTGCCGCAGCAGCGGCCGTTGTTGTCCCAGAAGCCAGGGCGCAGCCGCTGGGGCAGGCCGGAGTGGGTGACCGTGTGCCAGCAGCGGTCAGCGAACGCGGACCAGACCGGGTCGCTCGTGATGTCCCGCAGCAGCCGGAAGGCCTGGGCATCACCGGCCGGGCCGTGACACCAGCCGTAGCTGATGGGCTCGATCACGTCGGGACGGTACTGCGGGGTGGAGTGCGGCACCAGGAAGCCCTCCGGCGCCGCTTGGTCACGCGCCACGACGTCCGCGGCACCGGTCAGTGCCAGCTCGACCAGGTCCGCACGGCCGGTGGCCCGGCCGACCCGGGCCAGAGCCAGGACGATGCCGAGTGTTCCGTGCGAGACATGGTGCAGACGGGAGCCTGCGCCCGCGCGGTGGGCCCACTGCACGCCCGCTGAGGTCTGCTCCGCCGCCCGCACATACGGCTCCATGGCGAGGACGGCCAATTCTGCGTCGCCGGCCAACAGCGCGCCGATGCCGATCCCCGCGTTGCCGCCCATCAGCTCGAACAGCTCGCCCCAGCAGGTCCCGTCGAAGCGCGATCGCACGCGTTCCAGCGCACGGTCAGCGGCCACGCCGGCGGCCGTGTCGCCGAGTTCGTCGTGAACCGCCCGCAGGACGACGGCCATTCCGGTGCGGCCGAAGTAGAGGGAGTCGTCGTCGATGCCGTCGACGGAGTCCATGAGGCCGCGGGCCGCGCGCAGGGCGGTGTCGGCGTAGGAGTCGTCGCCGAAGTGCCGCCACGCCTCCAGGAGTACGGGGATGATCCCGGCCGTACCGCTGTAGAGCATCGGGTCCAGCTCGTCGTCCGAGGGCCTGGTCGTCCAGGCAAGCCCTCCGTCGGCCGTTTCCCGCGCTGCCGCGGTCAGCCACCGCAGCCCGTCCACCGCCAGCCCCTCGACCTCGTCGACCGCCACGACCGCGGCTTCTGGTGTCGTCACGGGCCCACTCTTGCATGATCGTACGAATCCGCCCAGTGCGGTGCCGAGAGTCGAGGATGGCGTACTCCACGAGGTTGAGGTGAGCACCGGGACAGCCCTTTGGGACCACCCTGCTGCACACATGCGGCAGCGACACGACCAAGCGGCGGTGGACTGGACCGGACGCTCGCCAGCCGGACGCAGTCCGTGAGCCGGTGCTGGTTAAGCTCCCCGCCATGACTAACGACCCCGGCTTCACTTGTTCGTGCTGCGGGCAGTACCACTCGGAGCTTCCGATGGGTTACTCCACCATGGCTCCTGATGTCTGGGACCAGCGCTTCGCGGGCGATCCCGACAGCATGCTCTCTCCCGACCAGTGCGTCATCCAAGGCCGGCACTTCTTCATCAAAGGCCTGATCGAGATACCTGTGATCGGCAGGGGTGACTCCTTCTCCTGGGGCGTCTGGGTCTCCTTGAGCCGTGACAATTTCGCCCGAGCTCTCGACATGTGGAACACCCCCGGTCGCGAAGCGGAGAAGCCGTACTTCGGCTGGCTGACCACCGAGTTGAGCCTGTACTCGCCCAGCACTCTCAACCTGAAGACGAACGCCCATACCCGACCGATCGGCCGGCGCCCCTTCATCGAGCTGGAACCCACTGACCACCCCCTCGCCGTCGAACAGCGGACCGGCATCACCCAGGACCGCGTGCGCGAGATCGCGGAGGCCGTCCTGCACCCCGGTAGGGACACCCTCTGAGAGGAGCTGTGCGAGCATCTCCCGCCCTGATTCCCTCACCAACGCCGGGCTGGTGTCAGAGGGTGATGGCACAGTGCCCGAGACTGATCGACAGGAGGCTGAGACGGTGGGTGACGTCTTTGAGCAGATCGTCGAGGTGCGCGGTGAGGAGGCCGGGCCGCTGGCGGAGCGCGCGGTCGACCAATGGGTCACCGAGGGACCGATCCCGGGGAGCTGTCCGGTGACGGGGTGTGCAGCATGACCGTGGACGAGGGCTATGCGCCAGGTCCCAACCGGGCGCGAGCCGTTGCCGAATCATCAGACCCGGACTGGCTGCCCGGCCCGGTCGCCGTCATCGTCGGGCGTGACTACCACGTCGGTGGTCAGGGAGGCGACGATGCGGAGTACGCCGTCTGCCCGCGGCGCGAGACCAAGACGGTGATCATCAACTATCCAGAGGAGTTGGAGGCGGACGACCAAGTCTGGCAACGTTTGAGGACGGCATCGCCGCTTGGAAGGAAACGGGCGAGGGGAGTGTCCCCTGCTCGACTTCTGGGGATTGCCGCCGCTCTCTTCCGACTTCTGCGCGATCTTCAGCCGGCAGCTGGGGCACCGCACGGTGGAGCACATGGGCAAGTTCTGACGGGAACACCCACACCTCAGTGTGGCAATCCCAGGCAAGGCAAGCCACGTTCTCGAAGGTCGAGAACGCGGGTTCCGGGGACCTCGCCCGAACCCCGCAATGGCTGACCCACGGCCGCTAGGGACGCCTCGGGGCGCTGTCGGTCCCACGTGGCAGGATCCACCGCATGGATCTTGCCGCCGTGTTTGAAGACCTCGACCGGGTTGCCTGGCCGGAACTGCACCATGCCTATGGTCCCGCCGATGATGTGCCCGGTCTGCTGCGTGCGTTGGCAGCCGCGGACGAGGACGCCGCAACGGAGGCCGAGCAGGAGCTGTGGAGCAGCATCGTGCACCAGGGCACGGTGTACGAGGCAACGGTGCCGGCTGTCCCCTTTCTGGCCCGTCTCGCGGCGGTGGGTGTACGCCGCGCGAACCTGCTCGCAGTGTTGGGCTCCATCGCCGAAAGCACGGACGAGCACGGCCTGGACCAACCGGGCGCGGCACGTGCGGCCGTCGGTGCGCAACTGCCGCTGATGCTGCCCTTGTTGGCGGACCCCGACACCGAAATACGGCAGTGCGCGACCTGGGCGGTGGCCCAGTGCCGGCAGACGGCCGGCCCGGCCGCCCGGACGGCGTTGCGGCGGCGATGGGAGGCGGAGGCCGACCCAGCGGTGCGCGCGAATGTGCTGACCGCGCGCGTCCTGGTCGACCGGGACGCGGCCGAGGAGCTGTGCGCGGTCGCCCTGCGCGCGACGGAACCCCCGCCGGTGCGCGTGGCAGCGCTCCTGGCCTGTGTTGACTCCGGTCTCCCGTGGGACGGGGAGCTGGGAGCTGTTGTGGCGGAGCTGTCGCCCCTCAGGGGGCACACGGCAGGAGGCCAGTGGGAACGGGAGCCGCTGAAGAGCCTCGCCGTTGGCCTGCACGAGCGCGGCGACGTGGATGCGGCTATGGCCCACCCTCCCTCACCTACTGCCGATGCTCGACCGACGGGACATGGCCGCGGCCGCCGTACGGGCACTGGTGGCCGCGCACCCGGGCGGTGACCGCCCCGCCGGTATCAGTCTCACCGACCTTGTCGACCGCGTCCTCCCCTCAGTCGCGCCAGGCGCATATCTGCACTCCGCGCTGGCCGCGCTCGAGGCCCTCGCCGCCCTCGGCCCCGCCGTATTCACGCCCGCCCAACTCCGGCGCGTACAGGCGGTCGCCGACGGGGAACGCCGGATCGTGGGCTCAGGCAGCCATACCGAGATCATTCACAACGACGAAAAGGTCCGCGCCGCCGCCCGGCGCGTGCTGGCGGACCTGACGCACTGACGACGCCTTCGGCCCCGACGTCATCCCCATGCGGAGGTGCCTTGGCACAAGCCGGTGACCGTCGCTGGTCTCCAAGGCGTGGGCGACGGTGATCTTGCAGAAATCGGCTCCCGCAGGCCCGACGAGGATGGTCATGTGGACCGGAAGTCTTTGCCCTTGGAGGGTGTGCAGTGCCTGTCAATGCCTGTTGCGGTGCTGTCGCCGGCCGAGGAGGAACAGGCCGCTGCCCGTGGTCAGGACGGCAGCGGCAGCGGCACCGAGCACGGTGGTCTGTTGGGCGCGTCCGTCGGTGCCGGTCTGCGCCGGCTGCGGGTGGGGCCCGGCAGCAGCTGCTCCCTGAAGGATCAGATCGGCCACGGCGTCGGGCTGGGCGATCAGGGAGACATGGCAGGTATTGATCTCCACAGTGTGGGAGTGGGCGCGTTTGGCCTGGAAGCGTTCCTGCTCGGGGTTGATGGTCCTGTCCTGCCGGCCCACGAGGGCCCAGGACGGGATGTCCTTCCACGCGGCGACTTTGGCCTTCTCGGAGAACGCTGTCGTGGCGGCCGGCCGCTGGGTGACCGCCAGCCGGTTGGCTCGGCTCTCCGGCAGGCAGGCGGCGAACACGGGGTGCACCTTGTCCGGCTTGAGATAGAGGTCCGTGCCGCTCATGTCGGCGGTCTGGTAGGGCACGGAGTTGGTGGCGGTGGCAAGGGCACTGGGGAACCGGGCGGACAGCGACATGCCGCTTTCGCCGACGTCGGGCATCAGCGCGGATATGTACACCAGGGACTTCACCTGCGGATTGCCTGCAGCGGCTGTGCTGATGACCGCACCGCCGTAGGAGTGACCGGCCAGGACGATGGGACCTTTGATCGACTTCAGCACCGAGGCGATGTACGCCGAGTCGCTGTACAGCCCGCGCAGCGGGTTGGCCGGGGCCATCACCTTGTACCCGCGGCGCTCCAGCCGTTCGATCACTCCGTTCCAGCTGGAGCCGTCTGCGAATGCGCCGTGTACCAGGACGATGGTCGGCTTCGCACCGTTCCCCACGCTGTCCGCCGGCGCCGGGGTCGTAGCACCCGTGCACAGGGCGGCGACTGCGGCTCCTACCGTAGCGACGCGGAGACGTTCGGCGCGGCGCAAAGAGCCGAATATCGCAGAGCCCGTCATACCGTTCTCGCTTTCTGTCGGGACGTACGATTCAGAGTCTCGGCGCATCGACGGGTGCGGGCTTGGCGGCATCGCCCAGCCGGGTGATGGAGCTGCGGTATTGCAGTGACGCGGGGTTTCTTCCGTGGGTGGGACGGGCAGGATCTCCATTCGGTCGTGTGTGCATTCGCGAGCGTCTCGTACGGCTGATCGGCAGCGCGACCTGTGCCGCGGTGGTCTTGGCTCCCGTGGGTAGGCCACCTGCTCACCGACGGCTGGTGGGCCAAGGGCCAGACCCCGCTCATCAACGGCGGGTGCACCACGCGTTGAAGCGGGGGACGGTGTGGATGCCAGCCGCCCGATCGCCGTCCTGGCAGGATGGCGGCATGGAACGTGTGCTTGGAATCGGTGGATACTTCCTGCGGGCCGCCGACCCGACGGCCCTGAGCGCGTGGTACCGCGATTGCCTGGGCCTGGACGCCGATGAGAACGGACTGTGGCGTCAGGCAGCCGGGCTGACGGTGTTCGCGACGTTCGAGTCCGAGACCGACTACTTCGGGTCCCGCGCCCAGCAGACCATGCTCAACTTCCGCGTCCGCGACCTCGATGCGATGCTCGCGCAACTGCGCGCCAAGGGAGCGGACGTGGCCGAAGAAACGCAGGACATGGAGGGTGTCGGTCGCTTCGGCTGGGTCACCGACCCCGAGGGCAATCGGATCGAGCTGTGGCAGGCGGTCTGACCGTGTCTTCACGCAGGCGGTGACGTGCCGGCGGCCCACCAGGTTGTCGATGTGTGAACCTTGGGCAGGAACACCTTGGCGAGCTTTTCACCGCACTCGTGCCGCACCGACTGCTGGTCACCCTGGTCCACCTGCGCACCGGTTTGACCCGCAGGGCCCTCGGTGTGATCCGCCAGGACGGTCCTCCACGACCGGCCGGGCAATCGGCGAGATCAGGCCGCTGCCGGCCGCCCTGTGCCGGTAGTGCGCGCCGTTTCCTACACTCACCGGATGAACAACTACACGTGCACCCATTGCGGCACAGTCGGTCTGATGGAAGGTTTCATAGAGGACGCCGGCGAGCACTCGCGTGGCTACGCGCGCTGGATCGAGGGTGCGTTGGAGCGTGGGATTTTCGGGGGTGCCAAGCGGATGGGCCGGCCCCGGCGGCAGATCGAGGCGTTCCGCTGCCCCAAGTGCGGGCACTTGGAGCTGTTCGCCACCGGTGAGGTGTAGGCGGCCCTCGCTGTCCCAGGCGCAACGGCTTTGCCGGGCATGCATGTGGACCAGAAGTCGAGTCTTCGTACGTTCTCGGTGGCCGTTCTGACGGCTGCTGCTCCCGGCATGTCTGGTCCGACGCCGGTGATCGAGTTGGCGGAGCCCGTCCCTCCGGCTGCGCTGCGGGAGTTCCGCGCGTTGATGGTGGGGCTCTCCTCCCACTTCGAGGAGAAGCGACCCGGGTACTTCGACGTCAACGTGCCTGCTGAGCGACTCGGCGTCGAGGACGGGCGAGAGGAGGACTGGCGAAGGCCGTTCCCGCTACGTACATGCCGCCGGCCGAACACCGCACCGGCGATCGCGGTCTCGACCATGTGCTCGGGCTGGTCGCCCGGGACACGGTCGTCTCATGACGTGGCGTTTGGGGTGTGCGGTGCCGCCTTCGGGATGGCAGGATCAGTGAGGTGTCCGTCATGAGCAAGCTGCAGATCAAGCCCGGTCAGAGTGTCGCGGTACTGGGCAAGCCCGACGACGTCCAGCTGGACGTGGAGGCCGGGGGTGACGCGGCTTCGGCCGATGCGGTGCTCGTCTTCGTGACCACCTCGGGTGATCTTCTCGGGGCGGATGCGCAGGCGGCGCTTGCCGCCGCGCAGCGTGATGCCCTCGCGTGGGTGGCCTACCCGAAGGGCGGGAAGCTCGGAACCGATCTGAACCGGGACAGCTTGGCTGCCGCGCTGTCCGGGCGGGGCGTGCGGCCGGTGCGGCAGATCGCCATCGACGACACGTGGTCGGCGCTCCGGTTCCGGCCTGGCGACTGATCTCCGGCAGCACTTCGCGAGACGGTGGTCGCGATGTCGTCAGCGCGACTGCCGTACCAAGGTGCGTTGGACGTTTCCTTCACGGCGGACGGCCGGGGTGCGGTAGCGCATGACGTCGTCGGTTCCGCCGTAGGCCGCAGACGAGTTCACAGCGGGCGTGCGTGCCGTTGGGGTTCGAGGTGATGCCGGGTCAGTCCAGGGCGAAGGTGTCGGCGAGTGAGTCCATCTGTGCCGTGAGCAAGGTGCCTCCGTCGTGGCCCATGCCCCGGAACTGCCCGGAGACTTCCAGGCTCACGGCCCCGTGGAGCTGGGTCCAGGCGAGTACGGCTCCCGCCAGGGCCGTCCCTTCACTGTCCGTGCTGACGTGTCCGCGGGCCCATTCGGCAACCGCGGTGTCCTCACGGGCCCACGTCGTCATCTGGTCCACGAGTGGTTGTACTGAGGGAGCGGGTCCCGCCTCCTCGAAGCAGGCCAGGAACGGCCCCAGCACCGCCCGAGCGCTTTCCAGGGTGTCGGGCGGCGCCGTGTAGCCCGGCACCGGGGTGCCTTCTATCAGCAGATAGCGATGAGGGTGCGCGATGGCCCACAGGCGCACGGCCGTCGCGAGCGTCCGCAGGCGCATCCGCCGAGCCGCGTCCGTGGCCAGCGCGTCCGCCGCCGCCGCGACCGCGGCTCCGAGGTCTGCGTAGGCGTCGCGGACGAGGTCGGTCAGCAGCGCGTCACGGCTGTCGAAGTAGCGGTACAGGGCGGGGCCGGACAGGCCGACCTCCTTGGCGATCCGGGTCAGCGCCACGGACGCCGTACCGCCCTCCGCGAGCTGTTTGAGCGCGATCTCCTTGATCTCCGCGCGTGTCTGCTCCCGGTAGCGGGCCCTCGGGCTGAGCGAAGCGGCGGCCATGAGCGACTCCTTCCGTGATCTCGTGACACACCTTAACGCCGGCCCTGACCATCCACGGTTGCTATAGTCTATCGCAAGAGTTACAGTCTCTAACTGTTACGAGTATGGATAACCGAAGAAGCCAGTCATGTCCGCTGCCCCCACCCCCCGCGCTCTGCACGCCGTCCTCGGCTCCGGGCCTGCCGGAACCGCTCTCGCCCGCGAGCTGGTGCGCCGCGGCCACGCCGTGCGCCTCGTGGACCGCACCGCCGGCGGTGCGGCCATCGACGGCGTCGAGCGGTACGCCGCCGACGTCAGCACCGCAGACGGAGCGCGGCAGGCCATAGCCGGAGCCGCCGTCGTCCACCACTGCGTCAACGTCGCCTATCACCTCCAGGTCGAGGTGATGCCCCGCATCCAGGCAGCCGTCATCGGCGCCGTCGCGGACTCGGGCGCGCGCCTGGTCGTACTCGACACCCTCTACCCCTACGGCGAGACGGGCGGAGCGGTGATGACCGAGGGCACCCCGTGGAAGGCCACCAGCCGCAAGGGCCGTATGCGGGCCGAGCTCGACGAGCAGTACCTGGCCGCGCACCGCGAGGGCCGGGCCCGGATCGTCCTCGGCCGTTCCGCCGACTTCGTGGGTCCCGGCGTGCTCAACTCCACCCTGGGAGCCACCGTCTTCCCCGGTGCGTTGACCGGCGGCGAAGTTCTGGGCCTGGGCGACCTCGACCTGCCGCACAGCTACACGTACATCGGCGACGTCGCCGCCGGCCTCGCGACACTGGGCGAGCGTCCGCAGGCCGACGGCCGGGTCTGGCACCTGCCCACCGCGCCGGCGATCAGCACACGCGAGATACACACCATGATCGAGAAGCGCGTGGCCCGGCCGCTGAACGTCGTGGTCCTCGAAGAGCCCCGTCCCTTCGGCCCGTTCGACGAGCAGTTCATGGCCGAGTACGCCGAGATGTTCTACCAGCACACGGAGCCCCAGATCGTGGACTCCTCCGCCTATGAGCGCACCTTCGGCGTCACTCCCACCTCGCTGGGGGATGCGCTGGACGCCACGCTGGCCTGGTATCTCGGGTGGCTGGCGAACCGCTGACAGCCGCCCGTCGAGCCGACGGCCGGTGACGGCCGCAAGCCGCGAGGCACGGCGGCCGGGTCTTCCCGGAATACGCGGCACATGTCCCTTACTGTGACGTTCGATTGTGTACGTCCGTGCGCGGGATGGGGTTGAGACCGTGGCGTTCGCGGAGCCGAGCGACGGCGGTGGGTCCCCGCCCTCTCACCCGTCGGTCCCCGAGCCCACACGGCACTTCTGGGTACCGCTCCTCGCCGTGTGCGCCGGGTATTTCATGGTCATCCTGGACGTGACGGTCATCAACGTCGCCGTACCCGTGATCGGCCGGGACCTGGCGACCTCGCTCACCGGCATCCAGTGGATCACCGACGGATACACCCTGGTCTTCGCCGGCTTCCTGCTGACCGGCGGGGCGCTGGGCGACCGGCTCGGCAACCGACGGGTCTTCTGCTGGGGCGTGACCGTGTTCACCGTGTCCTCGGCCTTGTGCGCCCTTGCACCGGACGCCCCTTTCCTGGTCACCGCCCGACTGCTGGAGGGGCTCGGCGCGGCGCTGATCGTGCCCGGTTCCCTGGCCCTGCTCCAGCAGGCCTACCCGGAGCCGGCGGAACGCTCTCGGGCCTTCGGGCTGTGGGGTTCGATGGCGGGGATCGCGGCGTCGGCCGGGCCGCTGCTGGGCGGCCTGCTCGTGTCGACGGTGGGTTGGCGCTGGGTCTTTCTCATCAACCTTCCCGTCGGTGCCGCCTGCCTGCTGCTGAGCTTGCGGCACGTGGCGCGTTCACCCCGGCGCGCCGACCGGCCCCTGGACTGGCCGGCGCAGTGCGCGGTCGTGGCGACGGTGGCCCTGCTGACCGCGGCGCTCAACGAGGCCGGACGGCGAGGCTGGACGGACCCGGCCGTCCTCGCCGGGGTGGGCCTGGCCGGGGTGGCCGTCGCGGCCTTCCTGGTCCGTGAGCGGCTGGCCCGGTCGCCCGTTCTGCCCCTTCGCCTGCTGCGCTCACGGGCGTTGAGCGGGGGAGCCGTCATGGGGCTGCTGTTCAACTTCGGCTTCTACGGCATGGTGTTCACCGCGAGCCTGGAATTCCAGCACCAGCGCGGGTACACCGCGCTACGCACGGGGCTGGCGCTGTTCCCGGCGGCGGCGATGACCATGTTCGCCTCCGTCCTGTCCGGGCGGTTGTCCCGTCGTACCGGTGATCGTCCCCTGGTCATCGCCGGCATGCTCCTGGCCGCCCTGGGGCTTGCGGGTTGGGCCACGGCGGGTGCCGATCCCGCCTACCCGTTGCTGGTGGCCCCGATGATGGCCGCGGGATTCGGCACGTCCTTCGCCCTCACCGGCTCCACCGCGACGGTGATGGGCGCCGCGCCTGCCTCGTACTCAGGCGCCGCCTCCGCCCTCTTCAACACCGCCCGCCAGATCGGCAGCGCCACCGGCGTGGCGCTCGGGGGCAGTCTGCTCGCCACGGCCACCCACTACACCACCGGGCTGCGCATCAGCATGACCGTCGGCGCGCTCGCCTACCTGACCGCGGCGGTTCTCGCATGGCTTTGCGTGCCGACGAGGCCGCGAGGGACATAGCGGGGTGCTGTGCGCGCGGCACCGCTTCCACGCGGCGGAGGAGAGGACTGTTCCTCCCCCTGGGCGCGAAGTCCCAAGTCGCATGCGGTGTCTGACGGCAGGACCACGGAGTCCGGATGCGCCGTGAGCCAGTGGTGCAGTTCCGCGTGTCGGAACTGGCAGGGGGACCAACGCGCGCCAGCCAAGCGGAGTTCGCGGGAGACCTGCGGGATCAGTGTCGCTGAGAAGCGACCTCACTGAGTGTGCGTCCGCCCTGTCGGACCGGACTCGCGGGTGAGGGAACACGAGGCTCGTGCGGGCGATCGGCGAACTGCCCGACGTCGAGGCTGGGCACCCCGACATCGATGTGCGATTCGACGGCGTGACCGTGCGACTGATCACGCTCACCGACGACTTCTACGGGCTGAGCGAGCGGGACGTGGAACTGGCCCGGCATGCACAGGGCTGCCGACCGCACCACGCCCGCCGAGCGCCGTTCGCCGGCTCACGCCTTCAGCGCCCGGCGGTCAGGCCGCGTACGTAGCACTTCCGCAGCGACACGTAGAGCACGATGCGGGGGATCATCGACACGACCGCGCTCGCGGCGAGGTCTTCGGCGGCGGCGTCCGGAGAGGACAGGACACCTGGTCGCAGCCGACGAGCGTGAGCGCGAGGAGGGCGGCGATCAGGCACCACAGGGTGCGGCGCGGCTGCGGGATGAGCAACGGCGTCTCCTTTGGCGCCGGGGGTAGGGCGGGCGGGGAGCGGTCGGCGGTCCGCCCCCCACAGGGCGTTCAGTGGGTGGGCAGCCAGACCCGCATCGCGCCGGGCTCACGGTTGCCCCAGGCGAAGAAGGGCACGGCGGTCAGTTCCACGGCCCCGCCGTGCGCGGCGTCCTCGGGCGGTACGGCGCCGTACGGCCACCAGCCGGGCCGCTCGGCGCGCGGCCGCTCCCAGCCGGAGGCGGTGAGGGTGACGACGCCGTCGAGCAGGTCGGGGCGCTCCTTGACGGTGACCGGCGCCTCGGGGTCCACGACCAGGTCGTCCAAACGACGCCCGGCCGCCTGGTCGGCCGCTTCGACGCAGTACACCAGCGGTCCGCGTTCCAGGGCCACGCAGCCGCGCACGGCGTCGACCCGCGGGTCGGCCGCGGTGACGCGCGGGGGCATGTCCAGCTCCAGGCGCAGCACCTCGCCCGGGCGCAAGGCGCGGGTCAGCCGCAGCCAGCCGTCCTCCCAGACGGCCTCCGCCCCCTGCCCGCCGACCGTCGCGCTGTGGCCGGCCGCCCAGTGCGGCACGCGCAGGGTCAGTGTCCACGGCGCGTCGGGGGACTCGGTGACCGTGATCTCGACGCCGCCCTGCCACGGGTAGTCGGTGGCCACCTCGACCGCGACCCTGCCGGATCCGGTGTCGGCGGCGTAGACACCCGCGATGTACTGATGCACCGTCAGTCCCGTGTCGTCGCCCGCCGCGACATAGTGCTGGAGCGAGGCCAGCAGGCGCATCACGTTCGGCGGGCAGCGGGCACACCGGAACCACGGGGTGCGCAGCGGCGTGTGGTCGCCGCCGCGTCGCGCGTGGCCGTCGCGCACCTGCAGCGGATTGACGTACAGGTAGTGGTCGCCGGACAGGGACACGCCCGACAGGAAGCCGTTGTACAGGGTGCGCTCGATCAGGTCGGCGTACCGGGCACGGCCGGTGGCCAGCAGCAGCCGCCAGCTGAACTGGACGGAGGCGATGGCGGCGCAGGTCTCACAGTAGGCGCGCTCGCTCGGCAGCTCGTAGGAGTCGCCGAAGGACTCGTCGGTGTGGCGCGAGCCGATGCCGCCGGTGAGGTAGGTCTTGGTGGCGACCATGTCCTCCCACAACCGCTCGGCGGCCGTGAGCAGTTCGCCGTCGCCGGTCTCGACGCCCACGTCGACGACGCCGGCGAGCAGGTAGAGCTGTCGTACGGCGTGGCCCGCGACCTCCTCGGCCTCGCGCACCGGTGTGTGGTCCTGCCAGTACTGGGCGCCGAAGCGGTCCTCGCCGAGCACCCGGTGGCCACGGCGGTCCACGAAGAACTGAGCCAGCGTCAGATACCGCCGCTCGCCGGTGAGGCGGTACAGCTCCACCAGGGCGGTCTCGATCTCCGGGTGCCCGCACACGCCCTCGTTGCGGCCGGGGCCGACGGTCGCGTCGACGTGGTCGGCGACCTTGCGGGCGATGGCGAGCAGGTCGGTGCGGCCGGTGGTGCGGGCGTGCGCCACGGCGGCCTGGATCAGATGCCCGGCGCAGTACAGCTCGTGGCCCCACCGCAGGTCGACGAAGCGGTCGTCGGGCCGCACGACCTGGAAGTAGGACTGCAGATAGCCACTGGGCTCCTGGGCGTCGGCGAGCAGCGCCGTCAGCTGGTCCACCTGGGACTCCAGGCGCTCGTCGGCGCCCTCGGACTCGGCCCAGGCCACCGCCTCCAGCCACTTGTGGACGTCGGAGTCCATGAAGGGCAGGTCGTTGGTGTACGCGCCGGTCGTGGTGCCGGCGGCGAGTCGCAGGTCGTGCAGGTTGCCCGCCTGTTCCAGGCGTTCGAAGCCGTCCGGGATGCTGGTCCGGGCGTTCACGGAGCGCCGCTGCTGCCACAGGCCGCCGATGATCCGCGCGGAGTCGGCCGGACGGAGCGCGAGGCGGGCGTCCGGTCCCGCCTGAAGCGGGCCCGCGGGGTCCGTGGCGGCTGCTCGGATGGGAGGTTGCGCCATGCTGCACTCCTGGTGCGTCGGGGTACGGGAGAGCTCTCGGAGACAGGGTGGGAAAACGGAGTGGGAAAAACGATTGAGAAAACCTTTTTCTCGCGGGGAACGTAGCTATTGCAGCAAGTGCGGTCAATAGGCCGGGAAAAGTTTCGCGCAGTTTCCCCTGCCGCTACGTCGGGCGCATCAGCCTTCCGGCGCTGCTGGGCGCCGGCTTCTGCACCTGGTACGGGCGGCGGGGTGACTCGCGCCAAGGGCGCGGCGAGCCGCGCATCTCCCGAACACCGTGAACGTCTTCTCCGGCTACCTCGCCGTACCCAGGCACTGCTGCGCCCAGACCGTCTTGCCCTGCGCGTGGTACCGGATGCCCCATCCGTCGGCGACGGTCGCGACGATGAAGAGGCCGCGGCCGCCCTCGTCGATCGTGCGGGCGTGCTTCAGGTGGGGGACGCTGTCGCCCGCGTCGCGGACTTCGCAGGTCAGGCGCTCGTCGAGAATGAGGCGCAACCGGTACGGTGGCGCGCCGTAGCGAAGTGCGTTGGCGACCAGCTCGCTGACGATGAGTTCCGTCGTGAACGCGTTCTCCGCGCCGATGTCCCACGCGTCGAGTTGTGCGAGCACCGCCGCCCGGACCTCCGGGACGGTCGCGAGGTCCTCGGCCAGCGGCACCGTCAGGACCTGGTCGTCGGGCAGCCCTTTGGCGCGTGCCAGGAGCAGCAGTTTCTCGGCCTCGTGGTGGTCCCGCAGCACGTAGGCGAGCGTGTCGCACAGCTCGTCCAGCGGCAGCTCCGCTCCCTCGCGCAGCACGGTGCGCAACCGCGGTTCGCGCTGCAGCAGGTTCTCGTTGCCGACCGCGAGGAGGCTGCCGGACGGCATCGGGATCTCGGTCGCGGGAAAGGGGGCGCGGTCGGTGCCGGCCAGCACCGGGCCTGCCGGCGTGGGCACGGTCTCCGCGTCGCCCCCGGGGCGGACCAGGTACGGCTCGGACAGGCCGGCGCGGACGAGGGTGCAGGTGTGGTCGACGGAGTCGTACAAGGCGATCAGGCAGCAGGCGGTCAGTGGCTCACGGTGCAGCGGATCCCCTGCGGGGAGCGCCGCCCGCTCGGAGGCCAGCTGTGCGGCGGTGTCGCTGAGCCGTGCCATCAGTTCGTTCGGCTCCAGGTCCAGCGCGGCGAGTGCGTGAATGACCGTCCTCAGCTGTCCCATCGTGGTCGCGGTGGCGACACCCCGGCCGACCACGTCGCCGAGCACCAGTACGGTCCGGCCCCCGGCCAGTTCGATCACGTCGAACCACGCGCCTCCACCGCCCACTCCCGGGATGTGCAGGGGGGTCACATCCATCGTGGACGGCGCCGATGTCCGCTGCGGCAGGAGCCTGCGCTTTATGCTCGCGGCGATGGTCCGCTCACGGGTGAAGCGGCGGGCATTGTCGATGCACAGTGCCGCGTGGGCGCAGATGTCCGACGTCAGCGGGATGTCCCCCTCGTCGAAGGGTTTCTCGTCCCGGTGCCGGTAGAAGCTGACCACACCCAGCGCCTCGCCGCGCACGGTGAGCGGCGCGACGATCAGGGAGTGCGCGTCCGACAGGGCGATGGCGTCGGCCCGCGCCCGGTCCGCCGACAGCCAGGGACTGTCCTTGGTCACGGTGACGAGCCTTGGCCGCAGGTCGTTCAGGACGCGGGAGAAGGGCGTACCGTCCGGCAGCCGGCGCACGTCCCCCACCGGGTGAGCCGAAATCAGCCCCCTGAAGGCGGCTCGCCGCAACGGCACGTCCTGGTCCACCGGAGCCAGCGGCGGCTCCTCGCCCCGGATGACGTCCTCGATGACCTCGACCACCACGATGCCCGTGAACGCCGGTACGACCGCGTCCACCAACTCCTGGCACACGGCCACGACTTCGAGCCGGTCACCTACCGAGCTGCGGACCTTCTCCAGGAGCTTCAGCCGCTGCAGTGCCCGCTCGTGCTCGGTCACGTCGAGCACCCAGGCAACGAGGCCCAGCACCTCGCCGTCCACCCCTTCGAGGCGCATATAGGACAGGGAGTAGTCCACGTGTCGGCCCGTGCCGTTCTTCGGCGCGGCCCGCACGACGCGCTGCAGCGCCGGCTCCCCGGTCATGAGGACCCGGCGCGCCACCGTGCGCTCCTCCTCGGGATTCTCAAGACCCAGGACCTCAGCAAAGTCCTGGCCGGCCAGTGCGCCCTCCGCCCCCGGTGGTGCTGCGCGCGTGCCGTTCCCGGACCGGACGACGCGGAGATCCCCGTCCAGGACGTGCAGGCCGATCGGTGAGTGGCCGAACAGCGTCCGCAGGATCGCCAGACCCCGGGCCGTGGTGTCGTCGCCCTGCTCTTCGCGTACCTCCCACGTGAGCGATGCGCCGGAAACCACCGGCCGTACGGACACCGCGCCCAGAGCCGCCGGCAAGGTCCCGCGCCCCGTGGTGCCGCCGCCCCCGCCCATCAGCTTGGCCACGGTGCGGCCCTCGGCCTCCTCCCGGGACCGCCCGAACAGGTCCGCAGCCCGCTCGGACCACTCGACGATCACCCCGTCGTCGGCGATTCGCAGGAGCACGGCACCGCTCGACATCGCACCACACCTCCGCTCCTGCCCGCGCACACGCGTCCCTTCCATAGTGGGGTACGTGATCGGGCCGCTCACCTCGGTGAGCCGCGTACGGGTGCATGTGTCCCCGAATCGCGCAACCGGGCCCGGGCGGGACGTCGCGCCGGAGGCCCCGGGCGTTCATCTCTGGAGACTGCGCCGAGCGCCCGCGTTCGTTCAGGAGCAAGCCCGCGTCCACCACCGTTCCCCACTCGCCCCACCCGCGCCGCCGCGGTCTCGTCGCTGGTCGGCGGCCTGCCCCACACCGTGCACAGGAAGGGTTGCTACTAAATTAGTAATTAATATTGACAGGCTTGTTGTCGCGGGCCACAGTCTTCGCCGTGACACCGTCGCCCGCTGCGGGCGCGAACGCCCCGTCCTCCGCCGCCTCCGGTGGCCTCTCCTGCTCCCCAACTCCCAGGAGTCGCACGTGACTTCACGCTTGCCCGTACGTGCATCCCGGCGCACCCGGACCACCCGTCTGGCGCTTGCCTCCGCTATCGCGGTCGTGCTGACCGCCTCCGCGGTGCCCGCGGCCGCCGCAGCCGACACCGTGAACCAAGGAGCGCCGACTTACTACGACAGCGGTCTCGACCGCACGCCCTACATGGGCTGGAACACGTACTACGGACTCGGTGCACCCACCGAGAAGGAGGTGCGCGCGGTCGCCGACAAGCTGGTGAGCAGCGGACTGCGTGACAGCGGCTACGACACCGTCTGGCTCGACGGCGGCTGGCAGGCCGACAACCCCCGTGATGCTCAGGGGCGGTTGGTGGCCAACCCCGACCGTTTCCCGTCCGGCATCCCGGCTCTCGTCTCCTATCTGCACAAGCGCGGCCTGCGAGCCGGCATCTACACCGACGCCGGTACCTACGACGGAGGAAGGAACTGCGGGCTCGGCAGCCGCGGCCACTACACCGAGGACGCGCGGCAGTTCGCCGACTGGAAGATCGACGCGATCAAGGTCGACTTCCTGTGCGGCATCGGTGCCAAGCTCGATCCGGGGCCGGCGTTCAAGGAGTTCGGCGACGCAGTCGCCAAGTCCGGCCGCAAGATGCTGCTGAACCTGTGCAACCCGCTCACCGACGACTGGGGCCTGCCGCACACGCCCGAGCAGGACGCACACAACACCTACGCCTACGCTCCGACGATCGCGGACTCCTGGCGCACCGGCACGGACATCGCCTGGGGCACTCCGAGCCCGGGGGAGTGGCCCAACATCCTGCGCAACATGGACGCCAACGCCTGGCACCCCGAGGCGCAGGGACCGGGCCACTACAACGACCCCGACTACCTCATCCCGATGCGCCGCATGACCGACGGCTCCCTGGAGCTGACGCAGGAGGAGTCCACCACCCAGTTCGTGATGTGGGCCGAGATGGCGTCCCCGCTCGTCCTGGGTTCCGACCCGCGCACCCTGTCCCCGTCGATGATCGCCACGCTCCGCAACCCGGAGATCGTCGCCGTCGACCAGGACCCGCTCGGGATCCAGGGAGTCCGGGTCGCCACGGACGCCGTCGGTGATGTCTACAGCAAGGTGCTCTCCGGCCACGGCCGACGCGCGGTCGTCCTCCTCAACCGCTCCGACCAGCCGGCCGAGCGCACCGTGAACTTCGCCGACGTCGCCCTCGGCGGGCCCGTCCAGGTGCGTGACCTGCGGGCACGCGCCGACCGCGGCACGCACACCGGTTCGTACACCGTCGAGGTCCCCGCCCATGGCACCGCCTTCCTCGGCCTCACCGGGCAGGACGCGCTGCCCGGCACGAGCCTGGGGGAGAAGGCATCGGCGAGCCCGGCCGTGGTGCGTGACGGCGACACGCTCACCACCTTCTTCCGCGGGCCGGGTGGAACACTCGTCCAGCACACGGAGGGCGGCACGCTTCCGGCGCGCACCAGGGACCTCGCGGGCCCCGTCGGGGGACGGATCCTCGGCCAGCCCGCCGCCTACGTCTCCGCAGGCGGCCGTGTCGACGTCTTCGTCCGGGGAACCGACGACCACGCCTACCGGAGGGTCTTCACCGGCGGGCGCTGGAGTGCCTGGCAGGACCTGGGCGGGAGGCTGACCGACGCGCCGACCGTGGCCTTCACCGACCCCGGGCACTGGACGCTCGTCGCCCGCGATGTCGACGGGCGCGTCGTGCAGCGCGGACCGTCATCCGGCTGGTCGTCGCTCGGCACGCCCGGTGACCTGCCGGTGTACGGCAGGCCGTCCGCGGTCGTCACCGCCGACGAGCGTGTCCATGTCGCCGTACGCACCGCCGCGGACGACGTGTGGACCATCGCGCGGGACGCCTCGGGGCAGTGGTCGGGCTGGACTTCGCTCGGCGGCACGGTGAGCGGCAGTCCGACGCTCGTCGCCGTGGGGGATGCCGTGGTGCTGTACGCGCGGGCCGCCGACTACACGCTGTGGCAGCAGCGGTACGACGACGGCGCGTGGCAGGGCTGGACCAAGCGGCAGGAGTTCCCCAGCGCGGCCTTCGACGGCGCGCTGGGAGCGGTCGCCGGCCCGGACGGCTCGGTCGACGCGGTGTACCGCGGCGTCGACGGTTACGTCCACAGAACCCAGTTCAAATAAATTAGTAATTAATCTTGACGTGGCGAGATCGCCACGCGACTCTGGATCCGCCGCGAGCGGGGCCCGGCCGTCAGCGTGGCCGGCCCCGCCGCCAGGAGCCGCAGGGAGCCCTCCATGACGAACCACCTGCCCGATCGCCGCAGCTTCCTCGCCGGACTCGGAGCCGCCGGGGCGACGGCACTGCTCAGCAGCTGCGTCACCTCGACCTCCTCCGCGAAGTCCTCCTCCAAGGGCCCGGTGACCCTCCAGTCCAACCTGTCCGCACCCCAGGCCAAGGCCGCGATGGAGGACCTCGTCGCCGCCTACGGCAAGAAGGGACAGGGGCACGCCAGCCTGAACACGGTGGCCGCGGAGACCTTCCGCACCCAGCTGCCGACCTACCTGACCTCCGCCAACCCGCCGGACGTCTACACCTGGTACCCCGGCTCCGTGGCGGATGCCTACGCCAAGAAGAACCTGCTCCTCGACCTGGACGACGTCTGGAACTCCTCCCCGGACCTCAAGCGGTACACGAAGGGGCTGAACCGCCTGTGCACCGCGAGGTCCGGCAAGAAGGTCTTCGTGCCCACCACCTACTACTGGTGGGGCATGTTCTACCGGAAGTCGAACTTCGCCAAGTGGGGCGTCAGCGAGCCCACCACCTGGGACGAGTTCCTCGACCTGTGCGACAAGCTCAAGACCAAGGGTGTGGCACCCATCGGACTCGGAGCGGGCGGCGGCACGGCATGGGTGGCCTCGACCTGGTTCGACTACCTCGACATCCGCATCAACGGCGCCCCCTACCACCGCGAACTCCTCGCGGGCAAGCACCGGTTCGACGACCCCGAGGTGCGCAAGGTCTTCGACCGCTGGCGGGAGGTGCTGCCGTACTTCGACCCCGACGGCACCGCCGTGGCCTTCCAGGACGCCACCACCGCCCTGCTCAACGGCCGCACCGGCATGATGCTCATCGGCACCTTCTTCGCCGACGCCGCTCCCAAGAACGCCCTCGACGACATCGACTTCTTCCGCTTCCCCGTCATCGATCCCAAGGTCCCGCTCGCCGAAGAGGCCCCGACCGACGGCTACTTCGCCAGCGCCCGCACCGGGCGCCGCGACCAGGTCTTCGACCTGATGCGCTACCTCGCCACCGCCGAGGCCCAGGAGATCTACATCAAGGGCTCGTCCGGGACCGTCCTGCCCTGCAACCCCGACGCGAAGGACGCCGGCACGGCACTGGTGAAGAAGGGGCGGAGGCACATCGAGCAGGCGGCCGAGATCACCCAGTTCTTCAACCGGGACTCCAGCGACGCCCTCCAGCCCACCGCCGACACCGCACTGACGAAGTTCATCGCCAAGCCGAAGGAGGTCGGCAGCATCCTCACCGACTGGCAGCGCGACGCCGAGAAGATCTGGAACGCCTGATGGCCGTCCTGACCGCACCGCACCGCGAGTCCCCCGTCCCCGCGCCGCCGCGAGGCGGCCGGGGCCGGGGACCCCGGCGCACACCTCCCCTGGTCCTCGCCTTCGTGCTCGTCCCCCTGCTCGCCGAGGCGCTGTGGGTCTTCTGGCCCGCGCTGCAGGGCTTCTACCTCGCCCTGACCAGCTGGGACGGGGTCTCGGCGCCGAAGTTCGTGGGCCTTGGCAACTTCCGCGAGATGGCGGGCGACGACGTCTTCCGCAGCGCGGTCGGCCACACCGTCCTGTGGCTGCTGCTCTTCGGCGGCCTGTCCGCCCTGCTGGGCCTGGCCGCCGCGCTCCTGCTGCAGCAGGAGCGCCGGGGCGTCGGCTTCTACCGCGCGGCCCTGTTCCTGCCCGTCGTCTTCTCCCTCGTCGCCACCGCCCTGGTCTGGCAGGCCATCTACCAGCCCGACGGCGTGCTCAACCGGCTCCTGGAGTCGGTCGGTCTGGACAGCCTGCGCCATGCCTGGCTCGCCGACCAGGACACCGCCCTGTTCGCGGTGATCGTCCCCGCGCTGTGGCGGCAGATCGGCTACGTGATGGTCCTCTACCTCGCGGGCCTGAAAGGCATCGATCCCGCGCTCTACGAGGCGGCCAAGGTCGACGGCGCCGGAGCCTGGCAGCGCTTCCGCCATGTGACGCTGCCCCAGCTGCGCAGCGTCAACGCGGTCGTGCTCTCCGTCATCATCATCGACTCGCTGCGCTCCTTCGACGTGGTCTGGTCGCTGACCCGCGGCGGCCCCTACCACTCCTCCGAACTGCTGAGCACCTACATGTACTCCACCGCCTTCCAGTCCCTGCGCCTGGGATACGGCTCCGCCCTGGCCGTCGTCATCTTCCTGCTGGCCTTCGGAGTCATCGCCTCCTACCTGGTCCGGGCCTTCCGGGAGGCCGACTGATGTCCGCCGTACACCCGCACACGTCCGCCACCGAGCCCCGTACATCCGCCCACGCACTGCGCCGCCGGCGGGCCGCCACGGCCGGCTTCCACGTCGGCGCCGGAGCCCTGGCCGTCCTGTGGCTGCTGCCCATCCTCCTGGTCCTGGTGACCAGCCTGCGATCCTTCAACGACATCGCCGCCCACGGCCTGGGCAGCGTGCCCCGCTCCTTCACCCTGGACAACTTCCGGCAGGCCTGGGTCGACGGCGGACAGCAACGCGCCCTGATCAACAGCCTGATCGTCACCGTCCCCTGCGTCCTGCTGACCCTCGCGCTGGCGGCCATGGCCGCGTTCGCCCTCAGCCGCTACGAGATGCCCTTCCGCCGCTCCCTGCTGCTGCTCATGCTCGGCGGCAATCTGCTGCCGCCGCAGATCCTGCTCATCCCGGTGTCCAAGCTGAGCGAGATGATGGGCATCTACGACACCCTGCCCGCCCTGATCGGTGTGCAGATCGGCTTCGGCGTCGGCTTCTACGTCTTCGTCCTGCACGGCTTCATGCGCGCGATCCCCACCGAGATCCAGCAGGCGGCGGTCGTGGACGGCGCCGGGCCCTGGCAGGTCTTCTGGCGCATCATCCTCCCACTCACCCGGCCGGCGCTCGCCGCGCTCAGCGCGCTGTCCTTCACCTGGATCTTCAACGACCTGCTGTGGGCGATCACCGTGCTGCGCAGCGACGGCAAGATGCCGATCACCGCCGCCCTCATCGGACTTCAGGGACAGTACGTGTCCATGTGGAACGTGATCGCCGCCGGATCCGTCATCGCCGCCGCCCCCACCGTGGCCGTCTTCCTCCGCTTCCAGCGCCACTTCGTGGCCGGCCTGAACCTCGGAGCAGTGAAGTGACGCCGCACCAGCGCTGGACCCTGCACACCGACCACACCAGCTACACCGTCCGGCTCTCCACGGACGGCCCCTGGGCCGAACTCGAGGCCTGGGGACCACTCGGCGTCGAGCAGGGACCGTCGGCGCTGGACTGGTCCCACCGCACCCACTTCCTCACCCCCGCCGACGCGGCCCCCGCGGAGTACCTGCCCCACGGGCTGCGTCCCTTCACCGGCGCCGAACTCGTCGCCGCGCGGCCGGGCTCCGCACGCGGCGTGTGGTGGACCTTCGAGGGAGCACAGCAGAAAGCCGGCACGCTTCGGCTCACCTTCACCGACGACGTCCTCGGCCTGCGCACCACCCTGTGCTACGCCACCGTGCCGGGCACCGACGTCCTGCACCGCTGGACCGAACTGGCCTGCACGGGCGAGGAGGAGCTGCGCCTGGAGCGGCTGGACTCGGCCGCCGTGAACATCCCGGTCACCACCGCGGCCCGGCTGACCTACCTGACCGGCCAGTGGTCCCAGGAGTTCCAGCGCACCCAACTCGACCTGGCCCGGGGCATCTTCACCATGGGCAGCACCCAGGGCGTACCCGGCCACGCCTACGCGCCCTGGCTCGCCGTCCAGGACGCGACGGCACCCCACGACGCCCCCGCCCCCACCTACGGCATCGCCCTGGAGTGGCCCGGCAACTGGCACATCACCGCGCAGGCCGAGCCCGGGGGAGCGGTACGTGTCCGCGCCGGACGCGTGCCGCACGAAGGCGTGCTGCACCTGGCTCCCGGCGACACTCTGACCACCCCGCGCCTCGCCTGCGCCTTCAGCCCGGACGGACTCGACGGACTGTCCCGCGTGTGGCACCGCTACGAGCGCCGCCTCGCCGGAGAGCGCCTGCACCGCCCCCGCAAGGTCCTCTACAACTCCTGGGAGGCCACCGGCTTCGCCGTCGACGCCGCGAGCCAACTGGAACTGGCCAAGGCGGCCGCGGACCTCGGCGCCGAGCTGTTCGTGGTGGACGACGGATGGTTCACCGGCCGCACCGACGACACCGGAGGACTGGGCGACTGGTACCCAGACCCCGCGGCCTTCCCCCAGGGCTTCGACCGGTTCGTCGACGACATCCGCGCCCTCGGACTGGACTTCGGGCTCTGGGTCGAACCCGAGGCCGTCAGCCCCGGCAGCCGCCTGCACGCCGAGCATCCGGAGTGGGTCTACCGGATCGACGGCCGCCCGTCCCGCCGCATCCGCAACCAGCTCCTGCTCGACCTCGGCCGCACCGACGTGCAGGACTTCGTCCTCGCCACCCTCGACCGGCTGCTGACCGGCCACGACATCCGCTACCTGAAGTGGGACATGAACCGCCCGCCGACCGAGCGCGGCCGCCCGGGCGCCGGCCCCGCGGAGCGCCTGGACCTCGATGCCGAGCACGTCCACGGCTATCTCCGTGTCCTGGACCATCTGCGCACCGCACACCCCCACGTCACCATCGAGGGCTGCGCGGGAGGCGGCGGCCGCGTCGACCACACGACCCTCGTGCGCACCGACGTCGTCTGGCCCAGCGACAACACCGCCCCCCTGGACCGGCTCGCCATCCAGTACGGCTTCCTGCACGCCCACGCACCGCACGTGATGAGTTCGTGGGTCACCGACGCGCCCGGCGTGTTCGACCCCCGCCCGCGCAGCCTCGCCTTCCGCTTCGTCACAGCGATGTGCGGGGTCCTCGGCATCGGCGCCGACCTGCGCGCCTGGACACCCGAGCAGCGCGCCGAGGCGGCCGGCTGGATCACCCGGTACAAGGAGGTGCGGGACGTCGTCCACCACGGCCAGGCCCGCCTGCTCGGCACTCCGCAGGACGCCACCTGCGGAGTCCAGTACGACGCCCCGGACGGGCGCCGTACCGTCGTGGCCGCCTTCGGCACCGGACGCCTCGACGGCGCGCCGCTCGTGCCCGGCCGCCCCGCCCGGCTGCGGCTGCGCGGCCTCGAACCCACCGCCGCCTACCGCGACACCGCCACCGCGACCACGTACAGCGGCGCCCATCTGCTGCACTACGGGGTGCCCTTCGCGTGGACCGCCGACCATGATGCGGAACTGGTGGTGCTGACACGCCAGTAGCCCGACGCACGCATCGCCGCACCTCCACCAGCAGCCATCGAAGGCCACCCAAGACGAAGGAGCCCACGCCCCATGGATCCCGCACGACGGCACGGCGCCCGTTTCACCGGCCGCACGGCCGTGATCACCGGAGCCGCCTCCGGCATCGGGGCCGCCACCGCCGAACGCCTCGCCCAGGAGGGCGCCGCCGTGGTCCTGGCCGACGTCGCCGAGGAGCGCGGCGAGGCCGTCGCCGAGCGCATCACCAAGGACGGCGGCCGGGCCCGGTTCGTGTCCGCGGACGTCTCGGCCGAGCAGGACTGGCAGCGGATCGTCACCGCCGCCCACGCCTACGGACCCGTCGACGTGCTGGTCAGCAACGCCTTCACCGTCGACGTGTCCCCGGCCCACGAGATGTCCCTGGACTCCTGGCAACGGCAGCTGTCCGTGAACCTCACCGCCGCCTTCCTCGGCTTCCGGGCGGTCCTGCCCGACCTTCGCTCCGGCGCGGGGGCGGTGGTGCTCACCTCGTCCGTCCACGCCCACGCCGGCATCCCCGGCCACCCCGCATACGCCGCCTCCAAGGGCGCGCTGCTCTCCCTGTGCGGCCAACTCGCGGTCGAGTACGGGCCCGAGGTACGCGTCAACGCCGTCCTGCCGGGACCGGTGCTCACCGGCGCCTGGGACCGGGTGCCGCCCGAGGAGCGCGAGCGCAGCGTCGCCGGGACCGCGGCCCGTCGCTTCGGCACCCCCGCCGAAGTGGCCGCGGCCATCGCCTTCCTCAGCGCCGAGGAGGCCTCCTTCATCACCGGCTCGCACCTCGTCGTCGACGGAGGCTGGAGCGTCGTGAAGGCGTCCGCGTGATCAGCGCCGTGGTCACATGGGACACGTGCACATCCGATCCGTACTCGTCCGACACGTGCACATCCGAGGAGAAAGGCTGTACCACATGACGCCCTACGCCCGCCGCGGCGTGCACGGCCAGACCGTAGAGGCGCTGGCCCGCCGCATCCTGAGCGGCGAGATCCCGGAGGGGGCCACGCTCGATCTGGTGGCGTTGCAGAGCGAACTGGGCGTCAGCCTCACCGCCCTGCGCGAATCCCTGAAGGTACTGGCTGCCAAGGGCATGGTCGACGCCCGCCAGAAGCGCGGCACCTTCGTCCGGGCCCGCGCCGACTGGAACCTGCTCGACGCCGACGTCCTGCGCTGGCAGTTCGAGGGCGGCGGGGCCGGCGAGGCTGACCGGGCGCTGCTGCGCAACCTGGCCGAGGTGCGCGCCATCATCGAGCCGGCCGCCGTCCGCCTGGCCGCCGAGCGCCGTACCGACGCCGACCTCGCCGCCCTGGACGCCGCCGTCGCGGCGATGGCAGAGCACGACTCCGACCCCGGCCACGCCGTGGAGGCCGACCTCGCCTTCCACCGCGCCCTGCTCGCCGCCACCCACAACGAGCTGCTGGAGCGCATGGAGATGGTCATCGAGTCCGGCCTCGCCCACCGCGACCGCCTGGTCCACAGCTCCCCGCACAGCGAGGACCCGGTTCCCGCCCACCGCGCCGTCCTGGACGCCGTACGCGACCGGGACCCGCGGGCCGCCGAGGCCGCCATGCACGCCCTGCTCGAGCAGGCCGGACGCGACCTGGACCGGATCGACGGCCCCGACGACACGAAAGGCACCGGCGGCAAGTGAAGATCGCCCGCATCGAAACGTTCCTGGTTCCGCCGCGCTGGCTGTTCTGCCGGATCGAGACCGACGACGGCGTGGTCGGCTGGGGCGAACCCGTCGTCGAGGGCCGCGCCGAGGTGGTCCGCGCCGCCGTCGACGTACTCGCCGAACAACTGCTCGGCCAGGACCCGCTGCGCATCCAGGACCACTGGCAGGTGCTCACCAAGGGCGGCTTCTACCGAGGCGGCCCCGTGCTCTCCAGCGCTGTCGCCGGCCTCGACCAAGCCCTGTGGGACATCGCCGGCAAGACCTACGGCGCTCCGGCGCACGCCCTGCTCGGTGGGCCCGTGCGCGACCTCGTCCGCGTCTACGCCTGGGTCGGCGGCGACGAGCCCGCCGAGCTGACCGACCAGATTGCGGCCCAGGTGGACGCCGGTTTCACGGCGGTGAAGATGAACGCCGCCGGAGCCACCTCCCCGATCACGACCCTGGCCGAGACGGCAGCCGTCGTGGCGCGGGTGGCGGCCGCCCGCGAAGCGCTCGGACCCGACCGGGACGTGGCGGTCGACTTCCACGGCCGCTTCACCGCCGCAGGCGCCCGCCGGGTCCTGGCCGAACTGGCCCCCCTGCACCCCCTGTTCGTGGAGGAGCCGGTCCTCCCCGAGCACCACCACCTGCTGCCCGGACTCGTCACCGCGAGCACGGTGCCGCTGGCCACCGGCGAACGCCTGTACTCCCGCAGCGAGTTCCTGCCCGCCCTCACCGCCGGGATCGCCGTCGCCCAGCCCGACCTGTCCCACGCGGGCGGCATCTCCGAAGTGCACCGGATCGCCTCCCTCGCCGATACCTTCGGCGCCCAGCTGGCCCCGCACTGCCCCCTTGGCCCCATCGCACTCGCGGCCAGCCTCCAGATCGCCTTCGCCACCCCCAACTTCCTGATCCAGGAGCAGAGCCGCGGCATCCACTACAACAAGGACGCCGACCTGCTGTCGTACGTCGCCGACCCCGAGCCTTTCCGGTTCGTCGACGGCCACGCCCGCCGCAGCGACGCCCCCGGCCTCGGCATCACCGTCGACGAGACGGCCGTGCGTGCCGCCGACCGCAGCGGACACGCCTGGCGCAACCCCGTGTGGCGGCACCCCGACGGCTCGTTCGCGGAGTGGTGAACCGCATGCTCGACATCGTCACCGACCCCGCCCACGGCGGCCGCTGGATCTCCCTGCGCGCCGACGGCCGCGAATGGCTCTGGCACCGCCACGCACCAAGGGACCATGCCGTCCCCGGTGACGCGTTCGTCGACGCGGGCGGGCTCGAGGAGTGCGTGCCCACCGTCCGCGGCTGCCCCGACCACGGCGACGCCTGGTCCCGCCCGTGGACCCGGAACGGCGACACCGACCGCGTCCACTGCGACTCCTTCACCCTGTCCCGCACCATCCGCGCCACGCCCGACGGCGCCGAGGCCGACTACACGCTGACCGCCGAACCGGGCTTCCGCTTCCTCTGGGCGGCCCACGCCCTGCTCGACCTCTCGCACGACGCGACCCTCCACATGAGCGACGGCGCGACCACCCGCCTGTTCCCGGAAGCCGCCCCCCTACTGAAGGAGGCGTGGCCCGCCGGCACACCGTGGATCGAGGGTCCCTGGCCCACCCCCCGCGGGCCGGCCCTCGACCGGCTCGGCCCCGACGACGGCACCGCGGTCGGGGCCGTCGTGGACACACACCTGTGCTGCGTGCACGACGGCACCGACCGGCTGGCCCTGAGCCTGCGCGTGCACGACCAGCCCCCGGCCGCACGCCCCGCGCCCGGACAGCCCGTGTCGATCGCCCTGTGGCGCAACCTCGGCGGCTTCCCCCAGCCGCACCCCTACCGCAGCACGGGCGTCGAGCCGATGCTCGGCCGCGTCTTCGACCTCGCCGACGCGGGCCCCGAGGACGCCGCACGGGTGCCCGCCACGGGAGAGGTGCGCTGGCGACTCACGCTCACCACCGCCTGCCGCTGCCCCTGAACCCCCCGTCACGGAGACCGAGGAGACCGGTTCGTGGATCTACTCGCTGCCCTGGCAGCCCACCGCCTGCTCGCCATCGTCCGCGGACGTGACGCCGACGCCGCGCTGCGCACCGTGCTCACCCTGGCCGAGGAGGGCATCGAACTCATCGAGGTGTCGCTCACCGGCACGGACGCCCTCTCCGTCATCGCGCGCGCCCGAGAACTCCTGGGTGCCGATCACGCGTTGGGCGCCGGCACCGTCCTGACCGCCGACGACGCCCGTGCCGCCCACCGCGCGGGCGCGACGTTCGTGGTCACACCCGGCCTGGGAGAGGGCATCCCCGCGGCACACGACCTGGGCCTGCCGGTGCTCGCCGGCGTGTTCACCCCGACCGACGTGATCGCCGCTCGGAGGATGGGCGCGGCGGCACTGAAGATCTTCCCGATCGCCCAGGCCGGGGGAGCGGCGTACCTGAAGGCTCTGCGCGGCCCGTTCCCCGACGCCGCGTTCGTCCCCGTGGGCGGAGTCGACGAAGCCGTCGCCCGCGACTGTCTCGCCGCCGGCGCGACGTCGGTCGGCGTCGGATCCCCTCTCGTCGGTGACGCCGCCGACGGCGGCAGTCTCGACGCGCTCAGGGCCCGCGCCCACACCTTCCGCACCGCCGTACGAAAGGCGGCACCGTGACCCCACAACCCCTGCCCACCCGTCCCGACCGCCTCGAACTCGGCGAGGGCATCCGCTGGACGGGCGCCGGGATCATCCTTGTGGACCTCCTCGCCGGTCGCCTCCTCGCGCCCCCGGACGATCCCACGGCCCCGTTGCAGGCCCTTGCCCAACTTCCCGTCCCGCTGGGGGCCGTCGCTCCCGTGGCCGGTCATCCGGGCTCCTGGATCGCGGCCGCGGGAACCGGCATCTGCCTCCTGCACCCCGACGGCAGCACGAGTTGGCTCGCACGCCCGGAGGACAAGCCGGGGCCGCGGATGCGCATGAACGACGCCGTGGCCGACCCCTCGGGCCGGTTCTGGGCGGGCAGCATGGCGTACGACGCCGACGAGGGAGCCGGCTCGCTCTACCGGGTCGACCACGACGGCACGGTCGTGCGCGTCCTGGACGGCGTCACCGTGCCCAACGGCCCGGTGTTCACCCCGGACGGCTGGTCCATGTACCTGGCCGACAGCGCCCGGGGCGTCATCCGGCGCTATCCGGTCGACCCCCGAGACGCCCGGCTCGGCACGCCCGAGGTCTTCGTCACCGTGGACGACGGCAGCCCCGACGGAATGACGATCGACGCGGAAGGCGCCGTATGGGTAGCCGTGTGGGGCACCGGGACGGTACGCCGTCACCTTCCCGACGGCACCCTGGACCGCGTCGTACGGCTGCCCGCGAGCCGGCCGGCGGGCGTGTGCCTCGAAGGCGACGTCCTGCACATCACCACGGCCCGCCTGGGCCTGAACCCGCCCGGCAGGTACGACGGCGCCCTGTTCAGCGTCCGGGTCGAGGTGCCCGGCGCACCCGCCGCGCCCTATCGCCCGGCGCCCTCACGCATGGCGGGGGCGCGGGCCGTGCCCTCGCGTGCCGTCCCGTCCGTGGCGCCCGGGCAGGGCCCGGCATGACCGGGACGGGGACGGAACCAGCTTGCACGAGGAACCAGTGGCGCCCCTCCAAGGGGCCCGTGGTGTGCATCGGCGAGACGATGGCGGCGCTCGCGCCCGACCCGCCGGAACCACTGGAAGGGGCCGGGCAGTTGAGCCTGTCGGTGGCCGGCGCGGAGTCGAACGTGGCCATGTACCTGGCCGACCACGGCATCCCCGTCGCCTGGCTCTCGGCACTCGGGGACGACGCGCTGGGCAGACGGGTCCGCACCGCCGTGTCCGCCGCCGAAGTCGACGTCTCTTACGTACGAACCGACGCCCACCATCCCACGGGTCTCCTCATAAAGAACCCCGGCCCTGCAGGCACGCGCGTGCACTACTACAGAGCCGGCTCGGCGGCCTCCACGCTCGGCCCCGAGCTGCTGGACCAAGAGCCCGTGCGCTCGGCGGCTCTGCTGCACTTCACCGGCATCACACCCGCCCTGTCGCCCTCCTGCCGGGCGCTGGTCACGAGAGCCCTGACCGCGCCGGCCGACGCGCGGCCCCACGCGGTCAGCTTCGACGTCAACCACCGGCCCGCCCTCTGGCCGGACGGCGACGCGGCCCCCGTGCTGCGCCGGCTGGCCGACCGGGCGGACATCGTCTTCGTCGGTCTCGACGAGGCGCAGGGCCTGTGGGGCAAGGACCTGACTTTGACCGGCCTACGGCGCCTGCTCCCGCGCCCCCGCATCCTCGTGGTCAAGGACGGCGCCCGCGCCGCCACCGCCCTCACCGGGGGCGGCGTCCACACGGTGCCGGCACTACGGACGACCGTGGTGGAGCCCGTGGGCGCCGGCGACGCCTTCGCCGCGGGCTTCCTCGCAGGCCTGTTGCGGGGACTCACCACGACCCAGGCGCTCAGACTGGGGCACATCACCGCGGTCTCAGCCCTCCAAGTGACGGCAGACCACGGCCCGTTGCCGGATGCGGAGCAGATCGGAGGCCTCCTCGCCCTGCCGCCCCCGGAGTGGGAGGCACTCGCCGGGGCCGTCTCAGCGGGCAACGGACCCTTCTCCCGCCGGAGCGTGCCTCGCCCCTGAACACTCCGCGAGCATGCACAAGTGGTCGCCGGACGACCTGTTGGCTGCCCTGGTGAGCCATGCGGGCATGCGGGTCGCCGCTGCTGGCAGGGCAGGGCGTGGCGACCCGCACGGCTGGGGCGTCAGGCCTGCTGGTGCGGCGTGACGAGGGGGAATTCGTTGTCGGTGTCGGCAACGATGTTGAAGTAGTTCGTCAGGATGTTGAGGGCGAGGTTGCCGACGACCTCCGCTATCTCGGCGTCGGTGACGCCCGCGGCCCGGGCGCTCTTGAGAGCGGTCTCGTCGATGCTGCCGCGGCCTCGGGCGATGGCGTCGAAGAGGCTGAGCAGGGCTGCCGCGTGGGGGTCGCTGGACTCGGCGCGGCGGGCGCGCTCGATCTCGTCAGGGGCGAGCTTGGTGACGTTCTTGCCCAGGAAGGTGTGGGCGGACAGGCAGTAGCTGCAGCGGTTGTACTCGGCGGAGGCCAGTGAGAGGCGCTCCCGGACGGCGGGGGGCAGCACTCCACCGGCGAGTGCGTCGGACAGGCCCATCCACCCCTTGAGCAGGGCCGGGCTGTTCGCCATCACCTTCGCCATGTTCGGAACCGAGCCGATGTTCTTCTTGAGCTCGGCGAGCAGGGTGGCGGCCTCGCCGGTGGCCTCGGCCGGGTTGATCTGGGGCAGCGTCGACATTGCGGTCTCCTTCTGACATCTGGACATCCAAGCTAATGGTTGGATGCCATCTTTCCCGTTAGGAGCATGGCACGTCATGCCCGTGGCGTCAAATGGATGTCCAAGACGACATCCATTAGGTTGGGCGGTATGATGGAGGCATGATCAGTGATGGTGTGACCACGAGCGCGCCGCTGCTGGGGGAGCCACTGCCGGTCGAGCTGATGAACACCGTCTTCGTCGACCAGGGCCGTACCGGCGACGCCCTTGACGGCGACGCCGACGCCGCGGTCTGGCTTCGGGCCGTCGCCGACCGACTCGGAACCGAGACCGCGATCACGGCCGACCAGCTGGACGAGAAGGCGGTGCGCTCGGTCGCCGGAGCACTGCGTACGCTGCGTGACGCTCTGCGACTGCTGGCAGCGGAGGCGACCGAGGATCCACGCCCTGCGGCTACGGCGCCGGAACTGACGCGAGGGGAGGCGATCAGCGCGCTGAACACTCTCGCCCAAGCCTGGCCCGAGCTCGTCTGGCCCGCCGACGGGCAACCCTCACGGGCCTATCGAGGCGCCAGGACGGCTGCGGAACTCGCCATACAGCTCATCGCGCACCAGGCTGTCGAGCTCTTCACCGGACCCGACCGCGATCGTCTACGCCCCTGCCTGGCGCCGAACTGCCCGCTCTTCTTCGTCAAGAATCACGCACGGCGGGAATGGTGCTCCCCCGTGTGCGGGAACCGCATGCGCGTCGCCCGCCACTACCGTCGCCACCACCCGGCCCCACAGGGCCAGTGAGATTGCAGCTGCGCTGTCGCCGAGGCCGGGGGACGCGGGCCGCGATCCACTTCTGCTGCACATGGCATGCCAACGCCATGGAGCGGCTCGGCCGGGCGACTGATCGACAGCGACCCGTGAGACGCCGCTGACGGACTGCCAGGGCCGTGCGGTCACATGCTGGTAGCAGTCGACTGAGCTTGCCGTATTCCGCGTCGGCTCCGAACAGGTCGGTGCCGTCCATATGCTGCCGTGAGAGCCGGTAGGAGGAGTGCCGCAGGAGAATTCGCCGGTTAATTGCGCGGCTCGCAGGAGCAGCAGCCCCAGCTACTCAGGCCCCGGTTCCTGGCGACGTCGACAGCGACCTGCCAGGTGTTGCCGCCGACGTACCGCAGACGACCCGCAGCGTGGTGGCGGCCCAGGAACACCGTGCGGGGGGGACGGCGTTCATGTGGGAGTTCGGGGGTTCGGTGTTGTGTTGGCCGGCTTGGGTCGGTGGGTGTGGGGTGGTGTGTGGGGGAGGGTCGGTCGTTT